>JBFYSP010000095.1:0-2820 GCA_041301395.1 Anaerolineae bacterium
TACATCCTGTATGGCGAGTCAATCTTTGCCCTGCTGGTTTTATTCAAGAGTCACCATCTGCATGCAGGTTATTCCATTGCCGGCCTGCTGATCCTGCTGACCGGCATCTGGTTCTTCCTGCGCAGTTCGGCGCAACCCCAGCGTGTCCTGGCACTGTTGGCCTGCCTGACCCTGGCCGTGGGAGTGGTCACTTTCGATATCTCAGCCTCGATCACCTCCGGTGGGTTCGTAGGCCTGCTGGATGGATTCACCACTTCGGTAGGCGGGCGCTTGCTGCTTTCCTGGGTTTTGATGGCAGCCGCCTTGCTGCTGCCCGGCTTGTTGGCTCGCAGACCTTCTCGTGGGAAGTTCTCTTCATCGGGAATTCAACCAGGCAGTTCGGACTGACTATCCACCAGCCTCATCAAGATGTCTATCTTTCCGCACGCAACTCGAGACACCTCTTTTAAGTTGCTTTTGGTACTTGTCGCCAATGCAATCATTCTCGTGCTCTGGCTGTGGCTGTTTCGTCCGGTCTACTCGTATTTGGGCATAATTTTTACCCGCCAGGAATTTCGTACCAACCAGGTTGTCTTGCTGGCCATCTTGATCTTAATCGTCCTGCAGGTGCGTCGCCAGGGCTTCAAGTTCCCCATGTTGAGCCAGCCCCAGCTGCATCCGGTCGGTTTAGCGTTGGCTTTGAGCGGGGCGATTGCCTTCATCGCAGCCGAGCGCTGGTTGGAGATCAACACGCTTTCTGCTTCGCTTTTTGGACTGGCCACCTATGGCTTGCTGGGATTGTGGATGGAGCCGCGCAGTTGGCGTGCCGGCTTACCGGCAGCCTTGCTCTTAGTAGGCGTGTTGCCATTTGGTGAGCACATGGATACTTTCATCGGCTATCCCTTGCGCCTGGCAACCGCCCGCATCGTAAGCCAGGGAATAGCCGCCCTGGGCATCCCGAACATGGGTGTGGATACTATCCTGGTGTTCGAAAATGGCCTCTCGCAGGTGGATAGCCCGTGCAGTGGTGTGAAGAGCCTGTGGAGCGGCGGGTTATTCATCCTGGCTGCGACCTGGATCGAGCACCGCCCCATTAATCGGCGCTGGATCCTGGCGGTGATTGGATTTGCGCTCCTGCTGCTGGCTGCCAACCTGGCGCGGGTAGCAGTGCTGGTACTGGTAGGGCAGGTAGCCGGCTGGAGCTTGCTGGCCGAGATGCTGCATGTTCCGCTGGGGATCATGGGCTTCCTGGCAGCATGCCTGGCTGCCGTGGTGCTTTTACGCTGGACGGGGCGCTCCAGTGCCGACCACGCAGGTGAGCGCCTGTCCTCACCGATACGGCCAAGATGGCTGGCGCCCGCCTTAGCCGCCGCATTGGTTGTGCTAATTATCCTGTACGCTCCACGCCCTCAACAGGCCAGCGCGGCCTCTTTCGCCTGGGATTTCCCTGCGGATATGGTCATTCAAAGCTGGCCGCTTACCCCCGCCGAGGTCGACTGGCTGTCGGATGGCGGATCGATCCCTGTGAGCGGCACACGCTGGCGCTTCGAAAGGCAGGGCTTGAGTGGCTCGCTGTTATTGGTTGCCAGCGATACCTGGCGCTCCCATCACCGTCCGGAAAGATGCTTCACGGTATATGGACTAAATGTCCAGGAATCCCGCTTGTTTATGGCGAGCCCTGATTTTCCCCTGCGCTGGCTTACCCTGGGGAAACCCGGCGACACGAAACCACTCTATACAGCCGGCTACTGGCTGCAATCCAATCAACGGGTTACCGACGATTATGCCGTCCGCATTTGGGACGATATGCAGCCCCAGCCCCAACCCTGGGTATTGGTCACGGTATTATTCGACGACCCGGTCGACCCGTCAGGCGATGAGGCCCGGGCATTATTTGCTGCCTTAGGCGAATCCGTACAGAATGGGCTGCAAACCGGCTCACCTTGATCCAGGTGAGCTCAAGGAAGGAAAAGATGGACGCTACCCCGCAAACCGCCTCTAAACCTTATACCCGCTTGGAAGTGGTACAGTATGCCCTGTTTTGGTCGTGGAACCTGATCTTCCTGGCATTCATGTCGTTTGGCTTTGCACCCATCATTTTGCCGGAAATCTTCACTGCAGTCCGGGTAGGCACCATCCAGGCTACTTTCTTATTATTTGGTCTGGTTTTAGCGAGCATACCGGTGGCGGCGGTCGTCCTGGGATTGACCGTGCTCCGTCGCTCTCCCAGCCGTTTGTTCGCCCTGGGCTACGTCATCGAAGGTCCGTTGATGTTGATGCTGGCAGTGCGCTTTTTTGCCATTCGACAGGCAACCAACGGGACGGCAGCATTAATGGCGATTGCTTTATTGGGAATGGCTGGGTTCCTCTGGTACTTGCTCGACTCACGAGCCGGCAGCCGGAGTGCCTGGGCCGAATGGGTGCGTCTGGGCGGCCTGACGCTCATGATGCTGGTGAGCCTGTATGCAGCCGTCTGGATTATGTTCTATGCCATCCCCTTAGGAGTTGAAGCGCTGCGCGGGCTGGTGAATGTGCTGGCCAACATACCGCAAATCCTGCGCGACCTGGTCCGCTCGTTGGAGCAAATCCTGAGAGAAACCCCCTTGATGTTGCCCTTCAGCATTTTAGGGTTTATCCTGCTGCTCTACACCGCCACGCTGCTGGTGCTCACACCGATTGCAGTGCCATACTTGAGCATTCGTGCCTGGTGGCGCATGTTACAGCTGCGCGCCGGGGTTTCTGGAAAGCTGCAACCGGCTGCTTTTGTCACAGTTGTGATTGCCGCTTGTGTCGGGCTGTTTTACCTTGCCAACCAGCAGCCCCAGGCGCAGGCTTTCGCCA
>JBFYSP010000080.1:0-6951 GCA_041301395.1 Anaerolineae bacterium
GTACCTGCCCACGACGCCTTTAGCCGTTTCTGCGACCGCTCTGGCAGGTCATTCACATCACTCAATAGTAGGGGTTGTTGCGTACGCTGGTTCTTTCGGTACATGTTGTGCCTCTCGCGAGTAGGATGCATCATTATATTAAATTTTTCCCTTCCCGTCACCCCTTTTTTCAGTACGCACACGAATACGCTCCGACCGGTGAAGACGCCATGCGTGTATTCGTGGACGGCCATCCTCCTGGCGACGACTCTCCGCTGGTCTGGACTGGACGCACAGATTCGCAGCCGTTGTAACCAGGTGTAACCAACTCCCCTGCCGCGGTTGACACCAGCGGGAAACATCCTTAAAATTGACCAACTTCATACAGATATGCAATTTCAGGCACAGCAAGGGAAAGGACAACAGGAAATGCCAAAGGAATTTCGATCGGCCGACGAACTGGTAAAACGACTCTTGAGCGATCCGGAGATCTGGGCTAAAGCGCAGCAAGACCCATCTACAGAGCTGCTCAAGCTGGCTCGGGAAGTAGGCGATGACATGCCGGCCGCGCCGGCTTTGGAAGCCGACAAGATGATCTACCGCATGGTGGTGGCGATTATCGGAACAGTCGCCGTCCTGGCGGTCATCGGCGCCATCCTGGTGGTCGCATTCGATGTCACCGATGCCACCGCCTTACTGACCGCCCTGGTCTCGATCAGCTCGGCATCGATCGGGGCGCTGGCTGGGCTGCTATCGCCAATGTCATATAGAAGGTAGTTAATCCAATCAGCGCGGGTTGACCAGCCCCCAGGCGCTGCCGTCGCTGCGTCCACGGTCCGGACGCGGAGCGTCCCTGCTGCGGTCGCACCACGGAGCGGTGCGACCAGGGGGGAACCTGGGGCTAGGCCCGCCTCACCGCACAACCACCGGCAGATACAGGTAGGTAGTCACAGTTCCATTGCCGTTCGCATCGTACACCCGCAGGAACACGTTGATCACGTGCGGGCTGCCGGCGGTGCCGGGGGCGTTAACGGTCAGTGTCCCGAAGTATTCTCCCGGCGAGAGGCCGCTGGGGTCGGCCGTGATCTGCAGCTCGCTGGGGGCAGTACCGCCACCCGGCAGGGCTGTCAGCCAGGCGGAATCGCTCTGCACGCTCCAATTCAAAGTCCCAGCGCCGCCGTTGGTGACCCACACCGAAGCATAAGCCGGCAGGGCGTCGCCCTGGATGTAGTCGAAACCCATCAAATCGGCGCCCACCTGCAAAAGCGGCGTGGGCGGGGGTGTAACGGCTGGATCGTTGGGCATGCCGCCGAGCGCTATTTCGGCGCCGTCGTCCACGCCGTCGCCGTCGGTATCCGGGTTGTTGGGCAGCGTGCCCATCTGCTGCTCAACGAGAGTCTGCAGACCGTCGCCATCCGGGTCGGCGGCGCTGTCCGAGCGGTCCAGCGGATTGATGCCGTAAGCCTGCTCGTAGTCATTGGACAGCCCGTCACGGTCGGTGTCCGGCACCACGGTGAAGGAGATGCTAGTCATGGCGCTGGGCAGCCCGTTGGCAATGACCTGCAAGCCGATGGTGTGCGGGCCGATATCGGTGACCGGACCGCCCTGCACCTGCCCGGTAGCGAAGTAGCTGCCATCGTAGTACCAGTCGTACTGCACCGGGTCGCTGCTGTCGGAAGCGATCACATCCCCCAGCAAGGTAATCTCGCCGCCTTCCAGGATCTGCGCGCCGTCAAGCGGCGACTGGATGATGGCGACCGGATTCGTCGGCTGGATGTAGAAGATCTCCGAAACGGCCTGCCCGGTATTGAAGCCGTCCGAAGCGGTGATGCGCAGGCGCGAGGTGCCCACCGGCGCAAAGCTGGGCAGCCAGTCGAACGTGCCGCCGCTCAAGCCGGTGGTGATGGTCTGCCAGGTAACGCCGTCATCGGCGGAGTATTCCAGGATAAAACTGAGCGTACCGCCGTCCGGGTCGTTCGAGCTCCAGGCGATGGGCATGGGTGTATCGGCGTTGTAGCTCTGGAACTGCACCGGGCTGGTGAAGGATACCGTTGGCGGGTTGCTGCTGACCGGGACGGTCCAGAGATCGGCGCCTTCATGGACGATGGCGACGCTGGTGGTGGCATCCGGGAAAGGGACGCGCAGGCTGAAGCGGTAATCACTCTCCGTCAGCCCGTGGGTGTCTGGTCCGCCGATGTCGAAGGGGAAAGTTCCCAGGGAAGCGCCGCCCGCAGCGCGGAAATCGAGGTGGTAGGGACTGCCGGGGGTAGGGCTGTTGAGTGTGCCGCCGGAAGCAGCCAGGTAAGACATGCTGATGGTGACCGTATGCGGGTCGGCGGCCAGGATGCGCCCGTTAATTCGCAGCTCCTGATGGGTGGCCGGCTGGTCACCGGCTGCGGTTTCGAGCTGATCCAGGTAGGTGATGTAGGCGAAGGTGTAGAGATAATCCAGCGGTTCCAGGAAGACGTTGGTATCCTTTTTGCCCGGCGCGTAGGACATGGCGCTAGTGGGCATCTGTCCTTCCGTGCAGTCGGCAAACAGGAACTGGGTCGGCGCGTTACCGTATTCGAGGGTCACCGTCCGGGCGGCATAGCCGATCTGGTTGATCAGCGCCTGGCTGAAGGTGATGCCTTGCACGCAGTTCCCGCTGCTGTCGTAATTGTTGTAGCGTGAGTGGGCTTTGTCTTTGCTGGCCCAATCATAGTTCGCTGAGCTGTCCTTCACCCAACCCATGGTGTGGATGGCTTCCTGCAAATATGTAGGCGACAAAGCGCCGGTGATATTGAACGACACCGCGCTGCGCTGGTCGCAGTCGCCGATGATGTTTCCGCACGAGTAGGTGGCTTTGCCGGTGGTACTGCCGACCTGTAAGGTGGGGTCGATAATCGCCATGCCCTGGTCGTAGCTGCCGCCATTGTCGTTGGCGCTGGTGCGGATATCCTCCATGGCTTCCTTGAGCGTGGTAAAGTCGGTACTTCCGCTCAAGTCGACCATAGCGGTCCTGCCGATGGTACGCCAGGCCCAGGTCAGCCACTTTTGATTGCCATAATAGGCGC
Organism: Anaerolineae bacterium; assembly: GCA_041301395.1. GTDB lineage: Bacteria > Chloroflexota > Anaerolineae > Anaerolineales > UBA4823 > CTSoil-045. Next base: position 3,036 of record JBFYSP010000080.1, read on the forward strand.
CCAGGTCGGACTGCGGGTACACCCGGGCGACATTCTCCAGCCCTTTGTTGGCATTGCGGTAGAAAATGTCCCAATCGGAGTTGCTAACATTGGCAGTGTTGTACACGTAGGCGTTCAGAATCTGGCGTTTGCCGTTCATTTCGTAAAAGGAGAACGAGCTGAGTGGCATGTCGTAGGTAACCACCTCAACTGGGCCGCTGTACAGGCGCAGGCGCACGCCGTCGAAATCGTTCAGCGAGAAGGTGGGCCGGGAGAGTTCGCGGCTCCACATCACAAAGCTGAGCGAGGTATTGACCCCCAGGGCGGGGGCTACCGGACCAATCGTCAGCCCGGCGGGGGTGGGCTGGAAGGACTGCCAGTCCACCTGGGTGCTGCCGTTTTTGAGCTTGAATTCGAGCTGCCCTCTGTCGATGCGCGAGCTGCACAGCCCGCGCGAGCTGCGCATGGAAAGCAGGATCAGGGTGCGCTTGGCCCACACCATCGGCAAACCCTGGATAGCCTGCTGGATGCCGACCTGGTCGATGACCGGGCTGTCGATGGTGACCTGCTGGCTGCTGGTGAAGACTGATCCTGAAGCGCCCAGCCGCACTTTGACCGTGCCGTCGGTGTCGCCGGGGCGCAGGCGGTAGCGCACGCTGGTGGGATTCTGGGCGTCGGCAATGCGCCACGGACCGCCCCCAACCTGGATGTTAACCGCCTGCCCGCTGGAGTTAAAGCCGCTGCCCACCACCACGATCTCACCGCCCATGGCGGAGCAGGTGGGAGTGATGCTCTTGATCTTGGGCAGCACGGTGAAGTTGGCCGCGCTGACCCCGTTTAGTCGATTGGCGCGCACCGTGATCTTGCCGGTCAGTGCCAGGAGAGGCAGCTTGACGGTCATCGAGCCTGGATTTATTAACTGGATGTCGCCGTAGGTGAAGGGGTCGCTCAGGTTGCCAAAGCTGACGGTGGTGTTGGTGCGCTGGCGGTCGTCGTAACCGCTGCCGTTAATCGTGATGATCTGATCCACCACGCCCGCGCTGGGCGTGAAACTGGAGACCACTGGCACGAAAAAGCCGATTGGGCCGTTGAAATCCGCCCGGGCCTGTACATTGCCGCCGCTGGCGGTCCAGGTGCGCAGCCCATCTGCGGCGACTGTCCGGATCCAGTTGCTGTCCAGCAGGGAGCTGCTGGTGCGGTGGACGGTCCATTGGCCGCCCGCCCAGCGCCACAGTCCATCCTTGCTGCCCAGCCAGATGCGTCCGGATGGATCGCTGGCAATGGCAGTGGCATACAGGTTGGTGGCGCTGGCCCACACACTGGTGACAGGGTCCATGAAGGCCACCCCGCCAGGCCCGCTGGCCCACACGGTGCCATTGGGCTGCACTGCGAAGCCGGTGATCACATCGCCTGGTAGGCCGTCGGCGCTGGTGTACTGCATCCAGCCGGTGCCGCTGGGTGGAGCGCCGTTGGCGCCGGCTTCGGCGGCTGGGTCAAGGATGAAGACCCCGCTGCCATTTGTGCCGATCCAGATACGCCCGGTGCTGTCCGCCGTCAGGACGGTCAAATCATTGGTGAGCAGCGGGGTATTGGTGGTGTCAAAGTTCAGCCAGTAGCCGTTGGTGCGCAGCGACAACCCGCCGGCAGTAGCCGCCCATAGGCGGAAGTTCTGGTCAACGAGCACATCGCGCACGTCATTGGAGGCCAGTCCTTCCACGGTGGTATGCGGCAGAAAGTTCGTGCCGTCGTACTCATAGATGCCGTTGCCAAGCGTCGCCACCCACAGGTTGTTCAGGCGCGCCATGCGGCTGATCGGCGAGGTGTTGCCGGCGATGGGTCGGCTGATCCAGCTGGTGCCGTTGTGATAAACCACCCCGGTGCCCCGCCCAACGTAGGTCTCGGTGCTGTCGATGAAGATGCTGGTGACAGCGCCTGTGCCGCCGGTCGCAGCGGAGCCAAAGCTGGCCCAGTTGTTGGAATACTGTGTGACGGCCTGCGTATCCGGATAGCCGAACCACACGGATTCACCCGCCGGAGCCACAAAATTTACCTGGTGGCTGAAAAGTGGATCGCCGTACTGCTTCTTGAAAACCAGCCAGGTGCCCTGGTCCCACACGGCCGCCCCCCCGAAAGCCCCGCCGTAATCCGAGAAGGCCATCCAGATGCGCCCATCCTGGTCGGCGCGCAGATCGGTGGCAAAGTTGCTGGGCAGGCCCGGGGTGACCGTGTTGTACAGCGTCCAGGCGCCGTTGTAGTAGCGGCATACCCCCTTTGGAAAACGTGCAGTGGGGGCTTCACCACTGCTGGCAGGAGCAACCGGTTGGCCGGTGATTGGATCAAGCGCTGCGGGCGACTCTAGTTCGGGCGCGCCGGGGGCTTCACCACTGCTGGCGGGAGCAACCGGTTGGCCGGTGATTGGATCAAGCGCTGCGGGTGACTCTAGTTCGGGCGCGCCAGGGGCATAATCGTAGGCGGCGAACCACAGCCCATTCTGATTATCCACCGCCATGGCGTTGGCGCTGGAAAAGGTGCACGCCCCGCCGCCAAAGACCTGTGCCCAGGCGCCGTTATAGCGCCATAAGGCGGTGGCGGTGGCGTAATATTCGTAGCGCGTGCCATTGACCACATTGTAAATCACCTGGGTGACGTCGTAGCCGACCAAAGAGGCCTGGCTGCCAATGCCTACCCATGGGTCGTTGACCCACCACCAGGCGCCGTTGAAGGTGCCGGCGTAAAACTCCTCGGCGCCAGGCACCGACGGGACGGCGTTGATGCGGTTGATGAAGTTGGATGGCAGGTTGCTGTTGCCGGTATTGTAAGTCGTCCAGGCGTTGGTGGACAGGTTCATCATAGAAATCCCGCTGCCGCTGGTGCCCACCATCAGATAATCGCCGCTGATGCCCAAATCGGTAATGTGGTTAGAGACCAATCCACCCGCGGAGGCTGAAATCGTCGTCCAGGCGTTGGTGCCGTCGGGATTGTGATAGAACAGCCTCAGCCCGGCGCCATTTGTGCCTACAAACACGCGCCCATCCGGCGCAGCGGCGATGCCGCGAATAGCGGTGGCCCCGCCAAAGTTATATGAGCGCCAGCCGCTGACCGGAACCTGTGCGCCAGTCGGGGATAGTCCGGGCGGCGGCCCTTGCGGATCCATGAATTGCACGCCGGCATTCGTATTGAAGCGTGTCTCCCAGGCTGGGATGCGCGCATCGGCTACCACCGCCTGATCGGCAGGTGGAGGCGAATCCATGCCGGGGAGAACCTGCGGGGCGCCGATAACCTGCCCTACCAGCGAGGCGTCGCCCGAAAGCGGGGCGCTCAGCCCGGCTTCCTTCATTAACCGTTCTAACGGCGCGGCGGAGGCATGTTGGGGTGCAGCAGCCGGGGGCGCCAGGCTAAGTACCATGGCTGCCAGGACAAGCCCGTTCAGCCAGAACAGGATTCGGGAACGATTACGCATCAATTACTCCTAGAAAGGGACAAAAATCCCCAGACAAATTTACCTTGCCCTCGCTGGCCCGGGGATAGGGGGAATTGCGAGAAAGTTACTCTACATTATACTATTCGAGAGAGGGAGGAAATTGATAATTGGATGAGAAAGAGGAAGCCGCGCTTATCTCGCCGCGCGGCACGCCTCCCAAATTACCCCCAGCACCGTCTCAAGTTCGCCAAAAACCTCTCGATTGGAAAAGCGTAACACCTTCAGTCCCACAGATTCTAACCAGCGTGTACGCTCCTCATCGTAATCCACCTGTTCCAGGTGAACCGCACCATCCAGCTCCACAACCAGGTCCGCCTGATAGCAGAAAAAATCCACGATATACCTGCCGATGATCTGCTGCCGGCGGAAATGATAACCTTCCAGCCTGTCAGCCCGCAGACACTGCCAGAGCTTCTTCTCGGCGGGAGTCATATGCTTGCGTAACTCTTTGGCCCG
>JBFYSP010000124.1:0-4230 GCA_041301395.1 Anaerolineae bacterium
GACAAAGGGCGCCTGACAATCCCGGCTCGCTTTCGGGATTTATTGCAATCTGACGGCGCTTATGTCATGTTCGGTATGGACCACAACCTCCTGTTGCTCACCTCGCCACAATTTGAGTCGATCGCGCAGAAACTCCTGACCATGAATACAGCAGACGCCAGCACGCGCGATTTGCGGCGGTTGGTCTTTGGCACCGCCGAACGGGTTGAGATCGATAAAGCCGGGCGTATCCTGATCTCCCAAAACCTGCGCAACATGGCCGACATCCAGGAAGATGTTGTGATGGCCGGGACAGGTATATGGATTGAGCTCTGGTCGCCCAACCTATGGTCGGCACGCATGGCACTTCTTGAAGATGCCGATGCGAATGAACGGCGATTTTCCGCTCTGGATCTGACCACCAGCTAAGTTGCAAGCATGGCTGGGAATCGTCCGGATCCACACCAACCCGTTCTTTACCATGAAATTATACACGCATTGCAACCCGGTCGGGGCAGTCTTTTTATAGATGGCACGCTTGGCGCCGGGGGACATGCCGCCGGCCTGCTGCAGGCCAGCTCACCCGATGGGCAGCTGTTGGGATTGGATGTTGACCCGCAGGCGCTAAGCCTGGCCCGTGAACGGCTGGCTGTCTTCGGTGAGCGCGCTTCCATTGTCCAGGGTTCTTACACCGAGATGCACCCGGCAGCCGGCAGGTTAGGCTGGGACGCGGTAGACGGCATCCTGCTCGACCTGGGCGTCTCGTCGATGCAGCTGGATAGTCCGGAGCGAGGCTTTTCTTTCCAAGCGGATGCGCCACTTGATATGCGCTTCGATCCCCGCAACCCGGTCACGGCCGCTGTTCTGGTGAACACACTTCCGGAAACGGATCTGGCAGATATCCTCTACCGCTATGGAGAGGAGACGAAGAGCCGCCAGGTTGCCCGAGCAATAATCAAAGCTCGACCGGTTGAAACGACCGGCCAGCTGGCCCAGGTTGTCTTGCGTGCCCTCCCGGCGGGCAAATCCTCCAGGCAAAGCCGGCTTCACCCGGCGACGCGTACTTTCCAGGCGCTGCGTATCGCAGTCAACCGGGAGCTGGAGGCGATCGAAGAAGTTTTACCTCAGGCAGTCTCTCTTCTAAAGGTAGGAGGGCGACTGGCGGTGATCTCCTTCCACTCGTTGGAGGACCGCATCATCAAGCAATACTTGCGCCGCGAGAGCCAGGATTGCATCTGCCCGCCCCGCCAGCCGGTTTGCACCTGCGGGCACCGGGCGACATTGATAGAAATTACCCGGCGCCCCGTCCGGCCGCAGGAGGCGGAGATCGAGCGGAATCCCCGGGCACGCAGCGCCCGCTTGAGGGTTGCTGAAAAAATCGAAGCGAAAGATTAGACCCTGTAAGTTTGTTCACTCTGGGCAGGTACTGGCACGTTATTTGCAAATTAAGATACGCAGGAAATATGATCAAAATCAAGGTTGGTACGGAAGACTGATATGGAGCGAATCGAGAGCCTAACCCATGCCTATTCCCAGGCGCCCTGGCGCAAGCAGATGCAGTACCTTGTGCCGTTTCTGCTTGTGCTGGTGTTTGCTGCTCTGCTTGCCGGCCTGTACCTGAGGGTCAACGCAGAAGCCTCCACGGTGGGCAGCGAAATCCAGGATATGCAGTTTGATATTGCACGCTTGCAACGTGAGAATGCCGGGCTGCAGTCTTACCTGGGGGAGTTATTATCTGCCGACCAGATGCAACGCCGGGCGCGTGAGCTGGGGTTTGAGCCGATCCAGATGGATCAGGCGATCTATATCCTGGCGCCGGGGTATGTGGAGCGCCAGCCGGCCGTGCTGGCACCCAGCTACCAGCGGGCGGTCATCAGCGCACCGGTGCGCCCGGCAGAATATACCGAGCCGCTGTTTCCCTGGCTGCGGCGGCATATTATGAAAATCCTCTTTCCTGCGTTGGAGAGCAGACAATGAACCGAAATAACCTCTGGCGCTACTACATTTTGGGTGGATTGTTAACCCTCATCCCGCTGGTTATTGCTTATCAGCTGGTGCACATCCAGCTGGATGAAAAGAATAAAGTTATTTTTGAGGATTGGCATAAGGGATACACCGGGCAAGAAGAGATCCTCGAACCGGCTCGCGGCTTGATCATGGATCGCAACGGCGACATCCTGGCTGCCAATAAGGTAGTCTATGAAGTTGGAGTGAATCTGGCCCAGGTGGAGAATCCGCATACTATTGCCCTGACGATGAACGTTGTTTTAGGGATGGATTACACCCATGCGTTAGGAATTGCCAGTGTTGTCGGTTCGGAAGATAAGGTGTATTCCCCGCTGATCGATTTTGTATCCGAAGAAAAGATCACCCAATTACAAGTATTGGTCGAGCAGATGACCGCCGAGTACGGCAACGGTCGTGGCGAGGATGTCCCCAGCCTGAGCGGGTTAACCTTCCGCCCGCACCTGGCTCGCACCTACCCAGAAAAAAGCCTGGCATCAACTGTTCTGGGTTTTGTCAACCAACAGGGGTTGGGGTTTTATGGCGTAGAAGAATACTATAACACTTTACTGGCCGGTACGTCCAAGAAAGTGCTGGTCTATAATGATCCCAACCAGGCCCAGGAACTGCCCGATGTCCCCGATGGAGTGAGCCTGGTACTGACCATCGATCGCAGCATCCAGGCCAGCATGGAAGAGCTGGTAGATTGGGCGACGGATGAGTACGGCGCAGAATCAGCCACTATCGTGGTGATGGATCCCCAAACGGGTGAGATCCTGGCATTGGCAACCACGCCGCGTATGGATTTGAACGAATACTGGCGCTCCGAGGAAATATTCCCCGACGGTGTGCCTTTTGATCGGGGCGTCAGCCAGGCGTATGAACCCGGTTCGGTTTTCAAGGTGCTCACCATGCTGGCTGCTCTGGATAGTGGTGTGGTCACGCCGGAGACCGAGTTTATGGATCGCGGCGTGATCGAAGTGGGCGGCGCAATAATTTACAACTGGAACCGCGGCGGATGGGGCCCGCAAACCATGCTGGGCTGCATGCAGCACTCGCTGAATGTTTGCCTGGCCTGGGTAGCCACGCAATTGGGAGCCAAGGATTTTTATTCATATCTTGAGGCTTTTGGCATCGGCCGCTTGAGTGGGGTTGAGCTGGCCAGTGAAGTGGAAGGCCGCTTGAAAGTACCAGGCGATGCGGATTGGTATGACGCCGATCTGGGTGTAAATGCCTTTGGCCAGGGCGTCTCCGCTACGCCGATCCAGATGGCCGCCGCCGTGTCAGCGGCTGCCAATAACGGGCGCATGATGCAGCCGCATATCGTCAAGTCAATCATTAATAAGGGCTTTCAGCAGGATATCGAGCCGCGCGTCGCCGGGATTGTGGTTAAGCCGGAGACGGCTCAAGCCCTGACCGATATGCTGGCCGTATCGTTAGAGACCGAATCCTCCGATGCCCTGGTGGAGGGTTATCGTGTGGCCGGTAAGACCGGAACGGCAGAAATCCCGACTCCCCTGGGATACACCAGCAATGATACCAACGCATCGTTTGTCGGCTGGGGGCCGGTAGATGACCCCAAATTCCTGGTGTATGTCTGGCTGGAAAAGCCTTCTGCTTCACCCTGGGGCTCGGTGGTGGCTGCGCCGGTCTTCCGTGAAGCTGTCGAGCAGCTGGTGGTATTGATGAATATACCGCCGGATAATATCAGGCGCCAGTTATATGGGCAGTAAGTTCGATTTGAGGCAAGGGATCGTACTTGAAGCTTTGAGTTACCTTAACAAGCGGATATGTTAACAATTGCGGATGTCATAGAAGCGCTGTGTGGTATCCGGCTCACCGGGGTGGGGTGGGCCATTACCGATGCAGTCATTGACTCCAGGCAGGCGATCCCGGGTGCATTGTTTGTGGCTCTACCCGGGGAGCATGTGGATGGTCATGGCTTTGTGGCAGATGCATTTGCACGCGGGGCACAGTTTGCCTTTGTCCAGCAGGACATGAGCGAACAGATCCCGGTGCTGGATATGCGCTCGCCCTGGGAGGCAGGCGAGCTGCTGACCCGGCTGCAAAGTTGCGGGCGGGAGACTCCCTTCTGCCTGCGGGTTGCCGACAGTCTGGCGGCTCTGCAGCAGGTTGCCCATTACTGGCGGCGGAAGATGGACCTGCGCGTAATTGGCATCACTGGGAGTGTCGGTAAATCGACTACCAAAGAGTTGATTGCCAAAGTCTTGGAACGACGTTATCGCA
>JBFYSP010000086.1:0-6705 GCA_041301395.1 Anaerolineae bacterium
AAGACGGCCGGGCGCTGGTCGATGCAAGTGCTCTGGTTGGAGCGTTGGTATTTGCGCAGAATGTAGGGATGCTCTTTGCCATCATTTCCGCGGATCGTGACACTTCGGCCAGTGACCGACACGACTTCACCGTCCTCTTCAGCAATCACTACCTGGCCGGAGTCGATCGCAGCGTTGTATTCCATACCGGTTGAGACCTGGGGAACATCCGGCTTGAGTAGCGGAACGGCCTGGGCCTGCATGTTCGATCCCATCAAAGCCCGGTTGGCGTCATCATGCTCCAGGAAGGGGATCAGCGCGGCGCTGATGCCCACAATCTGGTGAGGCGCCACGTCCATATAATCTATGTTCGTTGGCGGGGAGAATATAAATGAGGAGTGATAACGGGAGGATACCCGTGGCCGGACGAATTCATGGTTCTCATTAAGCGGTGTGTTTGCCTGAGCGATCACGAAGCGATCTTCCACATCCGCCGAGAGATATTCCATCTCATTGGTAACCACCGGCACCACCTGGATATCCACAGCTTTCAACTTGGTAATGCGCGCGGCAATCTTCTCGGTGATCGTGTCCCCTTCTTTAGCGATCACTTCGCCGGTATCCGGGTCGGATACTGCATCGCGCACTTTGCAGCCCACCAGGCGCGGGTCTGCCGGCTTGAACTGCTTGCGCACCCGGCGGTAGGGGGTTTCGATAAAACCGTATTCGTTGACCCGAGCAAAGGATGCCAGGCGGCCAATCAAACCGATGTTTGGACCTTCAGGCGTCTCGATTGGGCATATGCGTCCATAGTGCGAATGGTGTACGTCGCGCACGTCAAACCCGGCGCGCTCCCGGCGTAAGCCACCCGGGCCAAGAGCAGAAAGCGTGCGCTTGTGACGCAGCTCTGCCAGTGGGTTGGTCTGATCCATGAATTGGGATAGCTGGCTGGAACCAAAGAACTCGCGCAGCGCAGCCACTACCGGACGGATATTGATCAATGTGATCGGCGAGAGCTGGTCCTGATCTCGGATCGACATGCGCTCTTTGATCACCCGCTCCATACGCCGCAGGCCGATGCGCAGCTTGTTCTGGATCAGCTCGCCAACTGTCTTGGCGCGGCGGTTGCCCAGGTGGTCGATATCATCGGCGGATTGAACGCCGTTGTTGATCATGATCATCCGGCGAATCAGGCGTACGATGTCCCACTTGGTCACTGTGCGGTGCGGCATCGGGATGAACTCGTTGAGCTCAAGTTTCTGGTTGAGCTTATAACGGCCTACCCGCTCCAGGTCGTAATGGCGCTGGTCGAAGAGCTGCTCTTCCAAGAAATCTCGCGCATTATCCAGTGTGGCTGGGTCGCCAGGCCGCATGCGCTTGAAAAACTCCAGCAGAGCAGCTTCCGCGATTGTCACGCCATGGGATAGGTCCCAATCCGGCTCCTGGTAAAACGTAGAAGTCATGAACATGCGATCGGGGTTGTTATCCACGTCACTGAACAGCTCAATCAGCTCCTGGTCGGTGCCTTCTTTGATTGGAGATTGATCAGCCGGCAGGCCATCGCGCACAGCCGCCAGGGCACGCAGTAAAATCGTCACCGGGACGGTGCGCTTGCGATTGAAGCGCAGAGTCAGGTAATCGCTCTTGCGGGTCTCAAATTCCATCCAGGCACCCCGGTCGGGGATCAACTTAGCCATTGCCAGCGGACGCCCGGTGGAGCGGTCAAGCGGCGCCTCGAAGTAAACTCCAGGCGAACGGATAAGCTGCGAGACAACTACCCGCTCCGTGCCGTTGATAATAAAGGTGCCTTTTTCAGTCATCTCCGGGAAGTCTCCCAGGAAGATATCCTGCTTGATCGGCTCCGGGACATCCGGACCGGCCAGCAGCACCGAAACATTGAGAGGACTGGCAAAGGTCAGGTCACGTTCGACGCATTCTTCGATGGAGTGCTTAGGATCGCCAAACCAGTAGGTCAGTTTGAACTGCTGCGCTTCCGGGGATTGCCCTGGAAAAAACAGCTTCATCCCTTTATTGTAGGATTCGATGGGTGAAAGCTCGTTGAACAGGTCTGCCAGACCTTCACGTTTTAACCGCTTAAACGACTCAATCTGGACCTCGATTAAATCGGGCAAGGGCAGTTTGATATCGATACGCGCGTATGATTTGCTTGGCAGTATATTCGCCATTCGGCTTCTCCTGACGGTGAATATTCAAAATATAATTACTAGGCCGGTTTTGTTTTGTTGGCTAGACTAAGCGGTATTGAAACCGCGAGTAATTACCTTTGTAAATCCGATTTCTATCCCCGATAACAGCATGCAGCCGCGATCAGGCGAACGTATATTATAACGTTTTCGGGAATGATGGTCAAGGTAATCCATGACCTATTTATATTAACATTCAATAAATTAATGGCGCGGTTGTCCCGGCAGCCCGCCCGATCGGTTCTTTGATACAATCAACATTATGGAACAGAAATCTCTCACAAGCACCTACCGAACCGGTTTTGTGGCCATCATTGGGCGGCCAAATGTTGGAAAATCCACCCTGGTGAATGCCTTTCTAGGGCAAAAAATTGCCGCGGTAACCCCGCGCCCGCAAACAACCCGCAAGCGCCAGCTGGGCATCCTGACATTTCAACGCGGCGATGCCGATATCCAGGTGATCTTTATCGATACACCGGGCATCCACCAGCCGCGCCATAAACTTGGCGAGCATATGAACAAAGAGGCTGCCGAGACCCTGCAGGAGAGCGATCTCATCCTGTGGATGGTGGATGCCAGCCAGGAACCGCAGGCTGATGACCAACTGACGGCCAACCTGCTGACCGCCTTAAAGAAGCGTCCTCCCATGATCCTGGCACTCAACAAAATTGACCTGGTCGACCCTGACGTCCGGCAAGAACGGGCCGCTCAGTTTTCCGCCTGGCTGCCCCAGGCCCAGCTGACGCTGATTTCCGCCACACAGGGCGAAGGCATGCCAGAGCTGCTGGATTGGATCGTAACCCACCTGCATGAAGGCCCTCCCCACTACCCCGAAGACCAGCTCACCGATCTGTACGAAAGGGAGATCGCCGCGGATCTGATTCGCGAGGCTGCCTTGATGATTTTGCGCGATGAGGTGCCGCACGGCATCGCCATCCGCATCGACCAGTTCACCGAGCGGGAGGACTCGGGGGCTTACATCGAAGCCACCCTTTTCGTAGAGAAAGAATCCCACAAAGGGATCGTAATCGGCCAGGGCGGGCAGATGTTGAAGAAAATCGGCAGCGCTGCTCGCCAGGAAATTGAGACCATGAGCGGGCGCAAGGTATTCCTGAGCATCCGGGTAAAGGTGCGCAAGGATTGGCGCGATAACGAGAAGGTGCTGAGCGGTTTCGGGTATTAATGGATACAACCGCCCTGGTCGCCTTGCTGGTTCCACTGGCGCTGGCAGCGCTGGATTGGGTGGCTGTCGCCAGGCGGTGGCAGCGTGTCGGGTACCTGACCAAGCCAGGCGTCATCTTCGCACTGCTGGCCTGGCTTTGGTCGGTTACCGGCCTGCAAGCTCCAGCTGGCTGGTTTGCCGTCGGGCTGCTGTTCTGTGCAATTGGCGATATCCTCTTGATGCTGCCACGCGAGCGTTTCCTGCTGGCGATGCTTACCTTTCTCTGTGCTCTGGCCTGCTACACAATCGGTTTCAATGTTTCCCAGGCGCCGGCAATCGACCTCCCCAGCATTATCATCGTGCTCCTCGTCGCACTGGCATCCCAACAGCTTGGTCGCCGGCTTGTGAATGGCCTGGCAGAATGCGGACAGCAGGGGCTCCGGCTTCCGCTGACTATTTACCTGGTGGCTCTTTCCATCATGCTTGCCTCGGCACTGCTAACCCTGGTCCGGCCGGCCTGGGAAGCCAATGCTGCTTTAGCCTGCAGCGCCGGCGGGCTGCTGCTCTATTTCTCGGATGTAGTTTTCCAGGCTCACAATCGCCTGGATATGCCGGCGCATAACAGACGGGTTTGGCGGCGAATGACTTACCAGGGTGGACAAATCCTGCTGATCCTTGGAATATCCCTCCAGTTTGCCTAATCTACATTCTCGATCATTTACTTAAATAAAAACCTCCGGGTTGGCAATTCCCGGAGGTTTTTTTGTCAGGTATCAGGGTTTCTCTTGATCCGGATCGGGTGGAGGCGGAAGGGGAATATCTCCCTGGAAAGCATCCGGGGCCGATATGCCAGCCTGCGAAGCAGCCGGGGTGGTAAAGTCGGTGGCCGAGGCATAAGCCGGGTAATGGCGTGAGCCAAAGCGGGTGATCAACACGGCGCCGGTCGCCAGGGTGCCTACCAGCAGCGGCACAACCCAGCCGAAGCAAGGGACAAACTGGCCGATGCCATTTACAACCAGCGTGAGCAAGAAGGTGCCCAGGCCGGCTGAGAGCGGAATCGCCCATTCCTGGTGGAACAGCTGTCCGAGCTTTTTTCCCACTTCGGTGCCCAAGGCGACGATCCCAAATGCCCAGGCAATCCACAGCACGATGGCGCCTAGCAAGCTGATCGGGATGCAGATCAACGTGATCGCCAGCAGCACCAGAACGATGGGCACGACAATCAGCGTCAAGCAGCCGATACCTCCGGCAGGCAGTGGTTGTCTCACGGCCGCCTCGCCAATCCGGCTGATCGGAGCAGCCAGGAAGAGTGCAGCCAGGACTGCCACGACTGCCCAGATGAATGAGCGGGCAAACAGCCATAGCATATCCAGGATTGGATTCTGGAACGAGGGGACACGCAGCCCGGTAATCGGGTCCATCTCAAAACCGTTGGAACCAAAGGCGAAGGGGAAAATGAAATCGCCGGAGACTTCTGGGCCCTCTCGTACCGTGCCCTTAACGATTGCCCCTGGGCTACGGTTGAGATTTCCACCGATCAGCTGGACATCACCTTCAACCACCGCGCTGCTTCCCAGGTCGGCATTGCCGCCCAGGGCGATCAGGTCGCCTTCGATGATCCCATTAGCCGTCAGGTTGCCTCCTAGCAAGATGACGCTGCCCTTGACGGTTGAACTGTCCATGAGCAGTGCATTCCCGCCGAGCACGCCCAGGTTCATGTTCAGGATATCTCCTTCGGGCAGGGTGTAATTGCTCCCCAGCACCAGCTTGAAGCCCGGCACTTCCGCCGATTGCCAGGGGCCAGATGCTACTTGAGGGCCCTCCGGCAGGTAGGGAGCTGCCAGCGGGTGGCCGACCACAACAGCTGCCAACCCAAGGGCAATAGCCAAGATAACCAGCATTTTGAAAGATTTTTTCACCTTACACTCTCCTTGTTTTTGTTGCCAGGCGTATGGATGCCAGCCATAAAACGCCTAATTGACTTACGATTCCAACGAGGATTAATCCAATCACCAAAGTAACCGGGCTGGTGACCGAACGTACCAAACCAACCAGCAAGTTTTGCATCATATCGGCCGCTACGACCATGTTGAGAGCCTGATATAAAAATGCGTACAGGTACACCTTGGGGGTCTCAAAAACCGGCGTCAGGAAAAACACCAGCGCCAGAATCAGCAATAAAGCTCCCGCCAGGCTCAAGCCCAGGGTCCCCAGCACCTGGTGGTGGTGCACCTGTTGGCGATCGCGTTCCAGGCGCTGCTCCCAACGGCCGGCAAATCCCGCCGCGGGCGCCTGCACTGGCGCTGCAGTCAGGTCTCGCTGCACGCCGAACCAGGCAGTCGCCAGGCTGCGGCACTCCCCACAGTTCTCCAGGTGAGCCAACAGATCGGCCTGTGCTTCCAGTTGGAGAGGCTCTTCTGTAAAGATCATCGCTTCATAATCATAATGATTCATCTTACATTCCTCCTTTACGATGATGTTCCATGCGCTGCCTCAGTCTGATTCCAGCGTAAAGCCATGGCTTTGCGGGCGCGGTGTAGGCGGCTCTTCACTGCGCTCATACTCAAGCCAAGCTCCTGGCATATTTCATCGTAGGAATAGTCATACCAGTAATACATCACCACAGCCGCCCGGTCGATAGGCTCCAGCACGTCCAGGACAGCCCGCACGCGCTGCTGCTCTTGTTTTCGACCCAGGCGAGTATCCATGTCTGGGGCATGATCCGGCACCTCTGGCACCAACATATCGTCAATCGAGGTCACGGCCAGATCTTTGCGGCGGAGCTGGTCGATACAGTAATGCGCCGCTATCGACAGCAGCCATGTCGCAAATGGGCGAGACTGGTCGAAGCGCCGCAGCGATTTATACGCTCGCAGGAATGTCTCCTGGGCGGCATCCTCGGCGTCTTCGGCATTGCCCAGCATCCGGTAGCACAGGTTGTACACCGGCCGCTGGTAAGCCTCCACCAGATGAGTGAATGCTGGGCTGTCGCCCTGCAAAGCCTTCACCAACCACTGCGCTTCTCGGTCTGTCGCCGGTTCGCTCACCACATGAGTATTCAGGGGTATCTCCAGTGTTTTAAACATCCTAAAGCAATATACGCACGACTTTGCCACAAGTTGCGCGGCGCGCAGCAATTGCCCGGAATCCAACAAATCGCCCCCATCCCCCCAACCTTGCGCTTTCTATGGGGGTCTAACTGCATACTGATCTCTCAGCCGCTCTCATCCTCCAGGAGCCGGATACCTGCCAGGGCTTCGATCACCCCGACCACGGCCGAGTTATCCATCTCGGCCATTCCCATAGCGAGCATGGCGTTAAACAATTGGGCCGAGACAGCCGTGGCGGGTAAGGGCACGC
>JBFYSP010000155.1:0-3983 GCA_041301395.1 Anaerolineae bacterium
ATATCCCAGCCGCCTTCTGGAAGCTGGATCAGGGTGGTATCCGAAGCCAGCGCGGCGGCGCTGAGCATCTGCCGCAGCGCCGCGGGCGGCTCGACCGCAGCGCCGCCATTGGTGGAAAAGACACCATCCGGGGCATAGCCTGCCCCCGAGACGGCGAACATCTGCCCGCCGCTGTAAATGCGCCGCACGGTCATTTCATCTTTGGTAAGCGTCCCGGTTTTATCCGAGCAGATCACCGAAGTGCTGCCCAGCGTCTCCACCGCCGACAGCCGGCGGATCAGGGCATTGCGCTTGACCATTTTCTGCACGCCGATGGCCAGCGAAATCGTGACCACCGCCGGCAGCGCTTCGGGCACTACCGCCACCGCCAGGGCAATGCCAAAGATGAGCATATCGATGAACGGCTGGCCGCGCAGCAAGCCGAGAACCACAATCAGCGCCACCACCACCAACGCCGCCCGGGCCAGCAGGCTGCCCACCTTATCCAGGTTCTCCTGCAGCGGGGTCTTGCCGGTTTCAACGGTTTGCAGCAGCTGGGCAATTTTGCCAAACTCGGTCTGCATGGCGGTAGCCACCACCAGGGCGCGCCCGCGGCCGTAGGTGATGGTAGTTCCGGCATATACCATGTTCTTGCGGTCGCCCACCGGCAGGCCGGGGTTCTCCAGGGAGGCTGTATGCTTTTCCACCGGGACGGACTCGCCGGTCAGCGGCGCTTCTTCCACCTGCAGGTTGATTGACTCGAGCACGCGCCCATCCGCCGGGACGCGGTCGCCGGTACGCAGCAGGATCACATCGCCGGGAACCAGCTCGCGTGCCGGGATTTTGACTTCCGTCCCATCGCGCAGGACGGTCGCCGTCGGCGCGGCCATCTGCCGCAGTGCTTCGATGGCGCGTTCGGCGCGGTACTCCTGCACAAAACCCAGCCCCACGGCAAATAATACGATCACTGCGATGATGATCGACTCAATTCCGTGCCCCAGGAACAGCGAAATAATCACTGCCACCAGCAGGATCAAGATCAGCACATTCTTGAACTGAGCGAGCAGGATCTCCCAGGGCGATACCTGTTTGGCTGCCTGGATTTCATTCGGGCCGTATTCCTGCAGGCGCGCGGCGGCCTGCGCGCTGCTCAGGCCATTTGCGCCGCTCTCCAGGCTGGTGAAGGTTGCTTCCGGCGTTAGCGTATGCCAGTTTTTATTTTCGATCATCCATCATCTCTTTCTACCGGCGCATAAGCCGGAACAGGGTTGCGCCGCAAGATCCACAGATACACGCCCAACGCCAACAATCCGGCAGCCAGCAGGTACGGCAGCGATTGCTTGAGGTAAGCGCTCACCTTGACCCATTCGTGTCCCAGCAGATATCCTGCACCAATCAATATCGTGCACCATATGTACGCCCCGACAAACGTCGCCGCGACAAACGTCATAAACGGCATGCGGGTAAGACCGGCCGGGAGGCTGATCAGCGTGCGGATGCCGGGGATCATCCTGCCCACCAGCACCAATCCCGGCCCCCAGCGCTGAAACTGCAGCTCTACCCGGGTGATGTGGCGGGCATCGATGCGCACCCAGCCCGCAAAGCGCTCCACCACCGGGCGCCCGCCCAAACGGGCCGTCCAATAGGCAAGGGAGGCGCCTAACACGCTGCCCAGGGCGGCGTAAAACCCGCCCAGGAATATCATCGTCGGGGGGAGATCACGCGCTTCAATCAGCATCCAACCCGCCAGCCCTAAGATCACCTCGCTTGGCGTGATCCCGGTGGCGTTTTCGAAGACCATCAAACCGGCAACTCCCAGCCAGCCGGCAGCATCGTAAATCGATTGCGCCGCAGCCAGGATAAAGGCTTCCAATTCTGCGATAAAAGGTATTTCTCCCATCTCTTGGTATCACCGCTACCTTTTCCAACCTGCCTGGGCTGGTGAATAAATAAATAAGACCACCGCATTTAATGCGATGGTCTTGCGCTTGATTGAGGCAGCCGGGAAATCTCTTTCCGTATTGACGACTGCTCAGCCCGCAGCTTCACGGGCGGCTACTCCCCATCGGAGTCGCGCAAGTGTACAGCATAATTGCTGGATTGTCAAATGGATCGGCGGTCTTCCGTCCTCGGTCGTTTCGCGCGTCATTTGTCTATTGACACTGCCCCTCCATTCTGCTAAAGTAATATTGGACTGAACAAATTCATTCATCGATGCGATTATGTTTCAGGAGGGAAACCATGAAACGCATTTCGCTTGTAATCTTTGTCATCCTGGTGGCCGGTGCAGTGCTGATCAGCGCATGTGGAGGGGCCGCCATGGAAGAAGGGTTATATGATGAAGCCCCGGCCGAGGTTCCAGTCGAAGAGGAAGTCATCTTGGAGGTCCCGGTTGAAGAGCCTGCCGCCGCTGCCGAGCAGCCTGCCGCCGAAGTGGTCTCCGCCAAGGTCGACTTCCAACCCTCACCCAATCGACTGATTATCAAGAACGCCGAAGTCACGCTTACCGTAGAAGATACCAATGTGGCCATCAACCGCATCACGCAGGCGGTAGCCGATCACGGCGGCTATATCATCTCCTCGGAAATCTGGTACAAGGATTGGGACGGCGAGCCTTATAAATACGCCACCATCACCTACGCCGTGCCCGTCGACCGCTTCGAGGACAGCCTCAGCCGCCTGCGCGGCCTGGCCGTCAAGGTCGAGAACGAGACCGCCACCGGTCAGGACGTCACCGACGAGTACGTCGATCTGGAATCGCAGCTCACCAACCTGAAAGCTACCCGCGACCGCATCCGCGAATTCCTCGACCAGGCCGCGAACGTTGAGGAAGCGCTCAAGGTCAACGACCAGCTCAAATCGGTAGAAGCCGAGATCGAGCAGGTGCAGGGACGCATGAATTACCTGTTCGACCGGGCGGCCTACTCCACCATCACCGTCCACCTGCTGCCCGTATTACCCGAAATCGTGCCCACCCCGACACCGACACCCGCACCCACGCCCACCCCCGCTCCCTGGAAGCCGGGTGAGACGGTCAAGGATGCCGGCAGCGCACTGATCAGCGTCTCCAAGGGCCTGATCGACCTGCTGATCTGGATCGTGGTGGTCATCATCCCGCTGCTGCTGCCCATCGCCCTGGTCGTCTGGTTCATCTGGTGGCTGCTCAACCGCCGCAAGAAGAATCAGGCCGCCGAGAGCGATGCGATAGCGCAAACCGCCACCCAGGAACAGCAGCGGGGAAAGACCGCTGCACAAACCAAACCCGAGCCGCCGCAGGCACCTCCGCCCGACGAGCCCCCTCAGGGCAGCTAGCCCCCGCCAGACTGCTTCCGTAGGAGCCGTCATGCGCCGCCTGTGGGCCGCCCTGCTGCTGGTTACCTTGCTCCTAATCTTTACCCCGCCTGCCGCGCCGGTCGTCCTGGCGCGGCAGCCGCCCCCCGGCATCGCCCGGGAGGGCACCATCCAGCTGTTGGTCGCTGATACCGACGACGCCATTGCCGCCATCGAACGCCTGGTCACCCGCATGGGCGGCATAGTAGAAGCCAGCGAACGCTGGAGCGAACAGCGCTTCGGAATTTCGCGTCCCTATGCCACCCTGGTCGTCAGCCTGCCCAACAGCCAGCTGGAGAGCACCATCCAGAGCCTGCGCGGCCTGGCGCTCGACGTACTGGAACAGAACATCGCCAGCCGCGACACCGGGCCGGAATACGCCGACCTGACCTCCCGGCGCAGCTACCTGGAGTCACAGCGCACCCGGCTGGAAGATCTGCTCGAGCTGGCGGCCAGCGATGCCGAGCGCAACCAGCTGGAAACGGAATTATCCGTTATCAACGACGAGCTGACCCGGGTCGAAGAGCAGCTCAACACCCTGTGGTGGGCGCAGCACGACACAAAGCTGACAATCCACCTGGAGTCCTTCGTCCCCACGCCAACCCCCACGCCGGGAATTACACCGCGGCCTACCAGCACACCGCAGCCCTGGGACCCGGCGCGTACCATTGACG
>JBFYSP010000163.1:0-8911 GCA_041301395.1 Anaerolineae bacterium
GCCCAGGCGATTGTGCTGGACGTTAAAGTTGGCAATGGCGCCTTTATGCAGACCCTGGTTGAAGCTCGTAAGCTGGCCGAGCTGATGGTCTCGATTGCCACTCTAGCCGGGCGCAAGGCTGTGGCTTTACTCTCGGATATGAACCAGCCGCTGGGGCAGGCGGTGGGCAATGCCCTGGAAGTGAAGGAAGCCATCGATACCTTACACGGGGGCGGACCGAAAGATTTCCAGATGCATTGCCTGGTGGTGGCTTCACACATGCTGGTCTTGGGCGGCAAAGCTGCGGATGAAACCGTTGGCCAAGAGATGGCGCGGCAGGTCCTGGGAAGTGGTGAGGCATGGAAACGCTTCCGTACTCTGGTGCAGACCCAGGGCGGAGATGTTTCCTACATCGATCATCCGGAGAAATTGCCTGCCGCTCGCCTGGTCGAAGCCGTCCGTGCCGGTCGCAGCGGTTTCCTGAGCATGGTGAATGCCAGGGATGTGGGAGAAACTTCTGTGCTGTTGGGGGCAGGGCGGGCTAAAAAAGAAGATACGATTGACCATGCCGTGGGAATCATCGTCCACCACAAGGTAGGGGACTGGGTTGCGGACGGACAGCCGTTATTCACGGTGCATGCAAATCGAGAAGATTTGTTGCAGGCGGCGCTCGAGCGCCTGGCTGGCGCGGTCGCCTGGAGCGACAAGCCGGTGGCTGAACTGCCCTTGTTTTACGACATCATCCGCTGAAGCAGCTTATCCGGTTTCCCGGCATAGGCATCTAGCGGCAGCTTGCCATCCACCAGCTCCTGCATCACTTCATTCAAGCGGGCATTGACCGGTGTGGGAATGCCGGCCTGCTCTCCAAAACGCGCCACGGCGCCGTTCAGGTAGTCGGCTTCGCTTTTCCCGCGCCCACTGTGCAAATCGAGGTAGAAGGAGGGCATCTTGGCGCCGCGCCCGCTGCCAACCGCTTTGCGCATGAATGGGCGGGAGATAATCTGCGGCAAGTAACGCACTGCCAGGGCCAGAGACTGTACCGGTGTGCCGGGCAAATTGGTGACAGGGATGCGCAGAGCCGCCATGACTGCCAGTGCTTCGCGCAGCTGGCGGATTTCCAGGTCAAACAGATGGGGGTCGGCGAAGATGGCATCTGGCGGCAGAGCCAGGATAGCCGAAGTAGCGTTGGCCAGTAAATTGGTGAGCATCTTGGACCACTTCATCCCAGCGGCGGAAGGGTAGCCTTGGGCGTTCAATCCCGCCCGGTTGAGGCTTTCCAGCAGACGCAGGCTGAGCGGGTGCCCGGAATAGACACCCAGCCCGCGCTTGCGTTCCAGGACAATATCACCGGCAGCCCGGCGGCCGATGGCGCTGGTCACCGTTCCGGCAATGACCTTTTCCTCCCCCAGCAAACCAGCCAGCACAGGCTCGTTCTCCACACCATTCTGAAGACAGAGCACCGCTGGAAGCCGGTCTCTGTACTGCGCCAGGCTTTCCAGAACCACCCGGGTATCGAAAGACTTCAGGGCAAAGATGGCTATATCGTATGGTGCGACCTGCAAGGCTTCTGCTACGCTGGCTACAATAGTGGGATTCTCGATGCGCTGCTCGACACCGTCCAGGTTCAAACGCAGGCCATCACGCTGCAACGCATCGGCAACTGCGGGCTGCTCCAGGAAGACGGCTCGCTGACCGGAGAGCAGCAGGCTGCCGCCGATATAGGTGCCGATAGCACCGGCCCCAAATATTAGGGCGCTAAGTGGATTGTGTTCCACGGCGGTAATCTTCCCAGTGACGGTGGTCATTAAATCTTTCTAATCGCCAGGCATGCCCGCTCTGCGTGAAGCTCAGGTCGGTAAAAGCTGTATTGCGAAAGTGGAAGTAAGGTCCCTCGTAATTGGCCATCGGCGAAATTCCAAGGATGGCGTGCATGGCCATGTTGAGGATACCGCCATGAGCCACCACCAGATAATTCCCCGGCGGGTGATTCAGCAAGTCCTGGAGAGCTCGACCGGCGCGCAAGAATAGCTCCCACTGGGTTTCTCCGGTAACAGCCATTGGCTGGTAAAGTCCAAGGTAAGGCGGGCGAGGGTACTGCTCGTTAACCTGGGCGGCATTCAGCCCGGAAAGCTTACCGAAATCGCGCTCCATCCAGTTCGGATCCAGCTCGATCTCGGCCGGTACGTGTTGTGCGATAATCTCAGCGGTTTCCAGGGCACGCAACAGCGGGCTGGCTATGATCCCATTAATAGATCTGCCTTCCGCCAGCCAGCGCTCGCCAAGCAGGCGCGCTTGCAGCCGGCCGTTGTCGGTCAACGGGTAGTCGAGCTGGCCTTGATAAACATTGTCTGCATTGCCGGCTGATTCGCCGTGGCGCAACAGGGTGAGGTAGTAATCTGCGCTCATAAGGGGAAATCCCGGTCGACCAGGTCTGCGAGTGTCTCCCGCCGTTGGATCAGCCGGGCTTCGCCATCCTGCAGCCACAAGACTGCCGGGCGGCGGGCGCCGTTGTAGTTGCTGCCCATGCTGAGCTGGTACGCTCCGCTGACCGGGATGGCCACCAGCTCGCTGGGCTGCACCTCCGCCATCGGCAAATCGTGGATCAAGATGTCGCCGCTCTCACAGTACGGTCCACCCAACCAGGCGTTCGAGGAGATGAGTCGATCCGGCTGGAGGACAGGAAGCGCCGAGTAGCGGGCGCCGTACAGCGCCGGGCGGGGGTTGTCCACCATGCCGCCATCCAACAGCAGCCAGCGCCGGTGGGCGGTATGCTTTACCGCGCCGACGCGGTATAAGGCCACGCCTGCACGCGCCACCAGGCTGCGCCCAGGCTCGAGCTGTAAAAGGGGCAAAGGCAGGCCGCGCCCCAGGCAGCCTTGCTCCAGGGAATGGGCGATGAAGCGCACGTAATCGCCGATTGCCGGGTGAGGCAGGTCGTCTTCGTGATATGGCAGCCCCCAACCGCCGCCGGTGCACAAGGCAGCCGGATACCAGCCGGTCGCCTTTCGTATAGTCACCAAATGGTCGAGTGTGGTAGTAATCGCCGGCGCCAGGGGAGCCACGTTGTGGAAATGAGAGCCCTGGTGGAAATGGATTCCGGTCAAGGGCAGCCCATGCTGCAGGCAGAGGGTCACCGCCTGTTCCAGCTCATCCAGCCCCAGGCCAAACTTGCTGTCTTCCTGGCCTGTCTGGGTGTGGGCGTGGGTATCAACGGCCAGCCCAGGGCGCAGGCGGAGCCAGAGCTCGGGCAGGCTGCTCGTATAGCTCAGAGCCACCAGGCGCTGCAGCTCGGCCAGGTTATCCACCACCATTGTCCCGGCATGGGTGATGGCAGCCTGTAAGTCCTCTGGACTTTTATTGACGCCATGCACCAGGATCGACCGCCGGGGAACCCCGGCTGTGACGGCAATAAAAATCTCGCCCGCTCCGGTGCAGTCGACCGTCAGGTCATGCCCAGCTGCCCATTGAGCGATTGCCAGGCATAAAAAGGCTTTGCCGGCGTAGGTCAGCCCGGAAGCGCCAGGATAACCTTCCAGCGCCTGGTGATACTCCTGCAAGGATGCATCCAGCGTGGCTTGATCGTAGATATACAGCGGTGTGCCGTAGGCTTCCGCCAGCAGCTCGAGGTTGCAACCGGCAATTTCCAGGCGTGAGGCCTCGCCGGAGCCGACCACCTGGGCTGTGACCGGGAATAATTGCAGCCGCTGGGTGAGCGGGTGCACGGTCATACGCTCCACCCGCGTGCTCCTTGCAGGAACACTTTTCCAGGCATGCTTTTCTTACCAGCCGGCTGAACTTCGATCAGCACCAACAGGCCGTCGGTGGTACCCACTGCGGGCAGCCCTTGGCTGATGCAAGCCTCACCGGGAGAGACTCCCGCTGTCCCGGCTTGCCGTGCTGCGGCACGCTGGATTTTAAGTGGTTCACCTTGCCACAGCATGCTAGCGCCCGGCCAGGGGTTGAAGGCTCGCACCTTATTGGCCAGCTCTTGCGCCGGGCGGGAAAAGTCGAGCAGACCATCTTCTTTTTTCAACATGGGGGCGTAAGTAGCCAGCGATTCGTCTTGCGGCTGGGGTTTGATTTCACCGCTCAGGTAACCGGGTAATGTTTCCAGCAGCAGGCGAGCGCCCAACTCTGCCATACGGGGGATCAGGCTGCCGGAGGTATCATCCGCCAGGATTGGCAGGCTGCCCTGGCTGAGCATCGGGCCGGTATCGACGCCGGGATCCATGCGCATAATGGTGATGCCGGTCTGCTGGTCGCCATGCAGCAAAGCTGCGTGGATAGGGGCCGCGCCGCGCCAGCGTGGCAGCAGTGAACCGTGCACGTTGATGCAGCCGTAATGCGGCAAGTCGAGTACATCCGGGCGCAGGATCTGGCCGAAGGCGGCGACTACAATCAGCTCGGGTGCCCAGTCACGCAGAGCCTGCATGGCTTCGGGGCGGCGCAGGCGCTCCGGCTGGATGACCGGCAGATTAAGCTCCTCTGCCAGCAGTTTGATCGGTGGTGGGGTCAGGACACGCCCGCGACCTGCCGGCCGGTCCGGTTGGGTTACCACGCCCACCACGGGGTACTTCTCCGCCAGCAGGCGCAGGCTGGGCACGGCGAACTCCGGCGAGCCCATGAAGACGGTGCGAGGATTCATGGGGAAAATTGTAACATAGACGGGCGACCCCGCGACGGTGCGCGGGGCTGCGCTCGCTGACCGCCCTGCGGAATTGAAACGCCCCGGAGAAGTGCTTCAGAGGTGAGCCACCGAGATTCGAGATTTGATCCATTGTTAGCAGAGTGGGATTCATAAAGTAAATGGGTTGATGCAGCAAATTCGATAACCGCTATAATTAATCCATCGATGCTAACCAACCTGCGCACCGACCTTTCGTTCTTTACACGGCCGGCCAGGGTGCTGCGCAATTACCCCCGCAGCAGCCTGAAGCCGGATGTGGTGGCGGGGCTGACCGTAGCGGTGATCTTGCTGCCGCAGTCAATTGCTTACGCCCTGGTTGCCGGCCTGCCGCCGGAAATGGGTCTGTATACAGCCATCGTGGCCGCCCTGGTAGGGGCCTTGTGGGGCTCTTCTAACCAGCTTCAGACCGGGCCAACCAACACTGCCTCTCTGCTGGTGCTTTCGACACTTTTGGTGGTTGCCTTACCGGGTTCGCCGGAGTATATCGCGGCGGCTGGATTGATGGCGTTGATGGTAGGAGTCTTTCGCCTGGTGCTGGGGCTGGCGCGCCTGGGTTTGCTGGTCAACTTTGTTTCCGACTCGGTAATCGTCGGCTTTACCGCCGGGGCGGGAGTGCTGATCATGATCAGCCAGATCATCCCGCTGCTGCGCCTGGATGTGCCCAACTCGCCCGGGCTGCTGGATACATTGAGTGGGATCGGGCGCTCGGTCACCGAAGCGCACCTGGTCAGCCTGCTGTTGGGCTTTGGGGTGGTAATCCTGATTTCGATCCTGCGCCGCTTTAAGCCGGGCTGGCCCGGCCCGCTGATCGCTATGATCGCCGCCTCGATCATGGTTTGGGTATTCAGCCTGGGCGATGCCGGAGTGCAAGTGATCGGCGAGCTGCCTCGCAGCCTGCCACCCTTGAGCTTCCCGCCGCTGCTCAACTTCGATCTGGCCGGCCAGGTGTTTGGCGGTGCGCTGGCGATCGGCGCCATTGGCCTGGTGGAAGCCGTCTCGGTAGCGAAAGCCATGGCCAGCCAAACCGGCCAGCGCCTGGAAAGCAACCAGGAGTTTGTCGGACAGGGGCTGGCCAGTATTGCTTGCAGCTTCCTGTCCGGTTACGCCTGCTCGGGCTCCTTCACCCGTTCAGCGGTCAACTTCAGATCCGGCGCCAGGTCGCCGGTTGCCAGTGCATTCTCCGGTCTGTTTGTCCTGGCAGGTATGTTCCTGCTGGCGCCGCTGGGTGTATACCTGCCGCGTGCGGCACTGGCAGGCGTTCTGGTAGTGATTGCCTATGGCATGATCGACCAGCAAGAAATTGCCCGCATCTGGCGCGGTCCGCGCGGCGATATGCTGATCATGGTGATCACCCTGGGCGCCACCTTGCTGCTGCCTCTGATGTATGCCGTATTGAGCGGCATCCTGGTCTCGTTTGCGGTCTACATCCTGCGCACCAGCACGCCCCGGGTGGTATGTGTGCTGCCGGACGATGCCTTCCGCCATTTCCTGCACCAGCCGGAGAAATCGTTTTGCCCGCAGCTGGCGATTTTCGACATCCTGGGCGATCTGTACTTTGGCGCCGTAAATCATGTCGATCAGGCGATCCATGACCACCTGCAGAAAAATCCGACGCAGCGCTTCATCCTGCTGCGCATGCACAGTGTCAATCAATGTGATATCAGCGGCATTCATGCGCTGGAAAATATATTGAGAACATGCCGGGATCGGGGCGGGGACCTTTTCCTGACCCGAGTGCAGCCACCGGTGGAGCAGGTGATGCATTCAAGTGGATTTTACCGCCTGCTTGGCGAGGAACACATCCTGGGTGAAGACTCTTCAATTGGATACCTGTTTGCACGCATCCTGGACCCGGCTACCTGCGTGTACGAGTGTGAAGTGCGTGCTTTTCGCGAGTGCCAGTCGATCCCCAAGCGCATCCTGCCAGTTGCGCTGAGCGAGCTGCACCGGCCGGCTACGACGTCAGCGCCAGAAATGGCGCCTGCGCATCTGTGGAAGCTGCTCCACGAGCCGCTTCCGCCTATGGTAATCGATGTGCGCGAGCCGCGCGAGTTTCAGCGTGGGCACATCCCGCAGGCGCTGCTTGTACCGCTGCCCCGGGCGCTGACCGAGAGCCTCGATCTGCCTGTCGATTGTCCGGTGGTATTCGTCTGCCGGGGAGGGCGGCGCAGCGCCCGGGTTGCAGCCTGGTATGCCAGCCAGGACCTGCCCAACATCTACGTGCTTCAGGGCGGTATGTTAGCCTGGCAAGCGGCCGGCTTGATCGAAGCCCTCGAAATCAGCCGTCCGGAAGAAGGAGAGTAACCATGGAACCAGTTTTACCGGCCGACCTGGGCCTGGATTTAGTGCGTGCCACCGAAGCAGCGGCGATCATAGCCGGGCGCTGGATGGGACTGGGTCAGCCAGAGCAGGCAAACGAAGCGGCTGCCCAGGCAATGGCCGAGACCCTGAATGCCCTGCCTATCGATGGGCGCATCGTGATTGGCGAGGAAGGCAAGCTGGGGCAGCACTCGGCCTTGGACAGCGGTGTGCAGGTGGGCAACGGAAATGGGCCGGCTCTGGATATTGTACTGGACCCGGTCGATGGCTCGCGGCTGCTGGCAATGGGCCATTCGGATGCCATCTCCGTCATCGGGGCGGCGCCGCGCGGAGCTATGCGCTCGCTGTTCCCGGCGATATACATGGAAAAGATCATCGTCGACCGCCAAACGGCCGCCAGCCTGGTGCCGGAATGCCTGGATGCACCAGCTGCCTGGACGCTTGGGATGGTCGCTCGAGTGAAGGGAAAAACGGTGCGCGACCTGATCGTGTTTATGCTCGATCGCCCGCGCCATGCTCATCTGATCGAGGAAATCCGCACTGCAGGGGCGCGTGTTGCGCTGCGCCAGGAGGGCGACATTGCCGGCGCACTGGCGGCAGCGGCTCATGGCGAAGTGGATCTGTTGATGGGCATTGGAGGCGCGGCGGAAGGGGTGATTGCCGCCTGCGGAGTGAAATCGCTGGGCGGTGGCATGCTGGCGCGCCTGGCGCCGCAAAGCGAATCCGAGCGGCAGGCAATCCTGGCGGCGGGTATAGACCCCTTGCAGGTCTACTCCTGCGATGATCTGGTGCAGGGCGAGGCGATCTTCTTTGCCGCCACGGGCATCACCAGTGGGTCGCTGCTGGTCGGTGTGCGCTACAAGGGCGGCGAAGCCGAGACGGAATCGCTGGTGTTGAGGCGGGAGACAGGCACGCGCCGGGTGATCCGGGCGTATCACAGCATTAGGACGGAGGACCGGGGACCGAAGTAAGTTTTGTACGTGGGTGGGAGGAATCAATTGATCAACAACTACCTCAATCGGGTCTATCATTTCAAAGGCAAGCCACGCGAAATTGGATTTGCTGCTGGACGGATGTTTGGTGACAGGCTTGAACAGACGGCTATCCACTACATAGAAAATCAGCCAATTCCCAAGGATATAGAAAAATTACATACTGGCGCATTACCCTGGTTGCGGAGCTTGCCACAGCGATTTCAAGAGGAATATGAAGGCATGGCTGAAGGAGCAAATATTCCTTTAAAGACACTCGTAGAATTCTCTTACATTGAGGAATGCGACGTTAACGAATGCAGCGGGACAATTTGTATATTTGAAAACCAGGCATGGGTAGCGCGCAACAATGATACTTACGTTCCTGAATTATGGGGATATGTGACGATAAGGGAAGTTGAAGGACGGATTCCAACGATTAACTTCTCAATGGAAGGAGATATTTTTACCCCCACCGGCATCAATAAGGAAAAGTTATGGCTGCACTATAACTACCTGTCTGTTTGGGATAAACCTGCCTCAACCAAACCGCACGTCCCTGCCTATGTCTTTCTAACAGAAGCATTGGAGCTCTGTCGCAACATTAGCGATGTGGAATCGCTACTTAATGAAATCGATCGAGACGGCGGCATGTTATTATTTGCAGTAGACGGGAAAAAGAATGAATTCGCTCTTTTCGAGTGTATGTGCTCCAAGTATTATAAAAGAGAATCTATTAATGGCTGGATCGTTGGGACCAATCATTTTTGCGCATGCGAAGATCTAACTTTAAGTGATGCGGATGAAGAACCGCTCGGCACCTTAAGCCGCTTCAGGAGGATGGAAAATCTAATTCGGTCATTATCCACTTCGCAAACCTCTCCAAATCTACCTGATGATTTAATCCGCATCCTTGCAGATGACAAAATTGAAAGGCGAGAAAGTCCAGATAAAC
>JBFYSP010000164.1:0-20519 GCA_041301395.1 Anaerolineae bacterium
TCGGATCCAGGTCTCTGGCAGTTTGTGATTCAGCAATCGCTTTATCGAACAGGTTGTAATCATTCTGGTTGATCAGGATTTCCGCATAATATGCATGCGCCAGGGCATTATTTGGATCGATCGACAGCGCTTTCTTGATCTCCAGCTCTGCTTCGCCATATTTTTCCTGGAAGCCCAACGCCCAACCCATAACGGCATGCGCCAGAGGATTATTCGGGTTCTTAAGCAATGCGTTTTGGGAATTCTCGATTGCCTGGTCGTAATCGCCGGCAAAAACCTGCAGGCGGGCCAGCTCTACATAGTTAGATGGGTTGGTCGGGTCGCTTGCGATAGCCTGCTTGTAAGCATCCACCGCCTGGGACAGCTTTCCGGCCGCGTACAGTTCCTGGGCCTTATTGATAAACGACTCCGGGCTTTGTGTCGGTGTCGAGGTGGGCATCATCAAGGATACGTTCTGCGGGACGACCACCCGGTTAACATAAAAAGCAGCGCCAATCAGCCCCAGCAGCGCAATAATCCGCCACGGGCTGGTACGCCGTTGGGGCCGGCGAGTCATGGTCCATTTGTTTCCGCGCAGGTACATGCAATCATCATACCATTCCATAGAATAGCAAGTCAAGGCGAGCCGCCTTAACATCAACTTAACGACTTGCCATTCTCCCTGCATGCGGCTAGAATGGAGTCATGTCTGAACCAAATATCCGCTTTGACATCTTTACTCTCTTTCCTGAGGTGTTTGAGCCCTATCTGCGGGCCAGCATCCTGCAGAAGGCCAGCCAGCGTGGCCTGGTTGAGATTTCTCTGCATAACATCCGCGACTGGACCACCGATCGCCACCATATCACCGACGATATGCCCTATGGCGGCGGTGGTGGGATGGTCATGAAACCGGAGGCTATCTTTGCCGCCGTGGAAGATGTGCTCGGCTCGCCGCCGGGCTGTCCGGTCATCCTGCTCACCCCCCAGGGGCGGGTTTTCACCCAGTCGATTGCCCAGGAGCTGGCTGCCCCTGCATTCCGCCAGCCGATTGCCGGCGAACAGGCCTACCGGCTGGCACTGCTGTGCGGGCGCTACGAAGGCATCGACGAGCGCGTGCGCCAGCACCTGGCGACCGACGAGCTCTCCATTGGCGATTATGTCCTGACTGGCGGCGAGCTGGCCGCCCTGGTGGTGATCGACGCCATCAGCCGGCTGGTGCCCGGCGTGCTGGGCGACCCGGACGGCGCCTGGGATGACTCACATGCTGCTGGACTGCTCGAATACCCGCATTACACCCGCCCACCGGATTTCCGCGGCTGGCGCGTCCCGGATATTCTGCTCTCCGGTGATCACGCCCGCATTGCCCGCTGGCGGCGCGAGCAGGCCGTGCTGCGCACCTGGCAGCGCCGGCCCGACCTGTTAGCCGGCGCCCCCCTGACCGATGCCGAGCGCAAATACCTGGACAAGCTCAGCCAATCCAAAATAGATGATGACCTGGAGGAATGATCATGAAGCAGCGTTTCCCATTTGGCAAGACCTTCGTACTCGGGTTTGGTTTCTTCGGCATCAGCCTGATCTGGCCGATTTTCAATAACTTTGTCCCGATTTTCCTGAAAGAGGAGTTTTTACTATCCGCCACCCTCATTGGCTTCATCATGACCTGGGATAATTACCTGAATCTGTTTATCCAACCCATCGTCGGTGAGCGCTCCGACCGCACCTGGACTCGCATCGGGCGGCGCAAGCCCTGGATCCTGCTGGGAGCGCCGCTGGCCGCAGTCTTCTTCATCACCGTCCCGATCATGGGCACCGTACCGGCCATCATGATCGCCATCCTGCTGACCAATTTGAGCATGGCGCTCTTCCGCTCGCCGACCATTGCCCTGCTGGGTGACCTGTTTCCATCGGCCCAGCGCAGCACAGCCAACGGTATCATCAACTTGATGGGGGGTTTGGGTGCCATCGCCGCTTTCCTGGTTGGCGGCGCCCTGTACGCCCTGGGCAAGGTCGCGCCTTTCGTCTTTGGCAGTATCGTGCTGCTGGCGGCTATGACTGTAGTGCTGATCTTTGTTAAGGAGCCGCAGCGTGATCAGGTCGAAGAAAGCTCTGACGAGAAAGGTGGCTTCATCACTCATCTGAAGCAGGTACTCACCGCCTCCGACCGTTCCGGGTTATACGTTTTATTGGCCATCCTGTGCTGGTTCATGGGCTTCAATGCCCTGGAAACCTGGATTTCCTCGTTTGGGAAATTTACCCTGGGCATCGACGCCGGCCGGATGTCTATCCTGACCTCAGGCCTGGCGCTGATGTTTGTGATCTTTGCCGTCCCCAGCGGGTTGATGGCTACCCGCTTTGGCAAGCGCCGGATCATCTTGATCGGCATTGCCGGGCTGACGGTAATGTTTTTGTTCGGATTGATCATCAGCAACCAATGGATGCTGATTGCCTTCTTGATCCCGGCGGGCTTCTTCTGGGCGCTGATTAACGTCAACTCCCTGCCGATGGTCTACGATTTAGGCGGGGGTGCACGCGTCGGCGCCTTTACCGGCCTGTACTACCTGTCCGCCAGCCTAGCGGCGATCCTAGGACCCCAGGTGGTTGGTATCCTGGTGGACCTGACCGGTGACAACTACCGCATTATGTTTATCTTCTCGGCTTTCTTCATGGCTTTAGCTGGATTATTCATGCTGCGGGTTCATCCACCCCAGGCAGTTGCAGCCATTCCGGTCGAGCTGGATTTGGAAGCGCATACTGGCGGTTGATGGGATGCACGATGTAACCGCCTGGTCGCCGCACCTGATCCTGTACGCCGACTCGGACCTGCTGGTGGTGAACAAACTGGCCGGGCTACCGGTGCTGCCGGACGGTTACAACCCGGAAGCGCCTTTCCTTAAAGGCTTGTTGCAGGCCGAGCATGGGCCGCTGTGGGTAGTGCACCGCCTGGATAAAGACACCAGCGGCGTGCTGGTGCTGGCGCGCAATGCACCCGCCCACCGTTCGCTCAACATCCAGTTTGAGAAGCGCCAGGTATCCAAGGTTTACCACACTCTGGCAATCGGCGTTCCCTCCTGGGAAAGCCAATCGGTCACACTGCCGCTGCGCGCGGACGCCGACCGCCGGCACCGTACCGCAGTCGATACCCACAGCGGTAAACCGGCTGCCACCGACCTGCGCATCCTGAAGCGTTTCTCAAACTGCGTGCTGGTCGAAGCCCAGCCTCACACCGGCCGCACACACCAGATCCGCGTTCACCTGGCGGCGGCCGGCCTGCCTATCCTGGGCGATACTCTGTATGGGGATCGCAACACCGAATCTGACGCTGCTGCTTTGATCGAGCGCCTGGCCCTGCATGCCTGGCGCCTGAGCTTTACCCACCCGACCACCGGCCAGGTCGCAATCTTCGAAGCCGCCTACCCGGATGATTTCGCCGCCGCGGTCGAATTGCTGCGCAGTCGATCGCTCACCACAGCCACGGGATAAATCGCCGGGTACGCCGCATGTATTCCTGGTAGACCGGGCCAAAGTAACTTAGATTTTCTGCCTCTTCAGCCCGTGCTGTCAGCACCAGGAATGCCGTTGCGGCCGCAGCCAGCAGCCCCGCCAACCAGGATGGCGACTTAAAGAAAATCCCCCAGGCCAGCAGCAGCAGCGAGCTGTACATCGGGTGGCGAATGTAGCGGTACGCTCCCACCTCCACCAGCGCCGTCGTCTTCTCCAGCGTGTAAAGCGACTCGCCGCTACGCCCGGCATCCTGCCGGCCTACCTTCCGTAACAGCCATAGCGCATGCAGGACCAGGATTGCAGATGCAATCAGCAAGCTCCAGGAAATTAACTGCTGGCATGCAAATGGATCATGGAACCAGTAGCTTATATTCAGTAAAAATAAGGCCAGGATCGCTTCCCAGGCAAAAAACCGGTAAAAGCCGTGGGATGCCGGCTGGCGCAGCGTCTGGCGCGAAATGTAGACTAGCCACAGGCTGACCAAAACAAAAATGCTCATTCTAATGAGGATATCGACTAGCATATAATATTTATAGCATGGAAACCATCATCCTACTGAGTATCCGGACTGGAGGCCCAGATGCAAAAAACGCAGGAAAATAAAAAGCGCGAGCTGATTGATAGCCTGCTGGCCGCCCGCAGCAGCATCCTGGAACTGGTCCTGGCTTTGAGCCCCGAGCAGCGTGACGTGGTCTTCCTGGGAGAATGGTCGGTCAAGGATCTGCTGGCGCACCTGGCCGGCTGGGACATTACCAATCTCCAGGCCGTAAAGCAAATCCTGGAGGGCGTTTATCCTTCATTCTTCCAGCACTATGATAAAGACTGGCACACCTATAATGCCTCTCTGGTCGACCAATACAAGATCGAGCCGTTTGAAGCCTTGCTTGCGGAGTTGGACGACTCTCACCGGCAGTTGACCACCTACCTTGATGCACTGCCTGCCAGCGATATTTTGAATGCCAAAGTTCTTCGGGCGAGTGGGCGCTCGGTAACCATCCGCAACCTATTGAAAGCAGAGGCGGCCGATGAAAGCCGGCATGCCCTCCAGCTGCGCGATTTTTTTGTATAAGACTCTTGTTAGAATCGCCTCCCGCCAATCGGCGTTTTCTTGACGTCCATTTCCCCGCGTGGTATCATGATATCCAATCACTTAGCACTCTCGCCACGAGAGTGCTAATTTCTGGAAACATCTCTTAGATGAGCAATCTTACCGAACGACAAAGGCTGGTGCTTGCGCTGGTGATCCGTGATTATATCGAGACGGCTCAACCGGTCAGTTCGCTGCACCTGGTGGATCATTACGGGCTGGACAAAAGCCCGGCCACCGTGCGCAACGAGCTACTGGCGCTGACCGAGCTGGGTTATCTGCGCCAGCCGCACACAAGTGCCGGCCGCGTACCGACGGAAGAAGGCTACCGCTACTTCGTGCGCCAGTTGATGGGCCAGACTGAGCTGCCCGCCAACACTCAGCGAACCATTGTCCACCAGTTCTTCCAGGCCGGCCAGGACGTCAACCACTGGATGCGCCTGGCAGCCTCGGTGCTCGCCCAGCAATCGCAGGCGGCCGCCCTGGTCACCGCCCCTCACTCCGATCGCTCTTTCTTCAAGCACATCGAGCTGATCAGCACGATAGGGCGCCAGGTGCTGATGGTCTTGGTGCTGGAAGGTGGAGAAGTCCGCCAGCAGATGCTTGCACTGGCAGAGCCGGTCAGCCAGGAGCAGTTTAGCGCTGTTGCACATAACCTGAACCAGCTGATTCAGGGAATGCATGCCGACCAGGTGGCAGCCATAGCCGACCAGCTCACCACCCTGGAGCAGGATATTGTCAAGCTGGTGGTCGAAGAGCTGCACCGCTCAGGCGACATTCGCATGGGCGAAGTCTTCCGGGACGGTCTTTCTCACGTCTTGCTGGAGCCCGAATTCGGCGAGATGGAAACCGCCCGCCGTGCGCTGCGCATCCTGGAAGAGCGTCCTCTCTTGGAAGACCTGCTCTCACGCACCGTGCTTTCCAGCGATGCCGACGGCGTGCAGGTCCTGATAGGCGGCGAAGGCACCTGGGAAGAGCTCAGCGATTGCTCGATTGTTCTGGCCCGCTATGGCGTTCCTGGCATCGCCACCGGCACCCTGGGCGTGCTGGGGCCCATTCGCATGTCTTACGGGCGGAATATATCTACCGTCCGCTTTATGGCCGGATTGCTGAGCGACCTGGTCAACGAAATGCTGGAAAAGTAGGAGCACCAAAAGTACACATGACCCCTAAGCACAAACAGAAAGACACTCAAACTACAAACCAAACCGACATCCAGCCGGAGGAAGATCTCCAGTCTGCCGACCAGGCAGCCATGAAAGAGATCGAAATCGAGACCGACCAGCTCCTGAATGCTTTGCAGCAGGAGCTTACCGAATGCCGCTCGAAGTCTGACGAATACCTGGACGGCTGGCAGCGCGCCCGGGCCGAGTTCACCAATTACCGCAAGCGCGTCGAGCGCGACCAGGCGCTGATGCAGCAAACCCTCACCGGCAACATCGTCAAGCGCTACTTGGAAATCATCGATGACCTGGACCGGGCTTTGAAGAACCGCCCGCAGGAAGGCGAGGGAGCCAGCTGGGCCAACGGCATCGAGCTGATCTACCGCAAGCTGCTCAACATCCTGGAGAGCAATGGCGTCAGCCGCATGCCCACCGGCGAGATGTTCGACCCCAACCTGCATGAAGCCATCACCTCGGAAGACAGCGACCACCACCAGAGCGGCGAGATCATCGAAGTCGTTCAGCAAGGTTACCTGATGGGTGACCGTGTCTTGCGGCCGGCGCTGGTGCGTGTGGCTCGTTAATTGCAATCATTTATCAAGATATCCGTAACACAAGCAATCTCTGGAGGAATATTCTATGGGCAAAATAATCGGCATCGACCTGGGAACGACCAATTCCGTGGTGGCGGTCATGGAAGGCGGCGAGCCAACCGTGATCTCATCGGCGGAAGGCGAACGCCTGGTGCCTTCTGTCGTGGCGGTCAGCAAGAATCACGAGCGCATGATCGGGCGTGTTGCCCGCAACCAGGCGGTCGTCAACCCTGAACATACCGTCTTTTCCATCAAGCGCTTCATGGGACGCAAATTCAACGATCCTGAAGTACAGCGCGCCCTCTCGCGCGTGCCGTACAAGGTCAGTGAGGCCCCCAACGGCGATATCCGCGTCAACCTGGATGGGCGCGACTACTCCCCACCGGAAATCTCCGCCATGATCCTGGGCAAGCTCAAAGCTGACGCCGAGGCCTACCTGGGCGAGTCGATCACCCAGGCAGTCATCACCGTACCGGCCTATTTCAATGACGCCCAGCGCAATGCCACCAAGGACGCCGGCAAGATCGCCGGCCTGGAAGTACTGCGCATCATTAACGAACCCACTGCCTCTTCCCTGGCCTATGGGCTGGATAAGAAGAAGGACGAGGTCATCGCTGTGTATGATCTGGGCGGCGGTACTTTTGATATTTCAGTCCTGGATGTGGGCGAAGGCGTCTTCCAGGTGCGCTCTACCAGCGGCGATACCTTCCTGGGTGGCGACGACTTCGACCAGCGCGTCATCGACTTCCTGGCCGATGAATTCAAACGCGAGAACGGCATCGATCTGCGCCGCGACCGCCAGGCGCTGCAGCGCCTCAAGGAAGCTTCCGAGAAGGCCAAGATCGAGCTATCTACACTTTTGCAGACCGAGATCAACCTGCCTTACATCACGGCAGACGCTTCTGGCCCAAAGCACCTGGTCACCACCCTGACGCGTGCCAAGTTGGAGCAGCTGACCGGCGATTTGATCGAGCGCTCGCTCGGTCCGGTGCGCAACGCGCTAAAAGACGCCGACCTGGATGCCGGTAAGATCGATGAGATCGTGCTGGTGGGTGGTATGACCCGCATGCCGGCAGTGCAGGAAGCTGTACGACGCCTGTTCAATAAAGACCCGCATAAGGGCGTCAATCCCGATGAAGTCGTGGCAATCGGCGCGGCCATCCAGGCCGGTGTACTGGGCGGTGAAGTCAAAGATATTCTGCTCCTGGATGTTACCCCCCTGTCGCTCTCCGTAGAGACCCTGGGCGGCGTCGCTACGCCACTGATCGAGCGTAACACCACCATCCCCACGCGCAAGAGCCAGATATTCTCCACTGCCAGCGATAATCAAAACCAGGTGGAGATTCATGTAGTGCAGGGCGAGCGCCCGATGGCCTCCGACAACAAGTCCTTAGGCAAGTTCAGCCTGGATGGCATCCCGCCCGCGCCACGCGGTATTCCGCAGATCGAAGTCACCTTCGATATCGATGCCAACGGCATTATCAAGGTCACTGCCCAGGACAAGGCCACCAGCCGCAGCCAGCATATTACCATCACGGCTTCTTCGGGTCTCTCCGATAATGAAGTGGAGCGCATGCGCAAGGACGCTGAGGCACACGCCACAGAGGATTTACGCCGCAAAGAGCTGGTGGAAGCCCGCAACAATGCCGATAACGCCGTGTACACCGGGGAAAAAGTGCTGCGCGATCTGGGAGACAAAGTCCCCGCCGACCTGAAGCAGCAGGTGGAAGATGGCGCGGGTAAAGTCCGGGCGGTGATGAACACCGAAGACGTAGACGGCATCCGCAAAGCCACCGATGACCTGATGCAGGTTGTGCAGCAGGTAGGCGCAGCCGCTTACCAGCAAGCCGGCCCGGCGCAGGGCGCACCTGGTGATGCCCCACAGGAACCGGGCCCTGACGAAAATGTTGTCGACGGCGAGTTCCGCAGCGAGTAATTGATCTATGCCCCGCAGGGAGGCCGGCGAGTTCGCCGATGCCTCCTTGCGGGCGCTGATTCTATTCTATGACCGACCGCGATTATTACGAAGTACTGGGGGTGCCAAAAAATGCCAGCCCCGATGATTTAAAGGCGGCATTCCGTAAACTGGCGCGCCAATATCACCCGGACGTCAATAAAGAGGCGGATGCCGAAGAGCGCTTCAAAGAGATCAACGAAGCCTACGCCGTGCTCTCTGACGAGCAGCGCCGGGCAGCTTACGACCGCTATGGCCATGCCGGCGTGCGCGGTCCGGGCGGTAGCGCCCCGGATTTCAACGTGGATTTCTCAGATTTCGCCGATATCTTTGGCGATCTTTTTGGGTTTGGTTTCGGGCGCTCGTCGGCTCGCCAGCGCAATGCACCCCGCCGGGGCGCCGACCTGCAGTACCAGGTGGACCTGGAATTTGAGGAAGCGGTATTTGGCATCGAGGAAGAGCTCACCATCACGCGTGACGAGCCCTGCCGCACCTGCAATGGCTCCGGAGCAGAGCCGGGCAGCACACCGCAGCGCTGCCCCACCTGCAACGGCAGCGGAGAAGTACGCCAGGTTCGCCAGACAATTCTGGGCTCGATGGTGCAGGTCTCGACCTGCCCGCAGTGCCGCGGCCAGCGCGAGATCATCTCCCACCCGTGCCGTACCTGCAACGGGCGCGGCCTGGAGACGCGTACCCGCCAGAAGGTGGTCAGCATCCCGGCCGGTGTTGATACAGGCACGCAAATCCGCCTGGCAGGCGAAGGCCAACCAGGGATAAACGGCGGCCCAAGCGGCCACCTTTTTATAACCATCAACGTCAAGCCACATAAATTCTTCCACCGGCGAGAGAATGACATCCTGGTCGACCTCACCATCAACATCGCCCAGGCAACCCTGGGGGCAGAAGTAGAGATCCCCACCGTGGATGGCCCGGATAAGCTCAAGATTCCCGGCGGGACTCAGCCGGGTAAGGTGATGAGCCTGAAAGGAAAAGGCGTTCCCCGGCTGCGCGGCAGCGGGCGCGGCGACCAGAAGGTGATTATCAACGTGCAGGTGCCAACCAACCTGACCGCCGAGCAACGCAAACTTTTCGAGCAGCTCGCCGCCACCATGGGCGGTGATACCAAACCCCAGGAGCGTGGATTCCTGGATTGGCTCAAAGAAACCCTGGGCTCTTAATTTAATCAATGCCTCCGAGCTGGCTGGAAATTTCCCTGGTTGTCGAAGCCGAGCTGGTTGAGCCGGTGAGCGAGGTGCTGGCGCGCTTTGCACCAGATGGCGTGGTCGTGGAGAGTACCGCCGTTACCGCTGAGATGGACAACAGCCTGGGCCGGACGATCGGGCCGCTTCGAGTGGCGGCTTACCTGCCGGTCGACGACAGTCTTGAAGAGAAG
Organism: Anaerolineae bacterium; assembly: GCA_041301395.1. Lineage (GTDB taxonomy): Bacteria > Chloroflexota > Anaerolineae > Anaerolineales > UBA4823 > CTSoil-045. The sequence continues at coordinate 9,671 of JBFYSP010000164.1, forward strand.
CGCCAGCGTTTGGAAGAAAGCCTGTGGTACCTGGGGCGCATCCGCCCGCTGCCGGCGCCAACCTTCCAGGTGATCGAACAAGCCGACTGGTCCGAAAGCTGGAAGCAGCACTACCACCCGATTGATATTGGGCAACGCCTGGTCGTGGTGCCGGCCTGGCTGGAGAACCCGCACCCCGAGCGCATCCCAATCCGCATCGACCCCGGCATGGCCTTTGGCACCGGCACCCACCCAACGACGCAGCTGTGCCTGGCGGTGGTGGAGGAATACCTGACGGGAGACGGAGGACGGAAGACGGAAGACCGAAAATTACGTTCCGAATTTCCGGTTATACGATCCGAGGAGAACGACGATCAAGAACCCTCTCAGATGAGTCACGGGCGGTCGGCGGTCGGCGGTCGGCGGTCCGAAGTCGACAGCCCTCGGTCCTCGGTCCTCGGTCCTCCGTCCTCGGTCATCGACCTTGGCTGTGGCACCGCTATCCTGGCGATCGCAGCCATCAAGCTGGGTGTGGAGCGGGCGTTGGGGGTCGATATCGACCCAGAAGCCATCCAGGCGGCGCAGGAAAATGTGGCCGCCAATGGAGTGCAGGCGCACATTCAGCTGGCGGTAGGCTCGCTGGAAGAAGTACTGGCGGGTAAGTTCGGATTGCGACAGGGCGGCCTGGTGCTGGCCAACATCCTGGCGCCGGTGCTGGTGCGGTTGTTAGATGAGGGCCTGGCGGAGCTGCTCGAACCGGAAGGCGTGCTGGTGCTTTCGGGCATCCTGGCCGAGCAGGCCGGCGATGTGCAGACGGCAGTGGAGAAAAGCGGCCTGCGTCTGGTTGAAACGCGCCAAATGGGGGATTGGGTGGCGCTCGTCGCAGCGGTTTAGCTCAGGGCGTTGGCGTGGGTCTCTCGCACCCGATGCCGTTGCGATCCCGACCGTCCAGATCGTGAGGGTCGGGCCATAGCACCAGGAAGTTCCGATAAGGAATATCACCGCAATTGAGGTAAGGCGGCGGTGGGGGAATGCATATCGTAGGGTAAGCAGGGTCGCAGCGCGGCGTCGGCGAGCCGCGCGTTGGCGTCGGCACAATCAATCGTCCGTAGTTGGGAGACTGCAGCTCCTCGCCAGGAATAATGGTGGCGGTGGCCGCCAGGTTCTGCCCCAGGCCCATTCCCCACAGTCCACTAAAATTCTCGAAGGCCGCCTGTGTCATCCGGCGAAAAAGCGCCACGCAAGCCACATCCGGGGGTTGGGCCGCATGCCGGGCATAGCCTTGCTGGAGCATGGCCGCGTTGATAAAGGTATCGCCCGCCAGCACATAACGCGGCAGTGCGCCATCCGCATCCTGGTAGGTGATGTCCTGCAGCAAGGTGACTGATTGCCCATCCGCCAGCTGCCGGTTGTAAGCCAGCGCCTGGAGGGCGCCGGCAGTGCCGGGCTGCGGTGGATCAATACCCAGGTAGCGCACGATGGCCTCTGCGCCATCCTCGAAGCGCACTCGAATCCTGCTGGCATCCAGTACTTCAATAACACTGGCGGTTTGGCGCAGGCTGTCTGCAGGCAGGCAGCTCCGCAGCAAAGTCATTGGCAGGGTGGGCGTCGGTCCGGCCGGGGTGATGGTGGCGGTGGGTGGCAGGTTGGTCGGAATGGGCGTCCGGGAGGGCGTCTGAGTCGGCTGCGTGGGTGTGGGGGTATAGGTGAAGGCAGGCTGCGTCGTTTCTGTTGGCAGGAGCGGGGCTACCGTCGCCGTGGGGGTCGTTGTGCAGGCGGATAGTACCAGTAGAACGAGAAAGAGAAGAACAAAAATCCTCATGCGGATATTATAACTCCGAGCCCAGGCAACAAAGTCAAGATCATCATACTGAAAATCTGATATACTGAATGTCGGAAAGGAATCAACTTATGCCCGACACCATGATTGTTCAGGTATCCCAACGAGGTCTGGTGACGCTACCGAAGGCTCTGCGTGAAACCTACCACATTCGGGAAGGCGATCAGCTCAGCTTGCTGGATTTAGGCGGCGTCTTTGTACTCAGCTTGCGCCGCTCCGAGATCGATGGATTGGCAGAGCAGATCCAGGCGGCCCTGGTAGAAAAAGGCGAAAGCCTGGAAAGCATGCTACTCGCTCTGCGTGAAGCCCGCCAGGAGTATAAAGATTAAGCCTTGCATTTTCTTAGATACCAGTGCCCTGTTCGCCGGGATCTGGTCGGCGCAGGGCGGGGCGCGCATGCTGCTCAAACTTGGTGAAGCGGAAGCTGTGCAACTGCTCGTTAGCCCGCAGGTGCTTGGCGAAATCGAGGCAGTAATCCGCCGAAAATCCTCCGGGCAGCTGCCCATCCTGACGGTTCTGCTAGATCGCAGTCGTCTGGAGATCATCCAGTCAGCCCGTGAAGAGTTGCTGGAAAACTGCCGGATACTCATCTCCCACCCGGGTGATGCCCACATCCTGGCAGATGCCTGGAACGGCGAGGCAAATTACCTGGTAATGCTCGACCGGGCGCATCTTCTGGGGAATCCTGCCCTTGCCAGTGTTCTCCCATTCATCATTGGTACCCCCGGCGATTGCCTGTATTGGTACCGTAATGCACTGAGGAATCCCTGATGATCCCATATCTACCTGCCACCCACTGGCTCGCTTCCATCCATCACGACGGCTCCGACCTGCACGTCTCCAATCCTTACCCGCGCCTGGGCGAACGCGTCCGCCTGCGCCTGCGAGTGAGTTCCAGCGCGCCGGTGCGCCATGTTTACCTGCGCACATTCCCGGATGGCGAGCAGGCCATCGCTCCCATGCAGCCTCAATCCGTCGATCCGCCGGTCAGCTGGTGGGAGATCGAGCTGCCCATCCTGGAGCCGGTGGTGCAGTACCGCTTCATTCTTGCCGCCGACGACGGCATCTGGCACTACTCGGCTTCCGGCCCGGCTGCCCACGACCCGCTGGATGCCTTCGACTTCCGCCTGCTGGCCGATTACGAGCCACCCTCCTGGGTGCATGAATCGGTCTTCTACCAGATCTTTCCGGATCGCTTCGCCAACGGCGACCCTTCCAATGACCCCCGGTCGGAGGAGTACGACTACCGCGGCAGCCGCCCGGTCACCCTCCCCTGGGGCAGCCAGCCGCCTGCCGGGCAGCATGTTTCACTCACCTTCTACGGCGGCGACCTGCAGGGCATCCGCCACAGGCTGGATTACATTCAATCCCTGGGGATCAACGCCCTCTACCTGACGCCGGTCTTCACCGCCTATTCCAATCACAAGTATGACGTCATCGATTACGAGCACGTCGACCCGCATTTTGGCGGCGATCAGGCACTGGTGGCGCTACGCCAGGCGTTGGACGAGGGCCGCATGCGCTACGTATTGGATATCGTCCCCAACCACTGCGGCTACTGGCATCCCTGGTTCCAAACTGCTTACCGCGACGTTCATGCGCCGGAAGCGGAGTTCTTCACCTTCAATCCGCATCCTGAGGGCTACCTCTCCTGGCTGGGCGTGTGGACTCTGCCGAAGCTCAATTACCAGAGTATCGAGCTGCGCCGCCGCATCTATGCGGGCGAGCAGTCCGTCTTCCGGCGCTGGCTCCGCCCGCCCTTCTCGGCTGACGGCTGGCGGGTGGACGTGGCCAACATGCTCGCCCGGCAAGGCGCCAGCCAGATGAATGTCGAAATCGGGCAGGGAATACGCCGGGCGGTGAAGGAGACCAACCCGCAGGCTTATCTGATCGGCGAGAACTTCTTCGACGCCACCTCCCAGCTGCAAGGTGACCAGTGGGACGGCGTGATGAATTACATGGGGCTGGCCAAACCGCTGCTGTTCTGGCTGCGCGGCTACCAGCAAGGCGCACACGGCCTTACCCATCGCATCATCGGCACCCAGCCTTACCCCACCTCAGCCCTGGAAGCTTTGTGGCGCGAGCGCCGGGCGGTGCTCCCCTGGGTGGTGGCGCTGCAGCAGTACAACCTGCTCAATAGCCACGATACCCCTCGCATTCGCAGCCAGGTGAATGGCAACGATGCTCTCCACCGCCTGGCGGCTATTGTCTTGCTCACTTACCCGGGCGTGCCTGATTTATATTACGGTGATGAGATTGGAATGCTCGACCTGCCGCACCTGGGGCCGCGCGGCTGCATGGTTTGGGAGGAAGAACGCTGGGATCACTCATTGCTGGAGTTTCACCGCCGGTTGATCGGCCTGCGCCGCAAGTCCAGCCTGCTGCAGCGCGGCGGCTTCCAGATGCTGGCCGTCGAGCCGGATGCATTCGCCTACCAGCGCCATAGCCGCCAGGGACGGATGATTGTGATAGCACAGCGCTCCCCCCAACCCCGCCCAGCCGGTTTGCTGCCGGTAGCTCATGGCGGGATTGCCGATGGCGCTCGTTTCGTCGAATACTTCACTGGCCAGGAAGCCGTGGTGCGGGATGGCAGCCTGGTGCTGCCCGAGCTACCTCAAGGAGCAGGTATCTGGGAGGAGGTTAAGGACTAACCCAAACACACATACGGCCGCAAGAACTGGCCGGTGAACGAGTCGTCGCAGGCGCACACCTCTTCCGGCGTGCCCTCCACCACCAGCCTGCCGCCCCGGTCGCCGCCCTCCGGCCCCAGGTCGATGATGTAATCCGCCACCTTGATGATATCCAGGTTGTGCTCGATAATCAACACGCTGTTGCCGGCGTCCACCAGGCGCTGCAGCACCTCGATCAGCTTGTGCACATCGGCGGCATGCAGCCCCACGGATGGCTCATCCAGTACGTACAGCGTCCTCCCGGTAGCCCGCTTGGAAAGCTCACGCGCCAGCTTGACGCGCTGCGCTTCGCCGCCCGACAGCGTGGTAGCCGGCTGCCCGATGGTCACGTAACCCAGCCCGACGTCTTGTAGAGTCTGCAGGCGGCTGAGCATCGGCCCGAAGGCCGAAAACAGCTCCAGCCCGGCATCCACCGTCAGATCGAGCACCTGGGCAATATTCAGATCTTTGAAGCGCACCTGCAGCGTCTCGCGGTTGAAACGCGCCCCATGGCACACATCGCAAGGCACGTACACATCCGGCAGGAACTGCATCTCGATGCGCAACTGCCCCTGCCCCTGGCAGGCCTCGCAGCGCCCGCCATGCACGTTGAACGAAAAGCGTCCCGGTTTGTAGCCGCGGATCTTGCTTTCCGGCAGCTCGGCAAACAGCGTGCGAATGTGGTCGAACAGGCCGGTGTAGGTGCCGGGGTTGGAGCGCGGCGTACGCCCGATGGGCGATTGGTCGATATTGATAATTTTATCCAGGTACTCCAGTCCTTCAATGCGATCGTGCTCGCCTGCCTGGGTATGCGCTCCGTTGAGCTCGCGCGCCAGCGTTTTGTACAAAATTTCCACCATCAGGGTGGACTTGCCCGAACCGGACACGCCCGTGATGCACACCAGCTTACCCAGCGGGATGCGTACGTCCAGGTTCTTCAAGTTATTCTCGCGCGCTCCCACCACCTTGAGCCAGCGGCCATTACCGTTCCGGCGCTTCTCCGGGATCGGTACACTCAGCCGGCCGGACAGGTACGCCCCGGTCAGCGACTCATGGCTGTGCAGGATATCATCCACAGTGCCTTCGGCTACCACTCGCCCGCCGTGAACGCCGGCCAGCGGCCCTAAATCGACGATCCAATCGGCGCTCATGATCGTCTCGGTGTCGTGCTCCACCACCAGTACCGTGTTCCCCAGGTCACGCAAGCCCATCAGCGTGTGCAGCAGGCGGGTATTGTCGCGCGGGTGCAGCCCAATGGAGGGTTCATCCAATACGTACAGCACGCCCATCAGGCGCGAGCCGATCTGCGTCGCCAGGCGGATGCGCTGCGCTTCCCCACCGGAAAGCGAGGCCGCACTGCGTTGCAAGGTCAGGTAATCCAGCCCCACATCCACCAGGAAGCCCAGCCGGGCGGTGATCTCCTTGAGAATGCGCTCGGCGATTGCCTGCTGCCGGGAAGTGAGCGGCGTGGCTTCGCTGGCCAGTTTCTTCGCCCACTCCAGCGTATACAATACCGGCCACTGGGTGACTTCTACAACATTAACCCCGTCCACAGTCACCGCCAGGGCTTCTTTGCGCAGGCGCGCCCCGCCGCACACCGGGCAGACTCGCTCGCTCATCAGCTCCGAAATCTTCTCGCGCATATACTCGGAGTTGGTCTCGGCGTAGCGGCGCTGTAGGTTATTGATCACGCCCTCGAAGGTGGTGCGGAAGGTTGCCTGCCTTCCGTCCTTGTTGCGGTAATTGATGGTGATCTCCTGGCCACGCGTGCCATACAACAAGATATCCATCTGATCAGGGTTGAGCGCCCGCACCGGGGCATCCAGGTCGATGTGATAAGCACGCGCCGCCGCTTCCAGCGCCTGCCAGTAGTAACCGCCTTCTTCGCGCGGCCCGCTCCATTCCGTAGTCACAATCGCCCCTTCATTCATCGACAGGTCGCGGTTGGGGATTAGCATATCCGGGTCGATCTCCAGCTTCCCACCCAATCCCTGGCATTCCTGGCAGGCGCCGTGCGGCGTATTGAACGAGAAGGTGCGCGGCTCAATCTCGGGCAGCACCGAGCCGTGCTCTGCGCAGGCCAGGTGCTCCGAGAAGTGCAGGTCTTTGCCTTCCTGCGGCGCTTCCCCAAGACTCTCGGCTTCGGGGTGTGCCTGCGGCAGCAGATGCACTGTGACGTAGCCCTCGCCAAATTTGAGCGCCGTCTCAATCGAGTCGGTCAAACGCGAGCGATTGGCCTGCTCGTCGGACGGGTTTTCGGCAGCCTGGATTATCAGGCGGTCCACTACCGCCTCCACCGTGTGGATCTTGTAACGGTCCATTTGGATTTCGTCTTCCAGCGAGTAAACCTGCCCATCCACCCGAGCCCGCACAAAACCTGCCTTGCGGATTTCCTCCAGCACCGCCTGGTGGGTGCCCTTGCGGCCGCGTACCAGCGGCGAGAGGATCAGCAGGCGTGACCCTTCCGGCAATCCTTCAATGGCTTCGACAATCTCCTGGGCCGACTGGCGGGCTACTTCTCGACCGCACACCGGGCAGTGCGGAATGCCTGCCCGGGCGAATAGCAAGCGCAGGTAGTCATAAATCTCAGTCACTGTGCCCACCGTCGAGCGCGGGTTGTGCGATGCGCCCTTCTGATCGATCGATACCGCCGGCGACAACCCCTCGATGTAATCCACATCCGGCTTGTTCATCTGCCCCAGGAACTGGCGTGCGTATGCTGACAGCGATTCGACATAACGCCGCTGCCCTTCCGCAAAGATCGTGTCAAATGCCAGGGAAGATTTGCCCGACCCCGACAGCCCCGTGATCACCACGAACCTATCGCGCGGGATCTCCACCGTGATGTTTTTCAGGTTGTGCTCGCGTGCGCCTACCACGCGGATAACGTTTTGAGTCATACTGCCTCACAAAGGATTAACTGGAGCAAGTTTTGTGAACGGGCATCGAAGGCTGATAAGCCCTCAATCCCATTATAGCACAAATGTTTTATTTTACATTAATGATTACTGTCATAAGACTTCCCGATCTGGCAAACAAACTTGTATTATACCAAGCCTGCTTTCTTCAGGTATCAGGAACAAGCCCCATCCTGTCCTGCATCGAACATCAGCAGCTACATTCACAGCATCACGCATAGCTACCAGGTTGATTCGCAGCGGTGCTATAATGAGTTAAGGAAAATGGATGATAACCCATGAGCTTCTTCAAAAAATTAACCTCCGCGTTCACTTCCCCTCCCAAACCAGCCGATCTGTCCTACTGGTACACCGTGCGCTGCAAACGCTGCGGCGAAGAGATCAAGGCGCGCATCGACATGCGCAACGACCTGAGCATCGACTATGATGCCAGCGACGGCAGCTATTTCTGCCGCAAGGTGATCATCGGCGACGGGTATTGCTTCCAGCAAATCGAGGTGCAGATGCGCTTCAATTCAAAACGGCAGTTAGTAGACCGGCAAATCACGGGCGGAGAGTTCGTCGACCAGGAGAGCTAATTTCCTCTCCCGGGGGCAATGGTAAGCCAGGGATTATGGCAAATTCGGGCAGCTTAAGATTGCCTGGATCGCCTGCACGGCAGCATCTTTCGCCTGGCCTTCAGCAGCGTTGCGCAGGATATCCTGCCAGGTGTCGCACAGCATCGGCCCCATGAATTTATTGATCTCGATAGTCTGCGCAGTGAGCTCTACTGCGCGTTCCCAATTTCCGGTGTAAGCATAACCTTGAATAAAGGGCACTCTTTCTGAGGCATGGTTGGGCGAGTCGTCCAGCCGGAAGGCAATTTCCCCGATCTCTGCCACTTTTTGCCAGTCCTCCATCTGGCGGGCCAGATCAGCCTTCTGGAAGTAATAGCACCAGCTCGTCTCAGATTCCGGGTCGAACACCTCCCCTGGCAAGCTGGCCGGCGTTGCCGGGGCCGCCTGGATCACGTCCAGGTTTGACAGCGGCATGGCTTCTGCCAGCCAATCGTTTAGCCGGGGGTAATGGGCCTCGTATTGCGGGTTGAACACTCGCAAACAGGCAGGCGGGGCGTAATATACCAGCAGGGTTCGATCGGTGGATCCCGAAAACGTCATCTCTCCATACCTGGCCTGGATTGGCAGACCTGGCGCAAGCGAAGGGAGGGTAGATTCCCGGCGCAGCTCCAGGTATAGCAGCAGGTAGGGCAAGGCCTTCCCATCCAATTGCGGTGCGTAGATCCAATTAAGCGGGGCAGTCAGCGAGTTGTCCGTAGAGTAGCTGTTGGGCAGCTCGGTCGTCAGCAGGGCAGTATTCGGTTCCAGCCCGGGGACGCGCCAGGTCAGCTGGCGCAAGAACTCCTGTTGATAACTCCAATCTTGCTGGTAGGAGGCAGCCGCCCGGTACTGTACCCCCACGGCCAGGGCGACCACCAGAGAGACGGCCAGGATCTTGAACAGGCGTCGGCACGGGAGCAGATCCAGCAGGCCAACCAGCAGAAGGCTGCTGCCAAACGCCATCGGCAGAGTCAGCCGGTTGGAAGGAAAATTCAAACCTACCGACAGGCCGGTGAGCAAGAACGGCAGCCCGGCAACCACCAATGCCAGCAAACCCAGGGAGATCGCCTCCGGCCAGAACTGTTTGCGAGAGTTATCCCGCTTCTGGTTCAGCAGGTACGCCAAACCCAGCACGAAGCAGCCTGCCACGAGCAACCAGTAGAAGATCGTCTTTTTCTGCCCAAATGCAGCCGAGGCAGGAAATTCAAACACACTCGCCCAGGCAGCAAAGAAAGTCTGCCACACGTTGCGCGCCAGGATTTGGGCAGCTATCCCCAGGCTGCCCGCCGGGTCGCTGCTCATTTCTTCGGAATACGTAACCGGATAGTTAACAGTTTGCGAAATCCAAATGCGCCACAGAGCGATCGCAATAAAGCCGGCCAGATAGGGAGCCCAGGCCAGCAGGACTGCCTTAAGCCGCGCGCTGAGAGTTTTCTGCTCCCTGTGGATTGCGATCCACAGGAAAGCCGGGCGCAGCAATTCCAGGCCGTAGTAGTAGTCGGTGGAAAGCATGGCAATCAGCATCACAGCCAGAGAAGCCAGATGCAGCCCCACTCCTGGTTTCCGATTTGCCCGTACCGCCTGGAGCATCAGCCCAATCGACAGGAAATAAAATGCCAGGGGCAGGATATGGCGCAGACTGTTTATGGCTACAAATTGTTGGGTAAAGGCCGGGTACACCAGAAACAGGAATGCTATCCATACCTGGCGGTTGAGCCGGCCGGGCCATAACTGGCGGAGCATCCAGAACAGGGCCAAAGCAGCCAGGAAGCGGGCGATCAGGCTGAGGATTTGCCAGGCCACGGGGGACTGCCCTGCGATGAGGCCGGCGGACCACAGGATTTCTCCTGCTAATGGACGAAACAGGCGATCAACTGAGAGGAAACCGGCGCCGCCCTGCAGGTGCTTTAACCAGATCCACGGCCAGTCATCCCAGAAGAATCCCAAAAAAGGTATGAGCAAGCCATAGGCGAGCACACATAACAAAAGCAGTGCAGGCGGCACGCTGCGGGCACCGAAGGGGTCCAGCTTTAATTTTTGGGCCAGGCGCATTTACAGAAATAAACACTAAGGGAGGCCGCAAGACCTCCCTTAGGTAATTAGCTATGCTTCAGCCGGGTGCAATGAGTCGGCCGGGATGGCTTCGCCCATCTCGTGGAACACGAGCTGTTTGGACTGCTCATCCACATCGACCAGGATTTTATCGCCGGTCGAGAACTGCCCGCCGAGCAGCTTGACCGACAGCGGGCTCTCGACGTGCTTCTGCAAAGCCCGTCGCAGCGGCCGGGCACCTAAAGCCGAGTCGAAGCCCTCTTCTGCCAACCATTGGCGGGCAGCCGGGGTCAGCTCCACATTCAGGCCACGCTCGTTCAAACGCTCCTGAACTTCTTTCATCTGCAAATCGACAATCATCACCATCTGTTCCAGCGAGAGCGGCGAGAACATGATGATTTCGTCGATACGGTTGAGGAACTCTGGGCGGAAGGCGCCTTTCAGGGCCTTATCAATTTTCTCGTGCTCCTGCTGTTCTTCGGCGCCGGCCGTGCGGGGCAGTAAACCGAAGGGGCCTGATTTACGCACATACTCTGTACCCAGGTTGCTGGTCATGATCAGCACGGTATTGCGGAAGTCTACCATGCGTCCCTGGCCGTCGGTCAGCCGGCCGTCGTCCAGGATCTGCAGCAAGGCATTCCACACCTCGGGGTGTGCCTTCTCAATCTCATCGAACAGGATCACCCGGTAGGGGCGGCGCCGCACGGCTTCGGTCAGCTGGCCGCCTTCCTCGTAACCCACGTATCCCGGCGGGGCGCCAAACAACCGCGAGACAGTGTGCTGCTCGTGGTACTC
>JBFYSP010000207.1:0-3959 GCA_041301395.1 Anaerolineae bacterium
ATCATCTTTTTGCCATGCACCAATCCCTCCGGAATGCCCCGCTCATTGTAGCGAAACAGGTAACCCGGCTGCACGATGGCATCAATGTAGTATTTCAGGGCATAGGGGATGCCAAAATTCCACATCGGCGTGGTAATCACGTACAGATCGGCATCTAAGAAGTGCTTGATACTGGCTTCGATCGCCTCCCAGGATGATTTATGATGCTCGTCTAGCTCCTGACCGGTCATCAGCTTATACTTGCTGTCAATATTTTCTCCAGCCACAGAAGGCAAATCGGCTTTAAACAGGTCCAGCACGTTGACCCGCAGATCCGCATAGTTTTTATACAGCTCTTCGATCAGTACATTGGATACACGTATCGTATTGGATTCGTGGCCGCGGGGGGTAGCAACAATGTGTAAGAGTTTCACGGTAAATCCCTTTTCTTATAGAAGATGGATACACGATTATTTCTGATTGCCTGGAATCCTGACAGGATACCGGTATAATCGGATAATTAGGGTATTATAGCCCATTAAGGTCATGTATAGGCTAGCTGTGGTAATATTAATATTTCTTAAGGGAATTAATCGCCATGGTAAAAGTGTTGCGGCGCGATTACTGCTAGATTACTTCCTCACCAGGGGTAAAAAGATCGGCGTGCTGAAGAACAGGCGCACCTGCGAAGGCTCTACCAGGTTGCCGGTTGCGCTGGCGGGGATGTCCACGACCACCCAATAGGCATAGCGGCTGTTATCTACCGCGCCGCCCAGGATGCTGCTATCCGAGCCGGCGCCGCCGGTAGGCGTGCCGCTACCGGTGCTGGTGAAGACGGTGCCCAGCTCGGTGTAATTGCCCACGTTCAGCTCGCTGCGCTGCAGCCGGGCGACCCCTGCCAGGCCGCTTTTCTCGATCCAGTTGAAGTCCATGTGGTTGATGATGGCCCCATCCGGCAGGTTGACCGGCGCCAGGTACCAGCCGTTGGCGTTATTATTGCCCGGCCCGTGCTTGTGCTCGATATGCCGGCCGTGGTTTTCGAAATCATAGCCGTTTTCGTAGGGCTGGAAAGCGGCTGCCGGGATCGATAGCACGTTATTGTAGAACGCAGGCAGGCTGTATTGGACGAATACATCCCGGGCTTCTACTTCCGGCGGATTGTTGGCCGGCACATCGATGACCAGCCAGTAGGTGAACAGCACGTTCAGCGCTTGCGCGTTGGAGATCGCCGTGGTGAAAGTCGAGCCGGTGGACGGGCCGCTGCCAGTGGTCGAGGTGGCCGTCGCCATGTACTCAAAGTTGTCGTTGGAGAGGAAGGTGCGATACAAGATAGCGCTGGCGGTCTGGTTGGTATTTATTTTGCGCTGCCAGTGGAAGCTCAGCCCGGTGACCGTGGCCCCATCCGGCAGGTAAACCGGCGCAAAATACCAGCCGCGCCCGAACAGGTTGGACGGTCCGGCGAAGGTATTGTGCTTCCAGCCGTCATTGTAGTAGTCGTGCCCGTCGCTGAAAGGGGTGAAGGCTGCCGGTGGGATGGTGAACACCCCTGTGTTAGCCGTCGAAGCGGCTTCGGTGTATTCAATCTGGAAACCGCATGCCCAGACGATTTGCCCGCCCCCGGAGATGGATAAATCGATGAAATAATTATATACCAGGTTGTTGATCGGTTCGTCAATGCTGAAGTAGTTTGGGTATGTAACGCTGTAACCGAAGCTTGGCGCAAAGGTGTTACTGGATGGTGGAACGCCGGCTACTAACTGGACAGTATCTGTCCAGCGCAAGGAGCGGTACAGGATTGCCGCGGTTGATCCCGGGTCACCAGCGTCCATCCAGAAATACTTGAGTGCTGTGATGCGCGCCCCTTGTGGGAGCTGTACCGGGGCAAAGTATGTTCCGGCAACATTTTGCCCTGCCTTTCCATAGTGTTTTAGATAACGCCCGTGGATCTGGTAGTCGTAATCTTCGGCAGCCGGCTGGAAAGCCGCCGCTAGGATGGTCAGGTAGCGGGTGCCGCCGCTGGGAGCTTCAAGTTGTTCTGGGGTAGGGGGCGGCGCAGCCTGAGCGAGGGAAGACCGTGGTGCGCCGAGTGAGACGGCCATCAGGAGACAGACGATGAGCATAAACCATCGAGCTAGCATAAGTCCCTCCTGGGTTAAAAAGAAGAAAGCGGGTCAATTTTCGAAATTATACCGCATTTGTCAAGATATAATCATTCTCATCTCTTGAGTGGTTTTGCAGGGCGCGAGCAAATTCCTGCAACATCCCTTATAATCCTTCCCAGGAGATGACTCTATGGAACTTGCTTCCCAGATCGTCCTGGCTTTAGCCGGGTTGGCTGTCTTGCTGTTTTCGCTGCTCTTCGCCATCCCCAGCTTTCGCCGGCAGGAAATCCGGGCCGGGTATTTTGGCCTGGCAGGAGCTTTGTGCGGCGCGACCTTACTGGCGGCCGTCTTTTTGCCGCCTCCGGGCAGGCTGATCCTGGCGGGAGCGGTCTTGGCGCTTGGGATTGGAGCCGGGCTGGTCCTGGCGCTCCCCGTTGGGAAGGTCGCATTCGCGCCGCAGCGCCCATCCCGGCGGGTGGACGAGCGCACGATCATGTTCGCTCGCCATCGCCTGGTGCCGGGCACATTTCAGTACGATACCTACTACCGGGAGCACCCGGAGCACCGGGAAATCGACGACTCCATCCGGGCTCTGCCCGGTCTGCTGTCTCCGAAGGCGCCGATGGCCAACCCGCTGGCCTTTGCCGCCACGGATGCGGCTTTCTTCTTGGCCGAATCGCTGCGCGAGGCGGTGGATGGCCTGCCAGCGCCGGAACCGCACTCGCTTTCCCCGGAAGCCGCCACCCGCTATGTGAAACAGCTGGCTCGTTATTGGGGCGCTCGCAGCTGCGGGGTCGCTGAGGTGCAGGATTACCAGGTATACTCGCACATCGGGCGCGGTACCGGTGTCTATGGCGAGCCGATCGAGCTGGATCACCGTTATGTGCTGGTCTTCACCTTCGAGATGGCGGAAGACATGCTGTGCACCGCCCCCAGGGCGCAGGAAACCATGGAGACCGCCCACCAATACAGCGAAGCAGCCCAGACCGCCGTCCAGGTGGCCGCCTGGATCCGGGCGCTGGGCTACCCGGCCCGGGCGCATATCGACGGCAACTACCGCCTGATCCTGCCGCTGGCCGGGCGTGATGCCGGCCTGGGCGAGATCGGTCGCATGGGATTGCTGATGACCCCCGACCTGGGGCCGCGCGTGCGCTTAAGCGCCGTCAGTACCAACCTGCCGCTGGTGCCGGACTCCCCCGGTGACAGCCCGGCGGTGCTGGATTTCTGCAATATCTGCCGCAAATGCGCCGAAAACTGCCCTAGCCAGGCCATCCCGAAGGGCGACCGGCAGGCGATTGACGGAGCGCTGCGTTGGAAGATTGATGCCGAAAAATGCTTTCGCTATTGGAACCGCGTTGGCACTGATTGTGGACGCTGTATGATGGTTTGCCCGTACTCGCACGCCTCGGATCCGGCCCATAATGTCATGCGCCAGCTGGTTGCGAGATCTGGTGTAGCTCGGCGCATCGGCCTGCGCCTGGATGACGGGATGTATTCGCGCAAGCCCAAGGTACGCCCCGGCCCGCGCTGGACCCTGTAACCCGAAGGAGTTCTATTTTGCCAGATACCCCTTTCCCTGGCGTGTTTATTGAAGAGGTTTCCACGCCGCCCCCGATCGTGGGGGTGAGCACCAGCACCGCCGGGTTCGCCGGCGTAGCCGAGCGCGGCCCCGAATATGCCTGCCTGGTCACCAGCTGGGCAGAGTACCAGCGCCTGTATGGCGGGGGCAACCCCAGCCAGTCGTTCCTGGCGGATGCCGTCTATGGGTTTTTCGCCAATGGCGGCCAACGCAGTTATATCACCCGCGTGGTCCCGGGGGCAGCCAGGGCTGCTTCGGCCAGCCTGGGAGGACTGGTTGTGCAGGCCATCGGCCGCGGC
>JBFYSP010000208.1:0-9146 GCA_041301395.1 Anaerolineae bacterium
TGTATTTCTACTCTGGCTCGCCTTCCTTTGGGGTAACGCCGATTATACTTGGCTATTGCCTGAGGTCAAGATGACATTTTCGCTGACCAATTAGGGTGACATAATCGCTGATCAATGACACGATTGCCCGGGAGCGGGATTAAAGCATGCTATACTCGGTACATCTGCCAGGGAAATCCTCCCCGGCAGTTGACTTTCGCCCTGGAGACGACAATGGAACTTGGAATGGTTCGCAAAATAGATGTTAATGATGAGATGCAGCAAGCATACCTCGACTATGCCATGAGCGTGATCATTGCCCGCGCTTTGCCGGATGCCCGGGATGGCCTGAAGCCGGTGCACCGCCGGATTCTTTATGCTATGCATGATTTAGGTTTGCGTCCTGATTCCCCTTATAAGAAATCAGCACGCATCGTTGGTGAGGTGCTGGGCAAATACCATCCCCATGGCGATGCAGCGGTCTATGACTCCATGGCAAGAATGGCGCAGGATTTTTCGCTGCGTTACATGTTAGTGGACGGGCAGGGCAACTTCGGCAGTGTGGACGGCGATCCGCCGGCGGCGATGCGGTACACCGAAGCCCGGCTGGCGAACCTGGCCGACCTGATGCTATCGGACATTGATAAGCAGACTGTTAATGTGCTGCCCAATTTTGATGGCACCCTGACCGAGCCGGAAGTGCTACCGGCTGCGCTGCCCAATTTACTGGTAAATGGTGCGACCGGCATCGCTGTTGGCATGGCTACCAGTATCCCGCCGCACAACCTGGCTGAAGTAGTCGATGCGCTGCACTATCTCTTGGAGCGCTGGGATGACCTTGACGAGATTCCCGTCGATGACCTGATGAAATTTATCCAGGGGCCGGATTTTCCCACCGGTGGCATCATCATCCAAGAGGCCGGCGGTGAAGGTATGGTAGGAGCCTATTCGACCGGTCGCGGCCGGGTCACCGTTCAGGCCAACGCGCACCTGGAGGAAATGGAACGCGGCCGCAGCCGGATCATCGTATCCGAGCTGCCTTACATGACCAACAAGTCTGCGCTCATCGAGCGCATCGCTGCCCTGGTGCGAGAAGAGCGCCTGGAAGGAATTGCCGATCTGCGCGATGAATCGGACCGCCAGGGGATGCGCATTGTCATCGAGCTGAGCAAGACGGCGGACCCGCACCAGGTGCTGAGCGATCTATATAAATCCACGCCGATGCAAAGCACCTTCAGCATCATCATGCTGGCCCTGGTGGATGGCGAGCCGCGCACGTTGAGCCTGAAGCAAGCCCTACGCGTTTACCTGGAGCATCGCCTGGAGATCGTACGCCGGCGCAGCCAGTATGAGCTGGAGCGCGCCCGTGCACGCGAGCACATCCTGGCCGGTTTGCGGATTGCGATTCAACACCTGGATGAAGTCATCGACTTGATACGCAAATCGCCCAACGCCGAAGCCGCCCGCGACCGGCTGATGAAACGCTTCAAGCTGAGCGAGATCCAGGCCCAGGCGATCCTGGACATGCCTCTCAAGCGCCTGGCCGCCCTGGAGCGGAAGAAGCTGGAAGATGAATATAAAGAAATCGTCGCTCGCATCAAGGAGCTGGAAGGACTGCTGCGCTCGCCGAAAAAGATGCGCCAGGTCGTGGGCGATGAATTGGCATCGGTCAAGGAACGCTTTGGCGACCGGCGCAGGACACACATCGTGCACCTGAAAGAAGGTGAAAAACTTGTCAGTAAGCTGACCGCTTCTGATCTGACGCCGGAAAAAACAGTCTGGATTGCGGTTACTCCCGAAGGCTTGATTTCACGCAGCCTGGACGATAATCCGGCCCATCTCAGCGGGCAGGAAGCGCCCGCCTGGTATGTTCAGGCGAGCACACTCGATACGCTTTACCTGGCCGATGTGACCGGTGAAGCGGCTGCCATTGCGGTGCATGCCATCCCGGAATCAACCCTGCCCTCGGGCGGCTCGCCATATAGCAGGGTCACCGCTCTGAAAACTGGCAACCCGTTGGCGGTTGTCTTCCGCCTGCCGGTCAAAGACCCACGCAGGGCTAATGAACCAGCGGATGAGGAAGCCTATGTGGTGACTGCTACCCGCCAGGGTATGGTTAAAAAGACGTCGATAAGCGAATTACCTGGACCTTCGGCAGGCAGCTTTACCCTGGTGAGAGTCAACGATGGGGACCAGTTGGGTTGGGTGCGCGTCAGCCATGGCCGTGATGACATCTTGTTAGCCTCGACCAGCGGGATGGCAATCCGCTTCAGTGAGACTGAGGTTCGCCCCATGGGCCTGGTTGCGGCCGGGGTGATGGGAATCAAGCTCCCCAGCAGTGATGCGTTGGCCGGGATGGAGCTGGTCGATCCCAATGGTTATGTCTTCTTGCTGGCTTCCGACGGCAGCGCCAAGCGAGTGCCGGCGGCCGATTTTTCACGCCAGGGGCGCTATGGGCAGGGGTTGGTAGCCTGGAAGCTGCCGGCTAAATTGACCGTAGCAGGGATGACTGTCGGTCGCGGTGACCGGCGTTGTATCTTGCATCTCGCCCACCTGGCGCCCAAGGCAATCCGTTTGGAGGACGCCCCGTTGCAAACACGCCCCGCCCGCGGAAAGGTTATCCTGGAAGTGAAACCGGGCGACCGGATCGAGCGTCTGACGATTCCTTGGGGTCAAATTGAGGCAGTCAGCAAAACTCCACCGTCCGGTCGCGGCGGAAAACCAGCCGCCAAAAAGACCGCTCCGATAAGCGATGGTACAGAAGGAGAGAAATCAACCAGCGCCAGAGGCAAGGCGGCAACGCCGGCTGTTTCGGAAAAATCCGCGGCCGCAAAAAAGGCCATGAGCAAACCAACTGCCACAGCAGCAACGAAAGCCAGGGCTACACAAAAGCCCACGACCCAGCCGGCAGTGCCAATAACCAGCAAAACAACCAGGACTCAAAAAGCTGCGCCTGCTGCAGCCAAGACGACTAAGAGTCCGTCGGTTGTCCCGACTGCTGCCAAAACGACCAAGGCTCCATCGGCTGCATCTACTCCTGCGAAAACAGCTAAGCCTCAGTCGACCACCCCTGATAAATCGACCAAGACTCCGCAGGTCGCATCTACACCTGCTAAGACAACCAAGACTCCATCAGCCGCATCCACGCCTGCTAAAACGACCAAGACTCCCCCGTCACCATCCACTCCTGCTAAGGCAATCAAGACACCCCAGGCCGCAACGACATCTGCCACGACGGCTAAGGCTCCGTCGACCACCTCTGCTAAAACGAACAAGACTCCACCGGCCGGATCCACTCCCGCTAAGACAACCAGGGCTTCGTCAGGCGCACCTGCTTCTGACAAGACCTCCAAGACTCCGGCCAAGCCGAGCAGCACCTCCAGCTCAGGCAAGCCACCGGTGAAAAAAACAACGACGCACCCTGCGGCAGGCAGCGCTACCACAAAGAAAACTCCTGCTCCGGCGTCGAAAAAGCCGAAGACAGGAGCCTAGAATTCCGAGAAGGGTGGGATTACGGTTTAGCCAGAGTAAACGAGCTGTGATGGAAGGCGATCGCCTCATCTGCCAGGGCCATGGTGTCGCTGCCATCCAGCACCTTTGCCGTGGCGCCGGTAGCCGTCCAGGCGAAGTGGCGAAATATCCTGTCGCCAGATACGCCACTAATTGCAAAGATGGCATTGGGCAATACTTGTTGGAACAGCTTTTCATACCAGCCCCGAATGGCCGGAGCACCCTGGATTGTGCCTTCGGGTGTGATGAAGACTGCGTTGGGGTTATACAGTGTGGATAAATCTACCGCGTTGTGATTATTTAATGAAACGACGTAACGCCTGGTAATGTCATTTTGGCTGTTGGTCGTTTGCCATGAGAAACTGCCGATTGCATCCCATACCTCCGGCAGCAGCCGCCGGGTATTCGACCATTCCCAGAAATTCGCCCCGCTGTAATTCAAGTTTTTTGCCGCATCTAAAAACTGCACAACCTCAGAAGCGCTGGCACTCCAGTTAGCCTGTCTGAAGGCTGCCCCGGTGGGGATGATCGGACGAACAGGGATGACCGATTGAAACTCGCGTGCGCAGCGCAATAATTGATCTGCCGGATTGTTTGCCCCCATCCAGTACACTTGCGGCATATTAAAGTCGCAAAATTCAAGAAAATGCCTGAATGGGAACTGGCGGTGCAGGGAGGGATAGCGGAATGAGCTGAGGCCAATGGGTAATTCCGGCAAGGCAGTGCGGACGCGTTTCATATACACCCAGGCGGCTTTATCCATGCCGGGTACCTTGAACTCCGCCTCTGCGTTGACAATTAACCCGTCCAGGTTTAACTTTTGGACGCGCTGGACAACTTTATCCGCTTCACCGGTAGGGCTGTAACCGTACACGTATTGCCAGCCCCAAACGGCGATGTTGCGCAGGCGCAACTCCTGTACCAACGCGGGAACCAGGTCGATTTTATTAGGCCTGTCGACGTTGTAATCGACAATCCCATCCGATATCTTGATCAGGATATGGCTTAAACCAGCCTGGACCGCCAGCTCGGCGATTGCTTTGACATCTCCCTTTTCACAATAGGGAATTTTCCATATAAAATAGCCTTTACCCTGCAGTGGCATTGTATTCCTCTCCATTGTGCATGCAACTTAAAGAGCATCACCCAATCTAATATTGGGTGATGCAAGAAAAATGCCAGTCGTCGAGTTTTATTGATCGTTCTGGGATTTGCGGATGACCTTCCGCACAGCTTCCGCATCCGGTAGCAGCACCATGGCGCCTTCCGGCGTGATCCAATTATAGACCTGCCGGGGACCGATGTAATACTGGTTGATGTTATCGCCGTTCATCAGCTTTACTGCGCTGGGGAGCAATGGCAGCATATCGCCCAGTCCCATATCGGTGGTGATGGCGTCATCGTAAATATCGTAAATTTCTTTGATCCGCACCAGGTTTTCCAGGGTCAGCATTTTGTCGATGATCGCCCGGATAATTTCTTGCTGGCGCTCGTTGCGGGAAAAATCGCTGGTCGATTTTCGGGTGCGCACGTACCACAGGACGGTATCGGCATCCATGTACTGCTTGCCCTTTTTAATCGTCACGTACTCGCCTGCCCGGTAATCGGAGACGGTCTCGCCGACCTTCACATCCAGTCCGCCGAGGCTGTCCACCAGCCGTTTGAACTTGGTGAAATCGATCAACACATAATAATCGGGTTTGATGCCAAAATTCTCCCGGAAGGTCTGCTTGAGCAGGTTGATACCGCCATAGAAATAGGCCGTATTGATCCGGTTTTGACCGTTGCCGGGGATGCTCAGGTAGAGATCTCGCGGGAAAGAGGTCATGTTCAGCGTGCCCTTGCGGGTATTTAGCGTCGCCAGAATAATTGTGTCGGTGCGGAACTGTTTCTGCCCGGGGCGTCGGTCGGCGCCCAACAACAGGATATTAATCTGCCCTGGGACGTTCGACTCCTCCGCACCTTGTGCCAGCAATTCGATCTGGGATATGTCTATGGTTGGAGTGGGAGTAGGACCGGATGGAGTCGCCGTTGGCGTGGGGGTGGGCAAATCGGTGGGGATGTATACCGCCGTCGGCGGGATAGGCTGGAAGGGTGTTGGCGTTGGAGGCAGGGGAGTGGCATCCTGAACCAGGGCTGCCGATTGCGGTTGGCCCATTTGGGAGAGTGTCAGGGGCATCATACCGGCCTGGTAGGGGCTGCAGCCGGCCAGGATAACGAGAGCGAGCAGTGCAATGGATAAATTACGGAATGATTTCATAAAATCGGTAGCCTGAACAGGATTATCTGGGCGTCATTGAATTCTGGATTATTGTAGTTCCTGCCCCCGATGTTGGGCGAGCGAAGGCGGGGGTAATGGGCAGCATCCCCGATGAATCGGAAGGATACGGAGTGGGGGGCTCCACCGTGGGCTGCGGTGGTTGGGTAGGCGGCGGTTGTGTAGGCGGCGGTTGTGTAGGCGGCAGTTGGGTAGGCGGCAGCTGGGTAGGCGGCGGTTGGGTGGGCGGCGGTTGCGTAGGCGGTGGTAGCGGGGTGTTAGTCGGCTGGGCCGCAGGTCGTGTTGGTGATGGACGAGCTGGGACTGGCGTAGCCGCTGGGGGAGGCAGGAAGGGCACAAAGAGACGTTGGCCGGCGCGAATCAGGGTGGAATTCCCCATGCAATTGGCCGATTGAATTTGGGGGACGCTCGTGTTCAAGCGGTGTGCCAGGCTGGAAAGTGTATCTCCCCGACGAACAACATAAATCACCCAGCCTCTCGGAGCGCCGCAGGCGACCTGCGTCTTCTTCGGGCTTCTGGGCGTGGAGCGTTTCTTATTTGTCGGGGAGGAGGTCGACTGCTCAGATGGGGTCGCTGTAGGCCCCGGAAGGTAAAGGGTCTGTCCAACTGCCAGGCGGTTTGTGCTCAGGCAGTTCATCTGCCGTAACCTCTCCGGTTCGAGGTTGTTTTCGCCGGCAATGTCCACCAGGTTGACTTCACTAACTACGGTATAAGCGATCCAATCAGCTTCATGCGGGCACCCGGTTGCGTCTGGAGGGGTAGCAGTCGCGCTCGGTTGCTCCATATCGGTGGCTGCGATCGATGCCTGTATACGGGTTGCGGTGACCAGGCGAATCATGCTGGTAACATTGTCATTATTCGGTTCTACCGCAATGGAGGTTTCCAGCACTGCACCCATTCTTCCGCTTTCTGCCATGGATAATGCCATACTGCCCAGCACCACCAGTATGGATAAAAAGGCTAAAAGTATGCCCGGTATGACCTGAAAGGAACCCCTCATCTCTACTTGATACCCGTTGCCGTTGGTGTGTCGATTGTTATCTCCAGGCCGGCTCCCTTCCTAAGATCCTGTGTTTCCTTCAACAACGCCAACTCATCCAGTGCCTGGCGCAGTTCATCCCGCAAGGCTTCTACAGACGGATCGGTGTTTCCCCACGCGGTGCTCATCAACAAGCGTTGATAATCACTAATCGCAACATCGGCTTTGCCCTGAGCAACCCGGGCTGCCGCGCGAGTCTCCACCAGCTCCTTCTGGAGCACAGCAACTTGCTGCTTCAGTTGCAAGAAATGCACCAGGGGCCTGGCGATATGTGCCAAGCGGGATTGATCTTCAACAGCCCAGTTTTGCCCTGAATAGGGTGATACGACGATCACACCACATAGCGGCTTTCCTTCGGTAGAGAACACCGGGATAAACATCAATCCCCCACTCGTATTGAGACCTACAGCTTGGGCGATCCCTACCAGATCGGGTGAAGTGCTTTTTGCCGCCAACCGGACTGCCCTGCCTTGACGCAGGGCGGAGACAAGCACAGGGGCTGCCTGTTTATCGATTACTCTGCCAGCCAGGGGCAAATCCTGCACCCGATCATAGCCGCACTGCAAGTCGATAGCGCCGCTGCTATCACCAATCGGATAAACCAGCAGGCTGATATCGGCTTTTATGTATTCGGTGATCGTTTTGTTAACCAGACGGCAGGCCTGCTCCGGTGAAGCATCCAGCATGCTGGACAGAAAGGATTGCATCAGCAAGGCTTCTTCGTAACTTTCCTGCGCGGGCGGAGATGCGCTCACCCCGGCCTCAGAAGTAGAGGCAGCATCCGTATATCCCGCGGAGCCGGTCTGTTCCCAGTTGCGGGCTGGGAGCAGGAAAAGCAGTGGATATGCAGCCATCATTGCCAGGCGCACCGCGCCATGGTAGAGCCCTTCTGTAGGGGGGAGCAGGTACAGCAGACTGTAACCCGCCAGCCAGATGGCCAGCATTGAGACGCCGGCTATCCATCCTGCCGGACGGCGTGCCGCCAAGAGCAGGATCCCGCCCGCAGCCAGGCCAATGGTCAGCCAGGTGGCCATCTCATCCAACGGCGTATCCTGGAGTGATATACGGCTGCCCTGGTTGGCAAACCATACCCCGCTCAAGAATAGGGCGGTTAACAAGAGCAAGCCTACCAGGAGCGTGGCAGTATCCGAACTTCTGCTTCTTTCAGGAAAAGCCCACAACCAGATGATCGTCAACAGGCTGAGCAAGATGACAGCCCGGTCCAGGAAGGGCAATATGCGCACCCCATCCAGGAAACCTTGCCAGGCCAGGCCGGCGGCCAGGAATAAGATCATTTGATATGCAATCAGGAGGCCTAAACCCAGCACAACTCTTCGGTTGTGGTGGCTGCCGGCCGGTTGCACAGGGTACAAGGCGACCAGAAATGCCCCCATCAGGGTGAAGGACAGAACCAGGTGGTAAGCCAGGCTGCCGGTATTGGTATTGAGGAGTGCAAAAACTTGCTGGAAGAAGCTCACAGCCATAACCCAATTATACAGGACAATTCTGATTGGAATGCCAGCGTTTCCGGGTCGGAGATCCCAATACTATTGCTGCAAAGATTGTGCCAGGACAGGTTGACAAAAAGCGAAATCGGGGTAAAATGGTGCAGTCTGGCGAACCAACAGGTTCACGCCGGGTAAGAAGCCGAAGTGGCGGAATTGGCAGACGCGCTACGTTCAGGGCGTAGTGAGCATACGCTCGTGTGGGTTCAAGTCCCTCCTTCGGCACCTGATCTCCCTCTCTGGCATCATTGATGCAACCTGGAGAGGGAGTTTGGTTTTAAATCTCAGCGCTCGTTCCTTGCGCGGAAACCGACCTTAAGGTAAGATGGTGCTATGCAGCGACCCAAGCAACTCTGGATATATCTGCTCGTGATCTTTGCTATTGCCCTGCTGGTGATCATGGTGATGGATTTTAATACCCGTGTGGCAAATCTGCGCCGCCTGACAGATGAAAAAGACAAGGTGGCTGCAGAAAAAAGCAGCCTTTTGGAGACCCAAAGCTCGCTGGAGGAGCGTATCATCTATGCCACCTCCCCGGCAGCGGTGGAGGACTGGGCTTACGATAAGGGACACATGGTGCGTCCCGGCGATGTGCCCGTCATTCCGCTGCCGGATGGCGAAGTGACCCCCACGCCGTTTACAATCCAGCAAGCCACACCGCAGCCGGCCAGCAACTGGGACGCCTGGCAGGAGTTGTTTTTCGGCAAGAGTGCGCCTGTCAACCCAAAGTAGAAATGTCCCCTGTTTGACAAAGTAGAAATGTCCCCTTTACCAAGGGTTGATAGATAGGCATGATACACTGTTGACACTCGTGCGGAGGATAGAGCGCCGGTGG
>JBFYSP010000100.1:0-43424 GCA_041301395.1 Anaerolineae bacterium
GACCATACTGATAGGCATACTGTTCGCCAAGCATCGCCCAGGGCTCGCCGGGAGAGCTGCGCTGCCACAGGCGCAGGTTATAGTGGTTGAGCCCGGCGAAATCCGGCGGGTTGTAGCCCAGGGTGATGGTGATCGGCCGGTTGAGGCGTTGCAGCTCGCCAAATTGGTAGGCAGTTAGCTCAAATGCCCGGTGGGCGAATTGCCAGCCTGGGGGAACGTCCGGCGGTGGATCCTGGGTGAAGAGCGGGCGAAACTGGAAACGAGTGGTTTGAGTTACGGCGTTGGGGGGCGCCTGGATCGAAACACCGTAAGCATACTGCCACTCGCCGCCACCCGGCCCCAGCATATGATCGTTGGGATCCATATAAACAGATACGTCCGCAGCATCCAGCTCCATCTCACCACCCTGCCAGTACAGGTGAGCGCGATTAGTAACCAGGGTGCCGCTCGGTACGCTCCCCGGGATACCCAGGCGGTACTGGAGCATTAACGGCTGGCCGGCTTGCAGGCTGCCCCGCCACTGCAGAGTCTGGCCATTATACTGGCCGGTGAGTGGTCCAACCCAACCCAGAAAAGTGGCTTGCTCAGCCGGGGGCAGGGTGTCCACCAGGGTGACCGTGCGTTGGTCAGCGGCCGTGCCCCCGCTGCCGGGCGCCTTTAGCAGCGTGATCGTGTAGGTGACTACCCCGCCGGGTTTTACCTGGCCAGCCTGGGCCTGCTTGGTAGAGCCGGCCATATCGCATACTTCGCTGGTGGCATTCGCCAGGTTGTTAACCGGGTCGGCATCCGGCGCGCTCGAACCGATCTCGGCGTTCGCATTGAGGATGTCGCCTTCGGCAGCATCCGGGGCAACGAGCACGGTGATCCAGATATGGCCCCAGCATGAATCGGCCGGCAAAGCCCCTACCTGCCAGAGCAGAACGCTGCCCGTGACCTGGTTGGGAGGCAGGGGCAATCCATCCTGTCCGGTGGCTTCTTGAAAAGTAACATCGGCAGGCAGGGTGATGCTCACCCAGGTGTCGGCCGGCGCTGCGGCTGTGCCGATGTTGGCATAGGCCAGGTTCAAGGTGTATAGCTCACCGGCAGCGACATGACTGGGAGCTTTCAGGGTGACGGCCAGGTCGACGGAAGCCTCATCGGTAGAGGCGGCCTGTGCCATGCTTAGCGCGAAGGCTGCCAGGCATAGACCTGCCAGAAGCGCCAGGGAAGAATACAACAACTTTTTTCGTTTCATGGGTTCCTCCTGTGGAATTAACTCACTATTAATGACGCAAGATAGGGTGAGAGGATACGGGCTGTTGGATGAATTTCAGGTCGGGCGTATCTCAACCCGGATAAAAACGTCATATACTATGACAGATGGATGAAAGTCAGCTTTTAGCTCGCGCCAGGCAAAACGACCCGGAAGCATTGGGTGAGATTTATGACGCCTACAGCCCAAGGTTATACGCCTATGCCTGCCGTATGCTGGGAGACGCGCAGACATCGGAGGAATGCGTGGGAGACACTTTTTACCGTTTCTTACACAGCTTGCGCAGCGGGATGGGGCCGAACACCCATCTCAAGGCCTACCTTTACCGGACGGCCCACAACTGGGTGACTGATTATTATCGCCGACAGCCTGCCGGTATCTCTGCCTTGAGTGAGGAGCTGGCAGCGGAGCAAACAGCACCAGAGACCTTGGCCAGCCAGGCCATTGAGCAAGAACGGGTGCGGGCTGCCTTGCTGAGCCTGACCCCTGACCAGCGCCAGGTGATATTGTTGAAATTCTATGAAGGCTGGGAAAATGAGATGATTGCCGATGCACTGCACAAGCCGTTGGGCGCGGTCAAATCCCTGCAGCATCGGGCGCTGGCTGCGCTGCGGCGCAGGCTGCACTCGGAAGTGGAGATACTTTATGAGCCAATGGATTGAATCGATCGACCCGCAGCTGGCCGAGCAGCTGGAAGTGCTTCGCACGGTGACGCGGCGTGATCCGCAGATGGCAGCCGCAGGCCGCGAGCGCTTCCTTGCTTCGGCAAGCAGGCTTGCACACAATGATTCCCCATCGAAGCTTAGCCGGATGGCGTGGATAGAGGGAGTATCCGGCTGGTTCGCGCAGCGAGAACCGGCGAAGCTGCGCCTGGCGCTGATCGGATTGCTGGTGATTGTGATGCTGGCATTTGCCGGTTTGATCCCAGTCGCCCAGGCCTCCGGCGCCAGCCTGCCAGGCGACAGCCTGTATTGGTTCAAGCTGTTGATTGAGGACGCCAGGCTGGAGCTGGTGGGCACACCAGCCGAGCGGATAGAAATGAGCATGGAGAACGCCGACCGTCGCATCCGGGAAGCCGAAGCGATGGCAGGCAGCGGCCGGGTGATACCGGACATCCTGACTGACCGGCTGGCTTACAACCTGAATGCGGCCTTCCAGATGGCTTCCACGCTGCCGGACGACGAGATGATCCCGCTGCTGGAGCGCTTACGGCTGCGCCTGGAGAGCCAGGAGCAGCGCCTGATGCGCATCGGATCGGCTTTAGCCGATCCTGATCCGGTGCTTGAGCGAGCCCGGGAGATTCTCCGAATTCGCCTGGCGTGGACGGCTGCCGGGCAGCAGGCGCCGCAGCAATTTCGCGAGCAAAACCGGCTGCCGGAGGGCTGGAATCAACCCCCCACAGAGGGAGCTGCAGGATGGGGACCTGTCAACCCGACTCCAGGCGTCACCTGGATGGCACCCACCGGGCTGCATCCTTCTCGGACGCCAGCCACGATGGCTACACCTTCACCGTTGAGACAGCAGGCATCGCCTACTGGTACACAGGGCGCTGGTGCGCAGCCAACTGCATATCATACCCTGGCGGCAACACCCTCACCAGCGCTAAACCGCACCGCCATGCCTACCGGAACTGCGGGCAACCCGGGGTCAACCCCGCAACAAAACCCCACAGCCGGCGGCACTCAATCCGGCCCAGGTCCGCAGGCCACTCAGCAGCCGCCCGGCGGCGGGCAGCACCCATAGGATAGCGATCTATACGGGGGATCGGTGAATCCGCCGGGGCCGGGGAGTGCAGGCAGCCCCGACGGATTTATTATTCTTCTTACGGTTATAATCGGGGGATGCAGCCCGCTTATCCCACCCGCAATGTGCAGGTTTTAGCGGCCAGCCAGGCATTGGCCTCGTCTGCCATCCCGATGGTGGTGTTTATCGGAGGGATTGTGGGGGTGCAGATGGCGCCCAATCGCTTGCTGGCGACCTTGCCATCTTCGCTCTCGGTGGTTGGACTGGCATTGGCCACCATCCCGGCTTCGCTGCTGATGAGCCGGGTAGGACGCAAGCGCGGTTTCATGCTGGCGACCCTGGTAGGCGCCGCCGTAGCGCTGCTGGGCGCTTACGCACTGCATCTTTTCAGTTTTCCCCTGTTTTGCCTGACGACTTTCCTGACCGGTGGCGTGATGGCTTTCGTGCAGCAGTTCCGCTTTGGTGCGGCAGAGAGCGTGCCGGAGGAGCGTGCCAGCCGGGCTGTCTCCACCGTGCTGATCGGTGGGATCGTAGCCGGCTTACTGGGACCGGAGATCGCCCGCCGGACGGTAGATTGGCTGGCGTATGGGCAGTTCACGGCGTCTTTCTTCATCCTGGCAGCCCTGTTCCTGGTGGTCACCGGCATTCTTACGCAGCTCAAGCCAACCGCGGCTCTGCAGGTTCAGGCCGGGGGTGAGAGTCGCCCGCTGGCACAAATAATCCGCCAGCGTTCTTTCCTGGCAGCCATCGTCTCCGGGGCGGCGGCTTACGGCGTGATGACCTTCATCATGACCGCCACGCCATTAGAGATGCACACGCTGCACAGCTTCTCGCTGGATGAGACGGCCCTGGTGATTGAAAGTCACATCATTGCTATGTATCTGCCCTCCCTGTTCACCGGTTTCCTGATCGAGCGCTTCGGCCTGCGCCGCCTGATGCTGGCTGGTGTGGTTTGCATGCTGTTAACCGTGGGAATTGGCGTCTTCAGCCGGGATGTGCTGCACTACTGGTGGGCGCTGGTGCTGCTGGGGGTGGGTTGGAATTTCCTGTTCGTGGGCGGGACGGTGCTGCTGACCCGCAGCTACTACCCTGCGGAGCGCTTTAAAGCCCAGGCGGCCAACGATTTCACCATTTTTGGCACCCAGGCACTGGCTTCTCTCTCCTCGGCTACGGTGTTGTTCCTGTCCGGTTGGGATATGCTGCTGCTGATTACGCTGCCGGTTCTGGCCGGATTGCTGATCATGCTGGGGGTGGGGAGGGACGATCCCGCGAGAGAACATCGCGAGACTTCGCTCGCCGATAGCGGACCGACGACCACGGACGGTTGACGGAGGACGGAAGACAGAAGACGGATGAACCTACACCGATATCTGGCAGGGCGGTCCTCGGTCGTCGGTCAGTGGTTCACCGTCGGCGGTCCTCCCGCCGGTTTGCGCGTTACGCGACACCAGCCGTGGCGGCAGCAGCGCCGGAGTCCTCTTCCTGCAAGATAATCAGGTACCAGCCCAACAGGACGAGCATGGGGGTTTCAGGCATGCCTCTGGCGGGGTATTCGATGGTAACGCCGGCCTGGGTCTTGAACCAATCGGCGAAATGCGGGTGTTCGACGCCTTCATGGAAATGGATCAGTGGGCTGCTGTCTTGGGCAGTGATCATGAAGCGTGAAGCCCAAAAATTGGCCGGCCGCCAGTATACCTTGCGCCCGGAGGCGATCTCGATCCAGCCTTCGCCGCGCCAGTTGGGTCGGTACACGGCAAGATCCGGCACATCCTGCCGAGCCGGAGCGTCAGGAGGGCCGGCCGGCCGCACGGTGACGCGCGTATTGAAGAATCCGACTCGTTTGAAGCTCCAGCTTTGCTCAGCGGTGACCCCCAACGCCAGCGAGCCGAAGGCGCTCTGGAAGTCCAGTCGCCCGACCAGGGTCTCGCCGCTGTAAAGCTTAAAGCTGCGGGACATACCCTTGGGTTGCAGCCATTGCAGGGGGAGAGCCAGGTGATCGGTTATCGGTTCCATGATATTGATCCTCCTGAATTGAGTCTAATCTCGATCTGCTCCGGGAGTCAATATCCTGGTTTCGAGAGATTGTTGACTCGAAATCACTCTGGTGTCATACTAAAAATAACAATAAACATTAAAACACAAAGGACACGAAGGCCCCGCGACATTGCGCGGGGGAGTACAGGCACGAAGCAGCGCTAAGAAAAAAACTATGTGATCTTTGTGCTCCCTTTGAGCGCTTTGTGTTTCGATGTTGACTCAATAATAACCAAGATCGTGGCAGGATCAAGAGGATCAACACGATGAATGGGCTTCAAATCCTTCCTTTCAACGACGAATATCTGACAGCGGCAGCCGAGCTGTTGGCCGCTCGCCACCGCCTGGACCGGCTTGCCTGCCCGCTGTTGGCCGCACGATACGAAGAACCGGCAGAGGCGCGCCGGGCGGTGCAGGCTGCGTGGCGCAAATCCTGGACCGGCGGCGGCGTGGCGGCCTTTGAGAATGGTCGCATGCTGGGCTATCTGTTTGCCGATGCGCAGTTCGACCAGCTGATGGGCCGCACAGCCTGGGCGCGCCTGGCCGGGCACTGCCTGGCTGTTGGAGCAGACCCCGGGTTGTTCCAGCATCTCTATGCCATAGCGGCAACGACCTGGCTGGAAATGGGCTGCTTCAACCATTACATACAGGTAATGGCCGGAGATTCTGCGGCACTGGCGGTTTGGTTTGCCACCAGTTTTGGACAACAGCAGGCTTACGGCATACGCACGATCGTTCAGAGTGACTCCAACCCGCAAAACATCCTGCCTGGCATCGAAATCCGCCGCGCCCGTCCTGAAGACCGCCAGGCGTTTGCCCAAATGGCCTTCTGTACCGCCGAATACCAGGTGCAGGCGCCGGTGTGGGCGCCGCTGCCGCCAGAGATTGCCGCTGAGCGGCCGTTGATGTACGCCAGTGTTCTGGATGACGAGGATGCTACATTGTGGCTGGCTATTCAAGGCGACCGGGTGGCTGGTTTCCAGGTGTACTACCCGGCCGAGAACAACCCCGAAGATATGTTCATCCCCGAGCATGCTGCCGAGATGCCGGCAGCTTCCACCCGCTACGAATTCCGCGGCATGGGGGTTACCCGGGCACTGGCTGAGTTTGGCTTCGATCACCTGCGGCAAGAAGGCTTCACCTGCTGCCTGACCGACTGGCGCACCACGAATCTGCTCTCGTCGCGGGCCTGGCCCAGCCTGGGCTACCGCCCGGTGATGTACCGCTTACATCGTAGAGTGGATGAGCGGATTTTATGGGCGAAGGGACTTGGGGAAGCCGCCTGAATCAATCACCGAGGCGGCATGCTCTCCCCACGCGGAGAGAAAACAAATAGACGTCAGCTGGCGCATCGTCGGTAAGGAATTATTTGGTTAATAAGAGCACAAAGCGACAGGGCTACCTGTCGCTTTGTGCTACCCAGCCTGTGCTGGATTACTATGGGTTGCCGGACTGACCGCCGCGGCTCCCTTGCCCACCCCGGCCTCCCTGCCCTCGACCAGTGGTATTTCCCGGTCCTCCCTGCCCGGTCCCGCTCACGATTGCCTGGTAGGCTTCCGTGGACATGTATTGCGGTTGGTAGGTCTCCCCGGTCTGGTTGAGGAGGGTGTTGGCGAAGGCGCCTAAGTGGTTGGCGGAACCTCTGAGTAAGCTGTTGTACACACGGTGGATATCAGCATTATTGGTCTGCGCCAGGCGTTCCTGCAGATCGAGGATATCGATCTCTTCGATCGCTCCGCCGACCTTGAGTGCTTCAGCCAGCGATTGGCTGCCGCGGTCGACCAGCTCTGTGTAGAGTGCCTGCAGATCGGGGTCGCTGAAAACGCCAACCTGGGAGGCATCCGGGATCGGCAGCCCGTAGCGTTCGAGTAAATTCTGTACAGCCTGCATGTGAGTCGATTCACTGTTGGCGATGTTCTGGAAGATGGCTGTTCCCCACTGCTCGTAGAGCTTGACATACACGTCGTGAGCCAGTTTTTCTTCTTCGAACATGAACAACAGGCCAGCGGCTTCTGCCTCGCTCAGTTCGCCCGCCGCGGGGAGTGCTTGCAGCCCCAGTCCATTATTTCCCTGGGATGTAGAGCCGTTCCCGTTGCCTGCCGGGGCTGGTCCTTGCGCCGGTGCCGCATTTGCCTGTTCTATACCGGCCGCCTGCGCCGGCTGGTATGTATCTACCGAGCAACCAGCTGCGATGATGGTAATCGTCAGGATGAGCAATCCAAACAATATATTCTTGATCATGATGTACCTCCGTTACTTGATTTGTTTCCGGTGTTACCCGGGCTTGCTATAGTTCAAGTATAGAGTAGAGTTGTGAATAACCCATGAAGGGGATATGCTTTTGATGTGAATTCAGATTCTTGATACACTTACGGCATGGGCAAGCTGATCGCAGTGGTGGGTAACAGTGGCTGTGGTAAAACGACCCTGGTGCGGGAGTTGGCACACACAGGTGAGTTTTTCGTCGGATTGGAGAGCCATATAGAGCGGCCTTACCAGGCGTTGTTTGCCCGGGATCTGCGGGCTTATGCCCTGCCAAACCAGGTAGATTACCTGCTCTACCGCGCCGAGCAGGAGCAGGATATCCGCAGCCAGCCATTGCCAGGGCTGATCGACGGCGGGTTGGACTTCGATTACGAGTTGTTCACGCGCTACTTTACCCAGCGCGGCTACCTGGATGCGGCCGGCTTTAGCCTGTGCACTCGGCTGTACGACACGCTGCGCTCGCTGCTGCCGCCGCCCGAGCTGCTGATCTATCTGCAAGCGCCGCCTGAAGTGGCCGCCGAGCGCATGCGCAAGCGCAGCCGCGGCCTGGAGATCGCCCGGACGGACGACCTGCAGGCATTGCAGGCGCTGCTGGAGAGCTGGCTGGCGGAAACCAGCCTGCCGGTGGTGCGCGTGGATGCAACGATAAACGACCCTGGCTACGCTGGCATCCTGCCGGAATTGAGACAGGCGATCGCCAGTGTGTGAGGGGGATATTTTTATAGACAATCATGTATAATTTCATTTAGAGGTCGACGATGAGCTTGCCGTACGTGTGGGATTATGATTTGAGTGAAGACCAATTCAGTGCCATTTTGGATGGCAAGCAGACGATTGGCAGGCTGGATAGCGATTGGGCTGCAATCCGATTGCTTGATTATGCTCCTTATCCAGAAATCATCCGTCAGCTTGGCTTTAAACGGATCATCGAAGGTTGGCCGCGCTGGCGAGAGCGAGTTCGCTCGGAGAGTCGTCGGCGAGGTTTTGATTTCTTGATCGAGTGGATCCCAAGGCACTTCCCGGAATTGATAGAGTAATCATGGATAATAACTATTACTTGGATAGGCTGTACCCATTCCAGGATGAGATTATTCGCCTCCTTATGGCTGTCGATACGGAATTTTACCTGACCGGGGGTACGGCCTTATCTCGTGGGTATCTCCACCATCGATTTTCGGACGACCTGGATTATTTTATTAACGACGACGATCGGTTTTCTTTATGGGCGGATAGGATTATTGATTCGCTGACTCGCTCGAGTAAATTCCAAATCGACGTGCTCCAACGGGAAGCAAGATATGTTCGGATTAGCACTGTCAGAGAGGGCATTGACCTCAAGGTGGAGATGGTCAATGATGTGCCTTCTCGCGTTGGTGAGCCTGTTTTACATCCGGTGCTTGGCAGGCTGGACACGTCAGAAAACATCCTGGCCAATAAAGTAACTGCGGTACTGGACCGGGCTGCTCCGAAGGATTTAGCAGATATTTGGGGGCTGTGCTGTGTCCAGCGACTATCTCTGGAGGAAGCGATATCGGGAGCACAGGGAAAAGCAGCGGGTGTGTTCGCCGCCGATTTGGCTCGGGTTTTATGCTCTGTAACCTACTCGGATTGGGAATTGGTCCGCTGGATCGACCCTCCGGAAGCTGACCGATATATCAAGGATCTGGTTGACCTCGGAAATAACCTGATCATCCCTCGGTGAACTACACCTTCTCCCTCTTTCGATGGCTCGCGTGCGGGAGGAAATGCTGCGCTCACTGCGGCCTTTGATCGAGCTTGACGAGGCTGCCTTCGAGCAGATGCGCCGACAGGCGGAGCAGGTCGAACCAGCCTATGAGGTATAGGAAAAGCGCTTCTCCCAGGCCATTTTCACATCGCGATCAGAACCAAAAACCGATAGATACACCGCGTTGGCAGTCTCGCCTTCCCCGCCGACGATAGCCAGGTCGGCGCCGCGTTGTCTCAGCCGGTGCATGCCTTCATAGCTCAAGGCACGCGCCAGGCCGCGCCGCTGATGCCCCGGCACTGTGCCTACCGGCTCGTAATATCCCATGCGCGTGGCATCGTCGTACCAGATGGTGATAAAGGCGGCGATCTCGCCCGAAGGGGCGATGGCAACCAGGTCCATGTCGCGGCGGTAAAGCGGCGCCGACTGCAGGTTCTGGTACCAGGAGCGGTCGGGGTTGTAGTGCGCATCCGGTTCATCACCGTGGAAGGCCAACCAGGAAGCCCACACTCGCTCCTGCAGCTCGCGGGCACCCAGGGAACGCAGGCTGTAGCCGGGGGAGGGCTGCGGTTCCGGGATCGGCAGGCGCAGGTCGCGGCGCCAGGCGATGTCAACTCGTTCTGGTTTTTGCGCATAGCCACGATTGCTTAGCACAGATTGGCGCTGGGCATCAGCCGTGTGGCACCACACCGTCAGTAATTCACCGCCGTCCTGGCCGGCTGTCTTGAGGTGCTCTTCGGCCACTGAAATCATCTCGGCTTCCAGGTTGGCCGTCTTGTAGGCTGGGTGTACCTGGAGGTATGCCTGCCCGGCGGATTCTCGGTTCAGGAAGGCGGCTATCTCGCCATCGCTGGTTTCCCATAGAAATACGTCGTTTTCCAGGCTTCCATCGCCCAGGTTCAGGATGCCGTGCCAGCGCCAGAAATCCAGCCGGGTGACCGGCCAGCTCAGCGAGTGGCGCGCATCCAGCAGGAAGACTTCTCGCAGGAAGCGGCGCATGCGCCAGTAGTCGTCTTCGGATTGGTAGGAGCGTAATGTCAGCTGGTTTGTCGTCCGGTCCATCGAAATCCGCAGTCAGGGAGCTGTTACCCGAATGGTGAAAGTCCGGTCCAGGATTGTGCCGCGATAAATTTCAGGCCGGCCATCGCCATCCTCGTCGGCGCCGGATGGGACCGGGTGGTCGAAGCGCCAGATGATGTGCACTGGATGATCACCCGGTGGCAACACGCCCAAACCATACAGGATGGCAAAGCCGTAGACGACCTCCGTATGACCCATGCAGTCAAAAGTCTCTTTTTCAGCATTGGAGGCTGCCTTCATTCGATCGGCAATACCAACACTTTCCGATGGCGCCCAGGCCATGTTATCCAACCAGAGGTTAATGTGTGAAACCCGCAAGGCGACATCCACCAGGGCTTTGCGGCAGGCATCCCAGTTTATGCCTACACTAACCGGCTGGCTAGCATCAACGATCACGATATCATTCTCAGCCAGCTGAGCAGGATAAATGATGACGCCGGGGATCTGCGCTCTGGCACTGCCGGCAGCCATTGTCAGGCTGATCACCAGGATAGAGATGAATATTCGCAGCTTCATAGGAAACCTCCTTATCTGCTAATCACTATATTAAATCATTTTAAGGATATTGACACAGCGAATTTCGACTGTACAATTAAATTAGCCAATTCGTTCACCGATTTGACCTGTGGTGTTATTAATGGCAGTGGAGGAGGTGATCATGAGTTATTGGTTTCCCCGATTAATTAATATTATCCTAGGACTTGGTGTAGCCACAGGACTGGTACTGACGGGTTGTGGTGCGGCTGCCATAGATAAGCCCGGCTCGGGAGGTGATTCTTTGCCTTTCCAATTGATTCATGAAGCTGCACCGCTTGGCGACCAGCCGGAACAGCCATTGTACATGGTGGTAAGCGGGTTAGAGGCGTGGGAGACACTATCTGGCAGCCTGCCGCCGGAGGCGATCTCAGCCGGCATGCAAGCTGCAGCGGATCCGCAAAACCTGATCCTGGTAGTGTATGCCGGCCGGCAGCCCAGCAGCGGATACAGCATCGCCGTGGAAGGTATCTATCCACAGGAAGATGTTACCCTGGTGCGGGTAGAGGAAATCCTACCAGGCCCTGAACAAATCACCGAACCGGCTGTGACCCTGCCATACCAGATCGTTGCCGTTTCAAAAAAAGAATTCCCCGAAGATGCGGATATTACCTTTGTGTTTCAGGATACCCAGAATAAGGAGCTTGCCAGAATCACGATTAACACCGAAGCAGCATACCCTGTTCCATAAATCAGCCGCAAAACGACTCAGGACGACCTGCCCTGCAGCCTCCAATCGGTAACAATCAAATTCCATTCTGAGAGACGAACTTCCGAATAGAGAGATGAAAGTGATCGTGAGGAATCTGCGGTCGCTTCACTGCCTCGGAATGACAAAGCCATAAGGAGCTTGCAATGAAAACGATAACCCATGTGATGACTTCCATCCTGGTGGTGGTGCTTATCGCGGGTACTTTTCTGACCACCAGCCACGCCCTGGCCGATGAGTCATTAGAAGATAGAGTCCTGGAAGAGGTTTCCGAGCAGCAGAAGATTGCGCCGGAAAGCCTGGAAGTGGCAGACCTGACTCGCTTTGATTTTCCATTGACCGGGGTCAGCGTGTATCAGGCCAAAGTCATGGACATGACTAATGGAAATGTATACGCCATGACAGTGGATGGCGAGGGGCTGGACGTCGACCTGGCGGCTGCCCGGGCAGCCGAGATGGCCGCCCACCAGAGCCTTTACGGCTCGCTGGATCCGAACCTGCATGGCCAACTCCAGACACTGGCGGATGGCGACATGCTGGATGTCGGCATCTGGTTGAAAGGCGAGATCCAAACCAGCCAGCCGGACGTGGACCCCGGCGCGGTGGATGTGCCTGGCGCACAGGTCAGCTCGGGGAGTGGTGAAAAAACCGCCGAGCAGATCGAACAGGCTGAAGACGCCCAGGCCCAACAGGTGCAGGATGCACAAGCAGCGGGCAGAGCTGCAGCTCTGGCTGCACGGCAGGCCAACTCTGCGCAGGTTGCCGCCCAGGTGGCGGCCTTCGAAGCTGCTTTACTGGCCGATCTGCAGGCTTTTGGCTACCAGCCCACCTATGCCAGCCCGTATGCTCCCCTGGTGTATGTCCGGATGAGCAAGGCGGACATCCTCGATTTTGCTCAAATGGCGTACGTGGATACGATTTATGGCCCGAATGAGTACCAGGATATGATGGACAGCGCCAAGCCGGCGCAAAAAGCGGATATCGTCGATAGCTGGTTCGGCTTTGATGGGGCTGGTATCAAGGTAGCCATCCTGGAGGACAGCCGGGTGGAGTTCGGCAACCCATACTTGAATGCCGGGACAACCCGAGTCCCGGGTGACCCAAACATGGATCAGCATGCGTCAGCCACAGCTGGGATGGTGGCCAGCCAGCATGCCACGTACCAGGGCATCGCCCAGGGCGTGACCATGTTCAGTGCCAATGCTACCTCCTATACCGACCCGAACCTCTCGGCGGCCATGGATTGGGCGGCGATCACCCAGAACATTGATGTTATCAATAACAGCTGGGGCGGCAATGATGGCAATACTAACTTGAATGTCCACGACCGGCACCTGGATTATATCGTCCGCAACCATTGGGCCACTGTTACGGTGGCGGCCGGCAACGAAGGTGGCGCTTCCAACCGCGTTGGCAGCCCGGCACGCGGCTATAACGTGATCAGTGTAGGCAACCACACCGATCAGGGCAACAACAATTGGGCGGATGACGTCATGAACAGCTCCTCCAGCTACATCAACCCAAGCACCAGTGTGGAGAAACCGGAAGTTGCGGCCGTCGGTACCAGCATCAACAGTACCCTCCAGGTAAGCCCTTGGGTCGGCGCGACCGGCTCAGGAACCAGCTATTCCGCGCCGATGGTGGCAGGCGAAGCGGCGTTGATTATGGAGCGGGACAGCACGTTTGTTACCCGGCCCGAAATGGTCAAGGCTGCCATCATGGCTTCCGCCTTGCATAATATCGAAGGCAGCAGCCGCTTGAGCGACAAGGATGGGGCGGGCGGCGTGGATATGCGCGCCGCCTTCCGCCTGGCCGATTCAGGCTGGCGGGCCTGGTATTCGATTGACACCACCTTCACCGAATGGAACTACTCCTTTGCCGCTTACGCCGGAGAACGAGTACGAGTCGCCATCGCCTTTGACTCAAATCCGGACGGGGCGTACACAATCGACCCGCTGCAAGCGGATATCGACCTGCAAGTCCTGGATCCCAGCGATGTGGTGGTGGCTTCTTCAAGCAGCTCCGTGAATCCCTTTGAGGTGGTAGATTTTGTCGCCCCTGCCACGCAAACTTACAAGATACGTGTCTATAAATGGAGCATGTCAGCCGGTTCGACCAATAAGCTGGGCATTGGCTTCTGGCCTGGAATGGTAGAGCTGGATCCGTATGTCGAAAGAGTGTGGGGCACCCCGGGGGTGTCGCGCCACTACTTTAAGATCACGCCGGGTTCATACTGGAACGCCATCGGCATCCGCTCACCGGCCAGCAATGACTACGATGTGTTCCTTTACGGCCATTCGGCCTTTGGCAGCCCCAGCGATTACAACTGGCTGGAGGACTCGACTACCACGGAAGCAGTGGATTATGTCGTGATCGACCGCAACCACGCCCCATCGGGTGACTACTTCCTGGAAACCTATAGATTTGGTGGAGCGGGGGGCAACTATCCTATCGAATATGCCTCACACACATCCGATACTGCGGTGGAAGCGGGCAGTTATGGCCCCTACACGATGGGCAGCAACGATATCCTGCGGATCTGGGACACCTGGATCGCGGCAGGCACTTTCAAGTGCTTCCGGGTGGATATCACCGCCGGCAACGGTGATCTGGCTGTGCGGCTGTTTAAGTCGGACAGCGCAACGCCCGCCTCAATGTTTCAGGGCAAAAGCCAGGCAATCAGGACCGTGGATAGCCTGGGGGCAGGCGGGGACGAGTCTTTCTGCTATGCCTCGACATCCAGCGACTGGTATGGCCTGGTTGTGGATAATAAAGGCCAGACTACCAACACCACCTTTACCCTGTATGTCCCGTACACCATGTTTTTGCCCTTGACCAGGCGGTGATTTCGCAGATTATCATTTTTAGCGGTTTCTGACTGTCCGACGGATCAGCGAGCACAAGGCTCATCGATCTATCACACAAAGGCACACCAACAGGCCTGGCAGGCATTCGCCTGCCAGGCCTACCAACAAGAGGGCAATCATGGAAACCAATCAAACTCCTTATCGTAACCTCGCCAGATTTGGGACGATCATCGCCCTGGGCCTGGCGATATATTTATTTTCGAGCCTGCAAACGGTTGAAGCGAGGCGAATGACTGCGGACACTCCCCGCTCAAGCTGTGTGGATATCCTCGCTCCGCAAGACATTCCTTTGCCAGGGGTGATCGATTTCGACGATCTGAATTCCGGTGATGTAATTGGGGCGCGTTACCAGGCTGCCACGGGAGTCACTTTCGTAGGCACCAACCTGACCCAGGCAGTCGCCTCTACCTCCCAAATCGCTGTCTCCCAACCAAACCTTGCTATCAATCAGCCGATTGCTCCAAACAACAGTTCCGATGTGCCGATGGAAATCAAGTTTGACCACCTTGTGAGTCATGTGGGCATGTGGATTGGCGATGGGGACGGCACGCAGATGACTGCGGTTCTGACGGTTTATGACGGCATGGGGGTCGAAATCTGCCATGTAAGCCGGACGCCAGTGCCTGGCGCTTTAACCAGTTTCATCGGGTTGAATGACCCGGATGGTAATATTGCCAGCCTCACCCTGGATTATGGAAAATCCATCCAGGAGGAGATGATCGACGACCTCTATTATGCACCGATATATTTACCTCCACCGCCCACCCTGTGCCCGGTGGCTTTGCAGGGCTACCCGGTGGCGGTGCAGGCCGGCAACCCGATCCTGACGAGCTGGCTGGTGCAGGATTTCGGCTACTCTGGCACCCAGACTTTCCTGGCTTATGATACTAAATCGCACCTGGTGAATGAGCTGTATGCCTTTGCGCAGGCACCGAGCCCAAACACGGGCATCGGCACATTCCAAACCGGCATCCCCACCAGCGCGCCGGGCATCCTCTACATCCGCCCGGCGGTGCGCTATCGCATCGATCCGAATGGGCCGTTTTACACCTGCCAGGGGCCGGATGAGATCGCCGTGACGGTCAACGCTGCGCCGCCGCCGCCCACGCCGCCAAACGGTTCGGTGAGCGGGACTGTGACCGACCGCAGCGGAGCCGCCATCGAGACCGTGCCGATCAATCTGTGTGGGCCGGGTGGTTGCACCAGCACGGCTTCCGGCAAGAGTGGTATTTATGCCTTCCCGAACCAGCCGCCGGGCAGCTACCAGATCCGCGTTAGCCTGAAGAATTATACGCCCTACACCTCCACGCTCACCGTGAGATCGAACCTGAACTCGCTGGTCAACATCGTGATGCGCCACGTGCCTCCGCCGCCGGATCCGCTGCCCACCGGAACCGTGACCGGGGTAGTGCGTGACCGCAACACGCTGACGCCACTGGCAAATGCCACGGTCGCACTCAGCCCTAACAACGGCAATACGAGTGGTGTTTATCGCAATGTAATCACCGATGCCAACGGGACTTTCACTTTTGAGAATCTGCCGGTGGGCGATTATACCGCTATTGCTACCCGCGCTCAGTACCGTCTGTGGTTCCTACTGTACAGTGTAACGGAGGGCGTGACAGCGACCGGAGAAATATTAATGTTCCCGAGTGTTTCATTCCCACCGACGCAGGACCCGGCCTCACCGATCGACCTGACCGTGGCACACGTCATGCCGGTGCAGGTGACGCAGCGTTGGGCGAACACACTGCCGCTGGTGGCAGGTAAGACGACCTTTGTGCGGGTATTTTTGGAACCTAACGGAGGGACGGCGGCGGATATGCCGCCAGTCCTCGGGTGGATTACTTCAGAAAGCTGCCTACCGGGGCGGCTGGAAGCCATCAACAGCGCCACCCCGGTGCCATATGTCGTCTGGGACTATTCAAATGGTGGGCGCAGCTGGGTGATCCAGAGCGCGGATAGATCGCTGAATTTCGAGCTGCCCATCGCCTGCACTGCTGACGGCACCCGCACGTTTACGGTCGAATTCCGGGCTCCGTATAACTATCCGGAGCGCAGCCTGGCTAACAACCGCTTTAATTTTTCCATCACCTTCCAGAACCGCCGGCCTATTGTTGTTCATATCGTGCGCGCTTCCCTGCGCTACAATATATTATGTCCGACCACCCTCGACCCTCATCCGGCGCCAACCCTGGCGGAAACAATCCTGTCCTTTGATTTTATGAAACGCGTGTACCCGGCACAGGTATACCTGGTGGATGAAGGCTTTCAAGATTTTTGCATGTCGCCGCGTGAGGACAGCCTGCTGGCGGGTTTCTGGTATACCAATGTCTGGATGCAGGTGCAATATGCAGCCTTTATGGGATCTTCTGCCCCAGGCGTGGCTATGCCCGTACCGGTTGAGATGGGCTATGCGATTATTGACGAGCATGAGTGCGATGGTACGACCTGCATCTGCGGGCAGACGATTACTCCGTGGACTTACAATTACGTAGCCTCCGGCCGCACCGGCATCCACAACTGCCGGGAGACAGCTGCCCACGAGCTTGGTCATGCGCGCGGCCTCAATCACTCCGGCAATTGGCACGAAGAGGACGAAGGCGGAGGCTACTGGCCTTGGCCGTACTTCCACGGCGCACTCAGCGTCTTTGGCCCAGATGAAACCTGGGGTTTTGATTCGACTTACGCTAATCCTAATTATGAAATCCATGCCGTCTGGTCGCCGGTATCCTCATCGATGAACTCAACTACCTGGCATGAGCACGACTTTATGGCCTATGGATGGCCGCGCTGGTTGTCCGATCTGTCCTGGCAGCACCTGTTCGACGACCTGGTCGGGTCCGGTCCATATGCCAGCCCGGCCGGCGCCGCGGAGATGTCGCAAAGACTTGTTTCCACCCGCTACCTGATGGTAGGCGGTTACCAGGATGACAAAGGAGCGATTCAGATCACTGCCATGCGGCCTTACACGGATACAACCGGCAACCTGGCCGCTGCGTTGGCGTTGGATGCCACCGTACCGGCCTCTTACACGCTCAACCTGGTCGATGTCTACGGCAGCATCCTGGCCAGCCAGGAGTTCGTCGTGCAGGCCAATGGCGATAAGCAGCCTAACTTCTTCACTACCTTGCCTTACCCACCCGGGGTATCGGCGGTAGAAGTTGTCACTGGAACCGAGACAGTGGCATCCCAGTTGTTTACCAGCCTGGCGCCGGTGGTCAGTGTTAACAATCTGGACAGCTCGCAGGTT
This sequence comes from Anaerolineae bacterium, assembly GCA_041301395.1. Classification (GTDB taxonomy): domain Bacteria; phylum Chloroflexota; class Anaerolineae; order Anaerolineales; family UBA4823; genus CTSoil-045. Next base: position 17,464 of record JBFYSP010000100.1, read on the forward strand.
TACTCGAACGTTATTACTCTCTCATGGACGGCCTTCGATGCGGATGGAGACACTCTAACCTACGATGTCGCCTACTCCCAGGACGGCGGGGATACCTGGGAAACGAAGCGAGTGGGGCTGCCGACGACCTCGGTGGACCTGGATATTGACTACCTGGAAGGCAGCGAAAGTGCGTTATTCCGGGTAACGGCAAGCGACGGGCTGAACACCGCAACGGACGATATCGATACGCCAGTGCGGATCGAGCGCCACGTCCCAAGCGTTGAGATCGACTCGTTGATCGAACACCAGGTGTACAGCGATGAAGATGTCATCCTTTTGCAAGGCACCTACACCGACCGCGAGGATGTGCCGCCTTTTGATGATATCGAATTTGTGTGGAGCTCCGACCGGGATGGCGAAATCGGCCGCGGTCAGAACACAACCGCCATCGGCCTGTCTGCCGGCCGGCATATCATCACCCTGACGGCAACCGACCGCGACGGGATGACAGGCTCGACCAGTGTGGTTATTTGGGTAGGCGAGCAGATCTTCCTGCCAATGGTGAAGAAGTGATGGAGCAGAGCGAGCCAGGTTAAGGAGAAATTGATTGCGAAAAAGCCGCCGGGTCTGACCAGGCGGCTTTTGTATTCGGCAGTAGATCTTGCTTACCCGAGCATGCAATTTCCTGCCGTCTTCGTGTAGGAAGTCGGGACTTCCCCCTAGAAAAAAGATATAATTGTAGAGTAATGCGGTCAACATTTCGATGCGGGGCAATCAGTTTGGGTGCCCTGAAATCTCTGTAGGTCAATCTGTTAAAATGACCGGAGCGAGCGAACACACGGCATCTTGCGTCCGGGATTTTGGCTTATCCAATAAATTGACCGGAGCAAGTGAGCTTCCTGGCAGCTAGCGACCGGGACTTTGGTGTGTTTTACAATTCACCCGAGGCAGGCCAACATCTCAGCAACGAGAGACTGGGAATATGGCCTGTTATCTAATCGATCCATCAGGAACCTATATGACTAAAAAATCCAGCCAACCGAATAATACTGTCCTAGCCATCGATGAGCTGACATTTAAAGCGAAACAGGCTTCAGCTGCATACGAACATCAACAGGCGATTGACCTGTTAACGCAAGCTCTGGAATCCCTGGATGCTTCTGGCCAGCCCGACCCGGTGAAAAAATACGATCTGCTCAAGCTGCGCGCGGAGGCCTGGCATTTTGAAGCCGGGACACAGCAGCAGATAGCCGACTACCGGGAGATGCTGGCACTGGCGGAAGGATTGCAGGATGCGGCACTTCAAGTCAAAGCCGCGAATGGTTTGGTGAGTGGGTTGTTGTCTCAAGGTGAAACTCATGAGGCAGGAGCAATTGGCGAAAAAATCTTCCAATTAGTTGTAGAGACGGGGCAATCTAATTTAATGGCCAATGCGCTGATGATTGTCGCATGGTGCGATTTTATTGGCGGAAAGTATGAGACCGCCGAAAGGCAGGCACTCCTGGCGCTGGACGGTTTCCACAAGGCCGGCGACGTGACCGAAGAAATGAGTTGTTTACTGCGCCTGAGCCAGATTTATATTCGAACTGGCAGGTATGAATCTGCTGTACAGGCGATCAGGGAATCACTGCGGCTGTCTCGAGAGTATGGCGAGCGAACCTGGGAAGGCAATGCCTTGAATCAGCTCGGCATCGCTCTGATGGACCTGGTTGAAAAGCGGGATTCGTATGAGCAGGCGCTGGAGATCTGGCAAGAAACCCGCAACAACCGCGGCAAATTGATGGTTTTGAACAACCTGTCGCTGGTTTACGACCGCTTGGGGTTATACGAAACGGCGCGCGAGTACGCTGAGCAGGTTCTTTCTATCGATCGGACCCGCGGCAATAACCTGGATATTGGTTACGACCTGGAAAGTCTGGGGCGGAGCTACCTGGGATTAAACAGGCTGGATGAAGCCTTCGGGGTATTTGAAGAGAGCCAGCAAATCTGTGAGCAGATTGAGGACTACTTCGCAGCCTCCTTGTGCGCCCTGGGGATTGCCCGGGTTGCCCTGCAGCGTAATCAACCACAAGCAGCTCGCCTTGCCATCCAGAAAGGGCTTGAGTATCCGGGCGAGGAAGGAGCTAACCCCAATCTGGCGATCCTGTTCGCCTGGCTGGGGGCAGCTGATCTGGCAGCCGGAGATCTGGAAGCTGCAGTGGCGGCTTCCGGACGTGCCTCCCGCATGTTGGAGGATGCCGGGACAATCATCGGCGAATACCCGGTCTGCCATATCCACTGGTGGCGCTACCAGGCTTTGAAAGCCCGGTACGAACTTAATGGAAATCCGGATGACCGTACCTTGGCGAAGCATGTGCTTCGTGAAGCACATGAAACCATGATTGGGGACATCGCCACACTCAGTGATGCCGGCTTACGGCGTAATTACCTGAATAAGGTGGCGATTAACCGTCAAATTGTGATGGAGTACGCAGGGATGATGGCGGAACGCGGCCAGGCATTGGCGGGGCAGGCTGTTTGGCAGGGGAGTATCCAGGCGCCGCTGCAGCGCATGCTGGCGATTGGCGTGCGCATGAACGAGCCCAGACAGGTGGACGAGCTGCTCGAATTCATCCAGGCGCAAATCATCGAGCTGACCGGCGCCGAGCGCTTGCTGGTAGTTTTGACTGATAGCCATGGCCAGCGTAACCCGGCGGTGGCGGTTGGTTTCAGTGTGGCCGATCAGCTGCGTGCGGTGGACGATTACCATGCGCTGCTGGAAGACCTGGAGGCACGCCCGCGTGCCCTGCTGGAGCAGCTGCCGGACGGCACCAGCCGCATGGCGCTGCCCCTGCGGGCCAGAGGCCACAGCCTGGGGGCGATCGTAGTGGAGTGCGCCGCGGTATTTGGTCCATTTAGTGATATGGATCGCGACTTGTTATCTGCCTTCGCCAACCAGACCGCCTCCGCCCTTGAAAATGCCCGCCTGTACCATGGGCTGGAGCAGCGCGTGGCTGAACGCACTGCCGAGCTGCAGCAGCGCAACGCCGAGCTGGAGGTAATCAACAGCATCCAGCAGGGCGTGGCCGGCAAGTTGGATTTTCAGGCGATCGTCGACCTGGTGGGCGATAAGCTGCGCGAGGTGTTGGATACCGGAGAGATTGGTATTCGCTGGTATAACGCACAAACGAGGATGATTCATTCCTTGTACGAATATGAGCATGGGCAGCGAATCTATATTGATCCCATGCCGGCAGCGTCAAGCGGTGTGTGGTCTGAAATTTATGTAACTCGCCAACCGATTGTGTTGAATACCTGGGAGATGTATGAACGGTACGGAATCCAGACGGTGCCGGGCACAGACACCAGTAAATCGATTCTTTCTGTCCCTATCATCGGGAGCGACCAGGTGATTGGTTTTCTCCTCATGGAGGACTATCAGAAAGAAGACGCATACAGCGAATCGGACATACGCTTGCTGCAAACCGTAGCCGCCAGCATGGGAGTTGCCCTGGAGAACGCCCGCCTGTTCGACGAGACACAGCGCCTGCTGAAGGAGACCGAGCAGCGCAACGCCGAGCTGGCGGTTATCAACAGCATCCAGCAGGGTGTCTCGGGCAAGCTGGACTTCCAGGGGATCATCGACCTGGTGGGAGATAAGCTGCGGGAAGTCTTGGACACCGAATCGATTGGCATCCAGTGGTATGACTCCGCCACGAACTTGATCCATTACCTGTATGAATATGAGTTTGGGGAGCGATTATCGATCGAACCGCGGCCGTTCAGGCAAGGGGGATTTTGGCAGATATTACTTGACACTCGCCAACCGGTTGTGATGAACACCCGGAAAGTTATGGAACAGTATGAGGTTGAGACGGCGCCTGGAACTCAGCAGAGCAAAGCGATGCTTTCCGTGCCCATCGTCGGCAGCGACCGGGTGATCGGTAGCATCGATCTGGAAAACTATCAGAAAGAGAATGCCTTCAGCGAATCCGATATCCGCATGCTGCAGACGGTAGCTTCCAGTATGGGGGTGGCATTGGAGAACGCCCGCCTTTTCGACGAGACGCAGCGCCTGCTGAAGGAGACCGAGCAGCGCAATGCCGAGCTGGCGGTGATCAACAGCATCCAGCAAGGTGTGGCAGGTAAGCTGGAATTTCAGGGGATCGTCGATCTGGTGGGGGATAAGCTGCGTGAGGTGCTGCATACCGGCGACATTGGCATCGACTGGTTCGACACGAAAAACAGCTTAATGCACTACCTGTATGCCTACGAACACGGTGAGAAATTATCCCTGAATCCGGCCGCGCTCAAAAAGGCCGGCGTCATTGAAAGCATGATGCGTACTCGCAGCCCACTCCTATGCAATACGGTCGCCGAGATGGACGCAATTGGTATTATTACTGTCCCGGGCACCGATCCGTGTTTATCTGCTTTATTTGTACCGATCATTGGCAGCAACCAGGTGATTGGCCAGGTCACTATATATGATTTTGAGCGAGAGCACGCTTACAGCGAGTCGGATGTGCGCTTGCTGCAAACGGTTGCCGCCAGCATGGGGGTGGCGCTGGAAAACGCCCGCCTCTTTGAGGAAACGCAGCGCCTGCTCAAAGAAACCGACCAGCGCGCCGCCGAGCTGTCGATCATCAACAGTGTCAGCGAAGGGCTGGTGCGCGAGCTCAATTTCCAGTCGATCATCGACCTGGTGGGCGAGAAGATCCGCCAGGTCTTTGAAGTCAATGACATGTTTATCTCCATGTACGACCAGGCGACGAATGTCCTGGCCACACCCTATTACATCGAGCATGGCGAGCGTTTCCAAATCGAACCCCATCCACTCCGAGGCATGAGCCGGTGGGTGATCGCCAACCGCAGCCCGCTGGTGATCAACGAAAATTATATCGAGCGAAGTAAGGAATTCATTGGCGATACCCAGGGTCAGCTGATCGGAGATCCTTCTATATCTGTCGACCCGACACAAAGCCTGGCCGCGGCGCCGATCTGGTCGGCGGGAGAGGTGATCGGCCTGGTGATGCTGTATTCCGATGAGCCGCATTCTTTCCCGGAAGCAAAAGTCAACCTGCTGGCGACTTTGACAGCCAACCTGGGTGTGGCGCTGCAAAACGCCCGCCTGTTCGATGAGACACAGCGCTTGCTGAAAGAGACCGACCAGCGAGCAGCGGAGCTTTCGATCATTAACAGTGTCAGCGAAGGGTTGGTACGGGAGCTCAATTTCCAATCGATTATCGATCTGGTTGGAGAGAAAATCCAAGACGTTTTTTCAGTTCAAGATATGATGATCAGCCTCTATGATCGAGAAAGCAATATTTTAACCACACCTTTCTTGATCGAGCACGGGGATCGTTATCCGGTCGAACCGATGCTTTTAGGAGGCATGAGCCGTTGGGTAATTGAGAACCGTCGTACGCTGGTGATTAACGAGAACTATACCGAAAGGGTGCTTGAGTATGCTCCAGCTCCGGCCTTGATTGGCGATGAAACCTCGCCGGATATCACTCAAAGCCTTGCTGCGGCACCAATCTGGTCGGCTGGAGAAGTGATCGGCCTGGTGATGCTGTACTCGACTGAAATACACGCCTTCCCGGATGCGAGGGTCAACCTGCTAGCGACCCTGACTGCCAACCTGGGTGTGGCGCTGCAAAACGCCCGCTTGTTCGACGAGACGCAGCGCCGGGCGCGCGAGATGGCTGCCCTGGCCGAAGTCGGCCGCGATATCTCGTCCACGTTGGATCTGACCTCGGTGATGGAGCGCATCGCCGTACACGCCAGTGAGCTGCTGGAGAGCGACAGCAGCGCCATCTACCTGCCGGACCAGGACGGGCAGACCTTCAGGGCCATCGTGGCAGTTGGGGATGGCGCCGAAGAAATCAAAGCCGATGTGATCCCGCTTGGGAAAGGCATCCTGGGCGACCTGGCACTTCGGGCGGCATCCGAGCTGGTCAATGACGCCGAAAAAGACCCACGCGCACGCACCATCCCGGGTACAGCCGAGCATGAAACCGACCGGCTGATGGCCGCTCCGCTGCTGGCTGGGGATAAAGTGATCGGTTTGATGGCGGTATGGCGCTCGGGGGGCAATCTGTTCGCCGAAACCGAGCTGAGCTTCCTGACCGGGTTGGCTCGCCAGGCGGCGGTGGCGATCGAGAATGCCCGCTTGTTCACCGAAGGCGAGCGGCGCGCCGATATGATGGCGACCGTAGCCGAAGTAGGACGCCAGGTGAGCTCGACGCTCGATCTGCAGGCTGTGCTGGAGACGGTGGCCGGGCAGGTGCACCGCCTGTTTGCCGCCCGCGACACTATCGTACGCATGGTGGAGATAGACGAAACCACCTTCCACACAACCCTGGCTTTAGGGCGATACCGCGATCAGAACCTGGCCTCGCCGGTCTATTTGGGGCAGGGCATAAGCGGCAGCATTGCCCAAAGCGGGGTGGCCGAAGTGGTCGAAGACCTGGCACTCGACCCACGCGCCGTGCATGTGGCCGGGACACCGGACGTAGAGGATAAGCCCGAGACGATGATGTGCGCCCCGCTGATGACACGTGGTAAAGCCATCGGCTTGCTTTCGGTATACCGGGACAAGGCGCAGGGCGTGTTCTCCCAGGTCGACCTGGACCTGCTGGTGGCGCTGACGCGCCAGGCAGCTGTGGCGATCGAGAACGCCCGGTTATACGAGGAAGCCCAACGCCAGGCACGCGAGTCGGATGCCACCGGTGAAATCTTACGTATTATTAGCAGCACTCCGTCCAATGTGGAACCGGTGCTGCAGGCGATTGCCGAGAAAGCTGCCGAGCTGTGCAGTGCCGAGGATGTGGTGATCATTCAGAATCAAGATGGAAAATTTTACGAGACGGCCAGCTTCGGCATTCTGCCGCATGATGGTGTCCGGGGCGGTGTTCCGGTCGACCGGCGCGCAGTGGGTGGGCGGTCCTTCCTTGAGAAGCGCCTCGTGCATGTGGTAGATGTGGAAGCCGAAACGGACGAAGAATACGGTCTGGCCAAGCAGGCTAACCGCGGCATGGGCATCCACACCATGTTGGCGGCGCCACTGGTCAGCAAAGGCGAGGCCATCGGCGTGATCCTGATGCGCCGGCAGCGAGTAATGCCCTTTACGCAACCCCAGATCGACCTGCTGGAGACCTTCGCCGACCAGGCGGTGATCGCTATCGAGAACGCTCAACTGATCGAGGGTATGCAGTCCGCCCGGCGTGAGGCCGAGGCGGCCAACCAAGCCAAGAGCGCCTTCCTGGCGATGATGAGCCACGAAATCCGCACACCGATGAACGCCGTGATTGGTATGAGCGGGCTGCTGCTGGATACGCCGCTCAACACCGAGCAGCAAGATTACGCCGAGACCATCCGCAATTCGGGCGATGCCCTGCTGGCGATCATCAACGATATCCTGGACTTCAGCAAGATCGAAGCCGGCAAGATGGACCTGGAAACCCATCCCTTCGATCTGCGCGAGTGCATCGAAAGCACGCTGGACCTGGTAGCCGGCCGGGCTGCGCAGAAAGGACTGGACATCGCTTACCTGCTGGAAGATGATGTACCGGCCGGCATCCAGGGGGATGTCACCCGGCTGCGGCAAATCCTGCTCAATCTGTTCAGCAATGCGATCAAGTTCACCGAGCAGGGGGAAGTTGTCTTGACGGTGAAATCGGGTGGGTGGCCCCACGAGCTGCTGTTTTGCGTGCGCGATACCGGTATCGGCATTCCGGCAGACCGCATGGACCGGCTGTTCCAATCGTTCAGCCAGGCGGATTCATCTACAACACGCAAGTACGGCGGCACCGGGCTGGGCCTGGTGATCAGCAAGCGGCTGGCGGAGTTGATGGGCGGCACGATGTGGGCCGAAAGTGAAGGAAAAGCTGGGAAAGGCTCGCAGTTTTCCTTCTCAATCATCGCCCAACCGGCCAGCGTGCCAGAGCGTAAACGCGCCGTCACATCCGGCGTGCAGCCCAATCTGCAAGGCAAACATGCCCTGGTGGTGGATGATAACGCCACCAACCGGCGCATCCTGAGTCTGCAGATGGATAAGTGGGGCATGCAGGTCACGACTGCAGCCACCCCGCACGAGGCGCTGGAGCGCTTGAAGGCCGGGGAGCGCTTTGATCTGGGCATCCTGGATATGCACATGCCGGAAATGGATGGCGTAGAGCTGGCTAAAGCCATCCGCAATCTGCCGGCGGGCAAAAAGCTGACCCTGGTACTGTTCTCTTCGCTGGGTCGGCGCGAAGCCGAGATGGAGGATTTCACCTTTGCCGCTTACCTGGTCAAGCCGATCAAGCCCTCGCAGCTGTTTGATCTGCTGATGACCCAGTTTGCGGGTGAGGCCGAGAAAGTTGTCGCCCGGACAGAAGCGGCTAAACCCAGCATCGACTCCGAGCTGGGGACGCGCCATCCACTGCGCATCTTGCTGGCGGAAGATAACGCCGTCAACCAGAAGCTGGCGCTGCGGCTGCTGCAGCAGATGGGCTACCGGGCGGACGTGGCTTCCAACGGGTTGGAGGCGGTCGAGTCGGTGGAGCGGCAGGCCTACGACGTGGTGCTGATGGACGTGCAGATGCCCGAGATGGACGGTCTGGAAGCGACGCGCCAGATTCGCAAGCTGGCAGGCGCGGTGGACCAGCCGCGCATCATCGCCATGACCGCCAACGCCATGCAGGGTGACCGCGAAATCTGCCTGGAAGCGGGCATGGACGATTACGTCAGCAAGCCGATACGTGTGGAAGAGCTGGTGAGCGCATTATTAGCAGCGTAAATCAGGTTAGGAGCAGTCATGGCTAAAATACCGACCAGGCAGTCCAAGGCGAGCCAGGAAGCCAAACAACTCAATGCTGAGCTGGCTGTGATCAATCGCATCCAGCAAGGGCTGGCCTCCGAGATGGAAATGGATGCCATTATTCACCTGGTTGGCGACGAGCTGCAGCAAATCTTTGGCGTCTCGGAAATTGAGATTGCTACATACGATGAGCTCTCCGGGATGGTCTCCATCCCTTACTGGTCGACCAGCGAAGGGCATGTATATCAAGATGCGCTGCCGCTGGGACGCGGACTGATGTCCCACATTATCCAGACCGGCCAGCCGGTGATCATGACTGAAGAAAACCGGGACGATCTGCTGGCGATGGCGGTGGTCCCGGAAGGCTTACAACACCGGCGATCCTTTATTGGAGCACCCATCGTCTCCAGTAGGGGTGTGGTTGGCGCGATATCCCTACACGAGCCGCATCAGGAAAATGCGTACACGACTAATCAGCTCAGCTTGCTGACCACTATCGCCGCATCCTTGGGAACTGCCCTTGAAAATGCCCGCCTTTTTGATGAGACTCAACGCTTATTGAAGGAAACCGAACAGCGCGCTGCTGAGCTGGCGGTGATTAACAGTGTGCAACAGGGGCTGGCTTCGAAACTGGACATGGGTGAGATCTACACCCTGGTAGGGGACAGGCTGCGCGAAGTCACCCGGGCTAATACGTTGGTGATCAGTACTTACGATTTAGAGAAAAGGAACCGTCTGTGGCACTACGCCTGGGAAAAAGGTGAAGTCTTTGAATCATTCATCACGAAGATGTCCCCATTGGACTGGAAATTCTATCACGATGGAATGACCATATTGTGGAATGACAATGTCGCCGCGCGGATCGCCGAAATGGGACACGAAGTCCCGGCAGGTTTGGCGCCGCGGTCAACTCTCTCAGTGCCGTTCACCGTTGCTGGACAGAAGACCGGTATTATCTCGCTGCAGGATGTAGACAAAGAGTTTGCCTTTAACGAGAACGATGCCCGATTGATCGAAACCATTGCCGCCAGTTTGGGCGTAGCGCTGGATAACGCCCGCCTGTTTGGTGAAGTGCAGCAGCGCAACCTGGAAATAAGCGAGGCGCTGGAACAGCAAACCGCCACCAACGCAGTGCTGCGAGCCATGAGCGCCTACCAGCCGGACCTCAGGCCTCTTCTGGAGATCATTGCGCTGAATGCTGCCAAGGTGTGCGGTGCAGACGATGCTCATATCTATCGGATCGATGGTGGAGCACTTAAAGAGTGGAGTCATCGCGGACCGATCCCAGGATTGGAGTCCGGAGAGTCGCTACCGCTAAATCGTGGGTCGGTAATAGGCCGGTCGATCCTCGACCGGGAGGTGATCCATATTCGCAATGCGTCGGAGGAGATCGATGAGTCAGAATACCCGGTGAGTGCGGAACTTCAGCGCCGGTGGGGGTACCAGACGGTGCTGGCTATTCCCTTGCTCCGGGACAGCGAGCCGATCGGGGGGATCGCAATCCGTCGCCAGGAATTTAATCCGTTCACCGAGAAACAGATCGGTTTACTCCAGTCCTTTGCCGACCAGGCGGTGATCGCTATCGAGAATGTGCACCTGTTTACTGAAACCCAACGCCTGCTTCGTGAAACCGAGCAACGCGCCGCCGAGCTGGAGCTGATCAACAGCATCCAAAAGGGGGTAGCCGCTGAGCTGGACTTTCAAGCTATTGTGGACCTGGTGGGGGATAAGCTGCGCGAGGTGTTCGGCATCGCTAATATCGGTATAAGCTGGTATGAAGACAACACTGGCTTGATTCACAGAATGTATTTGTACGAGCATGGAAAGAGATTTCCTATTTTTACGGTTCCACTGGAAAATACCAGCTTATGGAAGCAGGTGATCCAGAAGCGGGAATCCTTGATTTTTAATAACCCGGCTGAAAAAGCCGCACTGAATCCCTGGCATAATCCAGGCACCGATATTGCCAAATCCGGAATCCTGGTCCCAATCATTGGCAGCGATCGGGCAATCGGGGTCATTCAGTTAGAGGACTTTGAGCATGAGAATGCCTTTGACGAGGCGAATTTCCGCCTGCTGCAGACGGTAGCCGCGGGAATGGGCGTAGCACTGGAAAATGCCCGCCTGTTCCAGGAGACGCAACGCCTGCTGGGCGATACCGAGCAGAGAGCCGCCGAGCTGGCGGTGATAAACAGCATACAGGAGGGGGTGGCTGGGAAGCTCGATTTCCAGGCGATTGTAGATCTGGTAGGTGATACCTTGTGCCAGGTATTAGATACGCATGAAATAGCCATCCGCTGGTACGACGAGGGGAGCGGGAAGATCCATTTCCTGTACAATATCGAACATGGCGTGCGGCTGGATGTTCCTCCACAAGACCTGGCGTCTGCTTGTGCCCTTGAAAGCATCATGTTAAATCGGCGGTCTATTCTTACGAATACCCCAGATGAAGCGTATGCTCTCGGCATTACCACTATTCCTGGCACGGATGCCAGCATATCCGCGATCTCTGTACCCATCATTGGCAGCGACCGGGTGATCGGCAGCATCACCCTGGAGAATTACGAGAAGGAGTATGCCTACAGCGAGTCGGATTTGCGCCTGCTGCAAACAGTGGCTGCCGGGATGGGGGTGGCGCTGGAAAATGCCCGCCTGTTCCAGGAGACTCAGCGCTTGCTCAAGGAAGCCGAACAGCACGCCGCCGAGCTTGAACTGATCAACAGCATCCAGCAGGGGGTGGCTGCCGAGCTGGACTTCCTGGCGATTGTCGACCTGGTAGGCGATAAGCTGCGGGAGGTGTTCAGGATCGACAACATCGGCATCACTCTGTACGACGAGCTAACCGGCTTGATGAATAGTATGTACATGTATGAAAAAGCCGAGCGCATCCATCTTGATCCGGTTCAGCTGGATGCGACAAAAATATGGAAGCGCGTGATTGAGACTCGCCGGCCTGAAATCTATAACAATGCCGAGGAGTGGTCAGCCGCCGAGACCGCACAAATTCCCGGAACCTCGGTGCCCTTATCCGGGGCATACGTACCAATTATTGGCAGCGACCGGGCGATTGGAGTCATCCAGCTGGAGGATTACGAGCGGCAAAATGTGTTCGACGAGGCGAAATTCCGCTTGCTGCAAACGGTAGCCGCCAGTATGGGCGTGGCGCTGGAAAATGCTCGTCTGTTCGAGGAGACTCAGCGCCGGGCGCGAGAAACCGCTGCACTGGTGGAGATTGGCCGCGAGATATCTGCTACCCTGGACCTGCCGACCGTGCTTGAGCAGATCGCCGAGCGGGCGCTGCAGGTCTTAAATGCACGAGATGTGGTCCTGCGCCTGATCGAAGCGGACGGCAGCCTGCCGGTGGTGGTGGCGCAGGGAAAATTCGCCGAGCAATACCGGGCAATCCCGCTGCGAGCGGGGGAGGGCATCACCGGCTCGGTAGCGCTCAGCGGGCAGGCGGAGTACATCAACGATCCCCTGTCCGATCCGCGCATTGCCCATGTCCCCGATACCGACGAAGAGCGGGAAGCCACCATGTTTGCACCGCTCAAGGCCGGTGAGCTTGTGATCGGTGTGCTGGCGGTCTGGCGGGATAAGGAAGCGGCCGGTCCATTCACGCAATCCGACCTTGATTTTACAGTCGGTCTGGCCCAGCAGGCGGCCATTGCTATCGAGAACGCCCGCCTGTACCGGCAGGCGCAGGAAGCCCAGGCGGCGGCGGAAGACGCTAACCAGGCCAAGAGCGCTTTCCTGGCGATGATGAGCCACGAAATCCGCACACCGATGAATGCCGTGATTGGGATGAGCGGGCTGCTGCTGGATACCCGGCTGGATGGCGAGCAGCGTGACTTTGCCGAGACCATTCGCAACTCGGGTGATGCCCTGCTGGCGATCATCAACGACATCCTGGACTTCAGCAAGATCGAAGCCGGCAAGATGGACCTGGAGACCCAGCCTTTCGATCTGCGGGAGTGCATCGAGAGCACGCTGGATCTGGTAGCCGGCAGGGCTTCCGAGAAGGGGCTGGATATTGCCTACCTGATGGAAGATGGCGTGCCGGCCGGCATCCTGGGGGATGTCACCCGGCTGCGGCAGATTTTGCTCAATCTGTTCAGCAATGCGATCAAGTTTACCGAGCAGGGCGAAGTGGTGCTGACCGTGCGGCCGACGGAAAAGCGCAATGAGCTGCTTTTCAGCGTGCGCGATACCGGAATCGGCATCCCGGCAGACCGCATGGGGCGGCTGTTTCAATCTTTCAGCCAGGCGGATTCATCAACGACGCGCAAGTACGGCGGCACCGGGTTAGGTCTGGCGATCAGCAAGCGGCTGGCGGAGCTGATGGGCGGGGCGATGTGGGCTGAGAGCGATGGCATACCCGGCAAGGGAGCGGCTTTTGCCTTCACCATCCAGGCCATTGCGGCGGAAATTCCCGAGCGGCGCAAGCCGGTGGCAAGCGGTGTGCAGCCGGCGCTCTCCGGCAGGCGCCTGCTGGTGGTGGATGATAACCCCACCAATCGCCGCATCTTGAGCCAGCAAGCCGGCAGGTGGGGCATGGAAGTGACCGCTGTGGCCACCCCGCATGAAGCGCTTAATCTGATAAGAGCCGGGGAGCGTTTCGACCTGGCGATCCTGGATATGCACCTGCTCGAGATGGACGGCGTGGCGCTGGCTAAAGCCATCCGTAAGCTGCCAGGAGGCGAATCACTGCCGCAGGTGCTGTTCTCATCGCAAGGGCGGCGTGAAGCGGAAACGGGTGATTTCGACTTTGCTGCTTTCCTGGTCAAGCCGATCAAACCCTCGCAGCTGTACGACTTGTTGATGCGCCTGTTCGCCGGGGAGGCGGGCAAGGTAGAGGCACGACCAGAAGCGGTAAAACCACGCATCGACCCCGAGCTGGGGACGCGCTACCCGCTGCGGATCCTGCTGGCTGAGGATAACGCCGTCAACCAGAAGCTGGCGCTGCGCATTCTGCAGCAGATGGGCTACCGGGCGGACGTGGCTTCCAACGGGCTGGAGGCAGTCGAGTCGGTGGAGCGCCAGGCGTACGACGTGGTGCTGATGGACGTGCAGATGCCCGAAATGGACGGTATGGAAGCAACCCGTAAAATCCGCAGTCTGGGTGAGGCCGTAACGCAACCGCGCATCATCGCCATGACCGCTAACGCCATGCAGGGCGACCGGGAAGCCTGCCTGGCCGCTGGGATGAACGATTACGTCAGCAAGCCGATCCGAGTGGACGAGCTGGTAACAGCCTTGGTGGGGGAATAGCCCAGTCTGGTTCCAATGCTCTGCGTTGGAACCGCATTCGGGCGCTCTGCGCCTGCTTCAGGCCGCGGAGCGGCTAAAATCCGCAACGACGCTGAGCATCGTTGCGAGGAAACGTCAGCAAGCCGATCCGAGTGGACGAGCTGGTGACAGCCTTGGTGGGGGAATAGCCCAGTCTGGTTCCAATGCTCTGCGTTGGAACCGCATTCGGGCGCTCTGCGCCCAAACCTACACGTGATCCGCTGCCGGCTTCATCGGCGGATTTCTGAGCGCCTGCATTAAGAATCCCCCTGCGCCGACCAACCCGATGAGCAGGCCGCCGATCCAAATGGCCTGGGGGCTGATGTTATCGTTGAGCAAGCCGCCCATCACCGGACCGATGGCGACCGCCACCGACCATGTCAGACCGTACAGGCTCATATAACGGCCGCGCTTGTCGGCAGGCGCCAGGATGGAGGCGTAGCTGCTGGAAGTAGGCACCAGCACCAGCTCGCCCAGCGACATGACCACCATAGCCACCCAAAAACCGAAGAAGCCGGTGGCCAGGGAGACGACTCCGGCGCCTATGGCATATAAAGCCGCACCCAGGGCCATCACCAACCGGTTGCGGTAGCGCTTGGTGACGCTGGTGACCGGAAGCTGCAGGAAGACGACCATCAGGGCGTTGGTGGTGGGGATAAAGCCGTACATGCTCTCCTGGATGCCGTAGTTCTGCTTGGCGTAAACCGGCATCAGGGTCCACATCAACACGCCGGGTAAGATGCCCAGGGTGACCAGCAGCAGGAACTTCATGAAGCGGCTGTCACGGATGATATCCAGGTAGCCGCCGAAGCGCTCACGCGGCGGAGGGGCGAGCGATGGATCCATCCGATGGGGCAGGGTTTCTTTGGCAAAGAAGGCCAACAGCAGGCTGTAGGTCGTCATCCCGGCGGCGGCCAGGTAAAACGCCAGGGTATACGAGGTGGTGGCGATGATCCCGCCGATCACCGGGCCGATGGCAATACCGGCGTTGGCGCTCAGACGCATCAGGGCGTAGGCATCGGTGCGCTGGCTCTCGGGCACCAGGTCGGCCAGCATGGCATCCGAGCCGACCACGTACAGGGGCGTCAGCGCTCCAGAAATGATCATCAAGACGACGAATTGCGGGAAGGTGGTGGCCTGCGCCAGGGCGACATAGGTCAGGCCGTGCAAGCCCAGCCCGAAGACCATCATCCATTTGCGGCCAAAACGGTCGACGATAGGACCGGCGATGAACGAGGCAACAATACCCGAGATAGCGTTGATCGAAAGCAGGGTGGCTACCGCCGCCAGGGGCAGGTCGACCTTCTCGCTGACGTAGATCATCAGGTAAGGCCAGATCATGCTGGTGCCGATGCGGCTGAGCAGCAGGCCAAAGAACATCAGCCACAGCTGGCGAGGGTAGCGGTTGTAGGTGGCGTTGAGGCGGGCGAGCATTGCGGGGGAAATGATACCATAAGACGGACGACGAAGGACCGGGGACCAACGTGTGTAGTCCGTCTTCGGTCTGCCATCCCCGGCCGGGTTACGGCTGTCAGCGGTCCGCCGTCAGCTGTCGTACTTTCCCAGATCGAGTACAATAAAAGCATGAACCGCTACACGGCACTATTCGACTTACACGATGAAGCCTCCAGCCCTGCCGGCTTGCGCCAGGCGCTGCTTGCGGCGCTCGCTGAAAGCCAGGCAGCGGGTTCATACCGGTTAGGTTCAGTGGCGCTGTTGGACGGGCAGGTGGCGGCCGAGGTGGCTTGCAGCCTGTCGCGCGATGCGCTGAGCGCCCTCCTGGCTGAGGCAGGCCAATCAGCCGGTACCCGGCTGGAAAAAGTCGGCTGGGGCTGGCTGTTGAGCAACAAGGTGGCTTTCGAGCTGGTGGATGAGACCAGCGGCGCTCTGCTCTATGATCCCCTGGCGGATGTGGATGCGCAGCAGGAAGCCGCTCGCAGTTACCATTATGGCCGGCAACAGGCGCTCTCCCTGGCGGTTGTCTTGCTGGGAGCAGCCCTGGTCCTGGGGTTGGCCCTGGGCTTTGTGACCAGCCCTCAGGCTGCCACCTGGATTGCCGCAAACATTATCACCCTGGTGCTGGGGTTGATCGTGTTCTGGATGCTGCTGCGCTTGATCGGCGCACTGGTAACACCGTGGAGCTACCTGCGTTCTATCGAGGTCGACGAAGCCGGCATCCGCCTGCGCGGCCTGCTGCAGCCTACCCGGACGGCAGCCTGGCACGAGATTGATGAGCTGGAGCTTGCCGACCGGCGGGCACTGCTGCTTTTAGGTGATCGCGTGATAAGCTTCCCGGTGCAGGACAGGCTGGGGATGAGCGACCAGCTCAGCTTGCTGCGCACGATCATCCAACGGGCGGAGCTGCTGTATGTGGGCGGCAGAGTCGGGAATATTATCTACAGAAAATTTGATGCATAACATCGCCATTCAAGGTCATCCAGAGCAAAAGCGAAGCAGCTAGATTCTTCGGTCGCTCTGCTCCCTCAAAATGACATTTGACCAAAGGAGTTCATCGTTGTCGTTCGAGCCTACCCAACCCATGATCGAAACATTCAACCTGGTCAAGCGCTTCGGCACGAAAACCGCAGTCGATGACGTCAGCTTCTCGGTAAACGCCGGGGAAATTTTTGGCTTCCTGGGACCCAATGGCGCTGGGAAGACCACCACCATCAAGATGATTGTCGGGCTTTTACAGCCCAGCTCGGGCAGCGTGCGGGTGAGCGGTTATGACATTCAGTCACAATCGCTGCAGGCCAAGGCTGCCAGCGGCTATGTGCCCGACGAACCCAACCTGTATGCCAAGTTGACCGGACGAGAGCTGCTGCGCTTCGTTGGCGACCTGTACGGCGTCGAGCGCGGCCAGGTGGAGCGGCGCATCGATGAGCTGCTGCGCCTGTTCGACCTGAGCCAGGCGGCCGATGACACGATCGATTCTTACAGCCACGGCATGCAGCAGAAGACCGCCATCGCCACAGCCCTGGTGCACGACCCCAAGGTGCTGGTGCTGGACGAGCCGACGGTGGGCCTCGACCCGAAGTCCGCCCGCTTGATTAAGGACATCCTGCGCCAGATGGCGGAGCGCGGCTCGGCTATCTTCCTCTCGACCCATATCCTGGAGATTGCCGAGCGGATGTGCGACCGGATCGGGATCATTTACCAGGGACGGCTGATCGCTATGGGTACGATGGACGAGCTGCGCCACCACGGGCAGGCCGAGAGCAGCCTGGAGGATATCTTCCTGGGATTGACCGGCGGAGCCGAGTACGCCGAGATCGCCGAGGTGCTGGGATGAACCTGGCACTCTCCCGTCAGCCGTTCTGGCCCTATGTCTGGCTGCTGCTGCGCCTGCGGGTGCAAATCATGGTGCGGGATTTCCTGCGCGCCAAACGCGGCCGCAAGATCGGGATGATCGTCCTGGCGCTGGTGATCGTAGGGATCATCGGGTTTGCTTTCTTCGCCAGCTGGTGGCTGTTGGGCTTTCTCAATTCACCCGAACTGGCGGAAATCACCGGCGATCTGGATGTGCTGCTTGCTTCGATCCCAGTGCTGATCATGAGCGCAGCCTTCCTGGGAATTTTGTTCACCAGCTTTGGGGTGCTGCTGCAGGTGTTATACCTGTCTAAGGATATGGACTTCCTGCTGGCGGCGCCGGTGCCTATCCGGGCGGTATTCGTGGCCAAGCTGCTGCAGGCGATTCTGCCCAATCTTGGCTTTATCAGCATTTTGGCCCTGCCGGTCTTGTTTGGATTGGGGTTGTCGCAGGGCTACAACTGGCTTTACTACCCACTGGTCATCGTGCTGTTATGCGCCCTGTCGCTGGCGGCTGCCGGTATATCCAGCCTGCTGGTGATCGGTATCGTGCGGCTGTTCTCGGCACGGCGAGTGGCCGAGATCCTGGGATTCCTGGGCGCTATCATGACCATGATTTGCTCGCAATCTGGGCAGCTGGCCAGATTTAATGATATGAACGCAGATCAGGCGCAGGCATTCGTGTCGCTGGCTTCGCGCTACAATACGCCCTGGCTGCCGCTGGCATGGGCGGGACGGGGGCTGGTGGCGCTCGGCATGCGGGAGTGGAGTGGGGCTTTATTGAACCTGGGGCTCACCCTGGCTTTGTCCGTCTTAATCTTTACCGTGGCCTTGATCACGGCCGAGAGACTTTACTATACCGGTTGGGCCAGTATGCAGACCGTGCCAACGCGAAAAAAGCAGACCCGCAAGCGTAGCGCGGCCAATGGTACTGCCCGACCCTCCGGCGCTGCTCGCCTGGCCGGTCGTTTTATCCCAGCGGCAGTTACAGCCCTGATGGTGAAGGATTATTATGTGCTGCGTCGCGACCTGCGCAATCTTTCGCAGCTAATTACGCCGCTCATTTTTGGCGTGATCTATACTTTTATCTTGCTGCGCGAACCGCAGTCAATCTACGGACGCAACGAGATGCCTGAGTTCATTGCCGCGGCGGTGAAGAACCTGTCGCTGTACATCAACGTGGGCATGTCGTTGTTTGTCAGCTGGCTGCTGGTGGCGCGCCTGGGTGGGATGGCATTTGCGCAAGAGGGCAAGAGCTTCTGGATACTGAAGACAGCTCCGCTGCGTGTCTCGCAGCTGGTGTTGGCTAAGTTCGCGGTGGCTTTTTTGCCCGGACTGTTGCTGGGCTGGGTGTTCCTGGTGGCGCTGGCTATCCTGCAGCAAGCGGCGCTCTCGGTGCTGTGGTTTACTGCACCGGCGGTGGCGCTGATTATTGCCGGCAACACGGGCATCCAGCTGACCTTTGGCATCACCGGCGCCAACCTGGATTGGAGTGACCCGCGCCAGATGATGCGCGGCAGCGCCAGCTGCCTTTCGTCGATCGTCAGCATTGCATTCCTACCGGTGGCCTTCAGCCTGTTCTTCCTGCCGCCGTTGGGCGCAGCAGTGTTGGGAATACCCGAGTGGATCGGCCAGGTGGTCGGGCTGCTGCTGGGGGGCGCGTTCAGCCTGGCCTGCACCATCGTTCCGCTCAGCCTGGTGAGTAAGCGGGTGCTACTCTTGGGGGAAGCAAGCTAAAAGATATAACCGCCAAGAAGCCAAGACCGCCAAGTAAGGAAAATCACTTTTAAGATCTGGGGGAGATTTCTGTTAAGAATCTTGGCATTCTTCGCGCCCTTGGCAGTTCTGTCCTTCAGCGGCGGCGGCCGGAGATGCGCAGTAGAAATTGGAACAAAGAAAGCGGGTGCTTTTTTAGGGGAAGCAGGCGAAAAAAACTTAACCGCCAAAAAGCCAAAGCCGCCAAGAAGTATCAATACTTCGGGGCTTTGTGATAGATTTTCAATTAATAACCTTGGCGTTCTTCGCGCCCTTGGCGGTTCTGTCCTTTACCGGCGGCGGCCGAAGATGCGCAGCAGAAGCAGGAACAGGTTGATGAAGTCCAGGTAGAGTGCCAGGGCGCCGATCACCGAGGCTTTGGCCTCCGCCTCGCCATCCGCGCTGACTGCCAGGCTCATGTTCTTCAGCTTCTGAGTATCGTATGCGATCAGGCCAACGAAAACCAGGATGCCGACGATGGTGACGATCCAATACAAACCCGAGCTGCGGATGAACAGGTTGAGCAAGCCAGCCAGGACGACACCGATCAATCCCATGAACAGCAGGCTGCCGAGTGAGGTCAGGTCGCGCTTTGTCGTATAGCCAAAGATCGTCATCGCAGCGAACATCAAGGCGCAGATCAGGAAGGTCTCAAAGATCGAGCTAAGCTCGTACACCAGGAAGATCACCGACAGCGTGATCCCATTGAGTGCGGCATACACGATGAAGCTCACTCCGGCCATGGCGGGCGAAAGCCGGTTGATGGCCGCGCTCAAGAAAACCACCAGGCCGAGCTCGGCAAATAGCAAAACGATGAACGTCCAGGGGCGAGCCATCATAGCATTCATCAACGCCGGATTGAATAGCATCACAAAAGAGCCCACCGTGGTGATAAACAGTCCAAGCGTCATCCAGGCGAAGACTTTACGGATGAAATTGCGCTGGGTCTCAGCCACCAACTCGGGATTCTGGTATATCGAGAGGCTAGAGTCATTCATAGGTTACTCCCTGGAAAAGATTGCTCCATAAGATGATTATACACTTGCTTTTTGTGAAGATAGCACATTAAAACACAAAGAGCGCAAAGAATGCACCAAGATGCACAACAGTTATTATTTAATTTATCTTAGTGATTCTTCGTGCCTGCTTTGTGGTCTTCGTGTTTCAATGTTTTAAGCATAACCGTCAACGAAAGCATAATAGCCCATCAC
Organism: Anaerolineae bacterium; assembly: GCA_041301395.1. Taxonomy (GTDB): domain Bacteria; phylum Chloroflexota; class Anaerolineae; order Anaerolineales; family UBA4823; genus CTSoil-045. The sequence goes on from JBFYSP010000100.1 coordinate 37,792, forward strand.
AGTGTGGGCAAAGCTGAGCGACTGGTCGTCCATCCAGGGAAAGTCCAAGCGCATGAGTTTGCTGAAGGCAGGCAGGGAATATGTTTTAGGGCCGCCTTGCTCGGCCAGGGAGGAAATTTTTTTGTGGACACGCTCGAATTCGGAAAACCAGGCTTTGCGGGTGGCTTCATCCGACTGGGGGAATTCGTGACGCAGCCGCTCGTCGCGCGGGATCGAGCGGTTCGATCCCCACTCGGCGTAGACGAGGTAGGCCCGGTTGATGAGTTTGTATTGGGGGTGATTCTTGCGTTTGCCCCGGTACATAGCTGTTACAGGGGCAGCTCAGCCTGCCAACAGGAAGCGCAGCGGGATCTCGACCCGCTGGCGCCAGGCGGCTTCGTTGTGCTCGGCCCCCTCGAATTTCAAGGTGACCCAGTCCCGTCCGCGAAGGTAGCCGGCTTTTTGCAGCTGCGTATCGAAGCGCAATTGAAAAGGTTCGTACAGCTCGTCGAGTGTGGCGGTGCCATAATCGAAGTACAGGCGGTGGATGCCGGGGACAGGCAGGTGCGCCGCCAGGTCGTCGACCAACAGGTCGCCGCCAGCAGGCCAGTGGGTGGAGAGGCAGGCTGCCGCGCCAAAGACTTCCGGGTAGCTTTCCAGGGCATAGAGTGAAGCCAGGCCCCCCATGCTGGAACCCATTATATAGGTGTGAGCCTGATCAGGCAGGCTGCGGTAATTTGTGTCGATGAATGGTTTGATTTCATCTACCAGGAACTGCAGGTAGCGGTTGGAGTGCGGCCGGCCGCCTTTCTCCTGAAGAAAGAAATCCAAAACGGTCTCGCCTTCCGGCAGGTCGGTCAGGCGTTGGGGCATATAATCCACCCAGCGCAACGCACCATTCCACACGCCGACTACGATAGCCCCGGAAGTAACGCCTTTGGCCGTAAGCCGGTTGATTGCCTCATCTACACCCCAGTCGGTACCGGTAAAGGCAATTGCCGGGTCGAACAGGTTCTGGCCGTCGTGCATGTAGATGACCGGGAAGTGGGAGGCATGGTCGATCGAGTACGCAGGCGGCAGCCACACGTCGACGGTACGCGGCTGGAAATATTGAGAGGGAAAATCAGCGTAGCGATGGAGATATCCGGCGCCGTCGGATAGAGAGACCGTTTGCATGGATAGACGATTTCCTACAGGTTTTTTAGCTGAATTTCCCGCTTGCCTTCTTGGTAGAACTGCACCGTGCTCGTATAAAACTTGCGGATTATCTCCATGTCGGCGGGGAGGTCGCCGCTGGGTAGCAGGCCTGGATAGATACCCAGGGTTTTGCGGTCGTAATCGACAAAGCCGAATGCTATCGGTATTCCAGCACCCAATGCCATGTAGTAAAAACCGGTACGCCAGTAAGCCACACTGTCGCGGGTGCCTTCCGGTGCAATAGCAATAACCAGCGCTTCGTTGTTGTTGAAGCGCTCGACGATCTGGTCGACAAAGTTGTTAGAGCTGCTGCGGACTACGGGGATGCCTCCCAGCAGGCGGATCAGGAATCCGAATGGCGGCTTGAACAGGGAATCCTTACCGATGAAACGCATGGGTATATTGGCGGCAAAGCCCAGCACAATGGCATAGAATCCATCCCGGTTGGTGGTGTGGGGCGCGCCGATCACGATGTATTTGGGCGAATCAGGCAGTTTGACGTCTAGCTTCCAACCCTTGAGGCGCAAAATAAAACGCGCCAGGCGCGTCGAAAATGGCAGCCCCTTCGTTTTCTCAGGGGCTTTGCTGTATGTGGTAACCGAACTATTCACTTTATATATTTTCCAATCTACTATGAATCACAGCGGCCTGATTATAGCTGGGTGTTTCGCCACTTTCGTCCAGACTAAGGGAATACTCATCCATACCAATTAAAACCCCACGCCTGCCATTCCGTCGCGCACCAGGCGCAAATAGTAGATGAAATCCAGATCGCCGGGCGAGAAATTGAACAGCGTCAGCAGCACAGCCGCTTCGGAGCGGTGCTGCGTGGCGTGGTTGATCTGCTGGAGCATGAGCTGCCAGAGCGGTTCGGAGAATGCGTTACCGCTAAGGCTGGTATAGGCTACTTCCCGATGGAGGGCAGCTTCGTTCAGGTCTTGGATGAAAGCCTGGGTCTCGCCTTCCACTTCAGCCCAGCGCAGGCGTAAACTATCCAGGTTGGGAAATTCGTGCGCATCCGGTACACTGGCCGGCGAGACGCCCTGCCAGCGGGAAAGCCAGATCCACTGGGCGCCGAGCGTGTGAACCAGGATATCTCGCAGCGAACCCAGGCCGGCTACCGGCTGGCGCTTAAACTGCAGATCGGTGACCAGGCCAGAAGCAAGCAGGATGCGGCCGTTGCCCCAGGCGTTGTAGGAATACAGTGTGGAGATCGATTTTAGGTTCATGAATTGTTTATCGGAAGTAGGATGATGGATCAGGCTGATGGAATGCGGCTGAGGAAGTCAAATAGAATTTTTTGGTCTTCAGGGTCCTGGACGGTTTCGGACAGGTCGTGAGCCTGTTGGTAGTGCAGACGGTGCTGTACATAATCGCCCTGTGTGGCTGCCGCCAGGGCCACTTCCAGGTGGGCAAAAGCCAGGTCCCAGTCTTCGCCATTCCCGGCATCAAAAAACGCCAGTGCGCTTTGCGCAAAATGCATTGCTCTGGCGCCATCACCCAGTAACGAATAGGCATGTGCCAGGGTTATTTCGGCACGCGCCCAATTCACCGGAGTGCCAACCTTCGACCAGTGATAGGCGGCTGCATACGCCAGGTACAGCATCTCGCGCCCTTCGGCGACAGTGCGCTCGGGCTTTTCGATCAATGCCCAAGATTCATTGTTGCACGACATAGCGAATCGCTTGTGCCAGGCATTCAATTCTTCCGTAGTAGGTTGATCGGTCACGATAATCCCTCCTGTTGTGATGACGGTCTCCACTGGCCAGGTTGTGAGGCCTGAATGGCTACCCGTACACCAGGCTGAGATAACCCGGATCGGTCTTTAAGGAGGCCAGGCGCGTATCGGACCTGGACCATTCGATGAGCTCATTGCGCAACGCGAAAGCTCGCTGCAGGTTGGACAGGGCTTTGGCCGAATCCCCGGGGATGGCATAGTAGCAGGCCAGGTTGTAAAGGTACAGACCCTGCCAGCGCGGCGATTCGTCCACCATCAGCATGTCGTGGATGGTGCGTTCCATGCGCTCATCGGCTTCTTCTCGCCGGCCGTATTTCAGCTGCAATTGGGAAAGGTGGAAATTGGCGTGAAAATACAGGCTGTGGACGATGCGCCAGTACAGCGGCTGGCTGTTCAGCCAGGGGTAGCGATCCGGGTCGAGCAGGTCGGCCAGGGGGAAGCTTTGCAGCTGGGATTGTATATCCTGATTGATTTCATCGGCATGCACCAGGATATCCAGGTAGGGCAGGCTGCGGTACTGCTGAAAGATTTCATCGTTCTTGGCATCCACATCGGAATACGTGGCTGGTGTCTCACCCTGTCGTGCCGCGGACAGCCGGTAGGAGGTGATGGCGGACCACTCGACGATGTGCGCCAGGATATCTTTAGGGCTCCAATCGTCTGGAGAGCCCGAATCCGCCAGCTCAGCTTCGCCCAGAGTGGCAAAATAAGCCAGCGTGTCTTCATAACCTCGCTGGGCAAGCAGGAGGAGGGTAGTGCGGATATCGACCATGGGTTTGTATTTTACCGCAAGTCAGGCGCAACAGGGCGTCAGGCACGCAAGCGGCAAGCGATTATTCCCCGCCGGCGGTCATCTCAACGAAGGCCGGATCTTCCCATAGGGAAGCCAGCTCGGTATCCTGCCTGGCCCAGACGGCCAAATCAGGTCGTAAGGCCAGTGCTTGGCGCACCAGCTCCAGCGCCGCCTGGCGCTGGCCGGATAAGGCATAGAAGCAGGCCAGGTTATAGCGCTGCACGCCTTGCCAGCTCTGCGACTCGTCCAGGGAAGCCATATTCAGACTGATGGTTTCTGCCAGTTGGGCGCCGGCGGTGTGTTCACCGCTATCCCACAGCAGGCGCGCCAGGTGCGAGAGGGCATGGAAGTAAGCAGTGAAGGCCAGACGGTGGAGGAGCGACTGGTGGCTAGTCCAGGAGAAGCGCTCCGGGTCGGTCAGGTCGCTATCCGACAGGTGAACCAGGGCGGCAGCCAGGTCGCGCTGGGCATCAGCCAGCAGCCCCATCACCTGATCCCAGGCCCAGAGTACGTGTTCGGCGTAGATCCCGGCGTTGATCTCGTCGACATCGCCCGAGAGCTGCTGTGTTTCGCCTTGCGCAGCGGATTGCATCTTCCAGACCTCGTGGGCATTCCAGGCGGCGATATGGGCCAGGGTATCTTTGTGCGACCAGTGGTCGGGGGCGCCATTGGCCATACGTTGTTCATCAGTTAGATTGGCAACAAAGGCCAGCTCGGCCTCATAAGCCTGGTCAAATAGATTAATCAGGTGCGATTGCAGGTTTTCCATGCTGCTATTTTATATCAAGAACATAGAAATTAACGGATTTTTCATTGACAATTTTTAAATTTCCTGATATATTTGCGCCGTTAGGTTGCAGTTGCGTTGCCGTTGTACACAATCAAAGCGATGGCCCGAATGCAAGTCCGGGTCATTTTTAATGGAAGTGGAAGAGGCAAAAGGCGCTTAGACCTAAAATACTACTCTTCTTTTGTAAAGGAAATAAAGCAATGTCAGAACGTATCGTCGGCACAGTCAAGTGGTTCAATGGCAGCAAGGGCTATGGCTTCATCGCTCGTGATAACGGGCCGGACGTTTTCGTCCACTATTCGGCCATTTCCACCGATGGCTACCGCAATCTGGTCGAAGGCCAGAAGGTCGAATTTGCAGTCGAGAAAGGCCCCAAGGGTCTGCAGGCTGCCAATGTAGTACCGGTAAACTGAAATCCTAACTCTTCCATGATCCAAAACAGGCGAGCTCTCATGGGCTCGCCTGTTTTGATTTTAACCAGAAATTCTTCCCTTTACGCTTACCAATCAATACCCCAACCCAGGCGGTAATCATTCCCCAGGGAGATGCGCCTGGCGGTGCTATCCTGGCCCAGCAGGAAGAGCAGCGGCAGCTCGCTGCGTGAGTCGGCTGTGCCATCGTTATCCGTGTCTTCCAGCTGGGTCAGATAGGCAATCGTGCGCCCGTCCGGCGACCAGTCAGCGACAGCGGTAGCACCTCCGCCGGCGGTTAATGCCTTCAGGTCGCTGCCATCCGGATTGATCGTGTAAAGTGCCCCGTGAGGTTCGGGCAGCTGGCCGAACTGCTCCAGCTCGTCGGACATGCTGTCGAGTAGCAGAATTTGCTCACTGTCCGGGCTCCACCCAACGAATGTCATTGGGTAATTGGTCAGAACCGGGGCGTCGTCTCCTGGCTCATCGACGGGGCCGGTTATGGTGTAAAGGAATCCACCTTCTACGCCTTTAGGCCACAGCCGTTTGCTTAAATTAGGCGCAACCAGCGGGCTGTAATCCTGCATTTCATTCTCGGCAAACAGCTGGACATCACCGGTCCGCTCAACCGTACCGTCTGGGGTGATATACAGGACTTCTGATGTATCGGTGGAATCGGTCACTATGGCAGCCAGATTATCGCCATCCCGTGACCAGTATAACCCA
>JBFYSP010000107.1:0-4026 GCA_041301395.1 Anaerolineae bacterium
CGTCTGGGGCGATGGCTTTGCGGTCTTCCAGGCGGATTTCGTCCGGATTGACCGGCCTGCCTTCATCGGTCAACATGCGCGCCGCGCGAATGCACAGGCGTTCGGCCACCTGCTCAGCCGCCCGGGCAACCGCCGCGCCGGAGATGTACGTGGTACTAGACGCATAAGCTCCCTTATCGAATGGGGTAAAGTCCGTGTCGGACGAATAAACCAGGATATCCTCCGTCGGCACGCCCACCGTTTCGGCCGCCATTTGGGCAAGCACGGTGTCAGACCCTGTGCCCAGGTCGGTTGCGCCGATGAGCAGGTTGAAGGAGCCGTCGTCATTCATCTTGATGCTGGCGCCGCCCATATCCAGGTAAGGGATGGCGGTGCCCTGCATGACCAAAGCCACACCGATGCCACGGCGTACCCCCGGTTTATCCGGGTGAGCATGCCAGAGGGGGTTGCCGTATTTCTGGTCCCAGCCAATGACGGCCTTACCCTGGCGGACGCACTCTTCCAGGCCGCAGGTCTCAATGGTTTCCGGGCGCGGCTCGCGGCCTTCACTCCAGGCGGTGCTGAAGGGGTGCAGTTCGCCGGCGCGCAGGGCGTTTTTCAGCCGGAACTCCAGCGGATCGAGGCCCAGGTGGCGGGCGATCTTTTCCATGTGCCGCTCGAGCGGCCAGTAGCCCTGGGGGACGCCATAGCCGCGGTAAGCGCCGGCCGGCGGGTGGTTGGTATAGACGATATCGGCATAGAAGCGGATATTTGGCGACAGGCGGTAGGGGCCGTCGCCTACGTATAGCGCCATTGACTTGTGGCCGGTATTGCCGGTTACGGTCAGGGCGTGACAGCCATACGCGCCGGTGTCGCTCAGGGCGTACATCGCGTTGGCGGTCAGGGTGCCGTCTTGCTTGACGCCGGTCTTGAGGCGGATGCGCATGGGGTGGCGCGAGCGAGCAGCGATGAACTCCTCTTCGCGGGAGTATTCGAAAATCACCGGGCGACCAGTGGCGATGGTCAAATGGGCGGCGACATCTTCAATCAGCACTTCCTGCTTGCCGCCGAACCCGCCGCCGATGCGCGGCTTGATCACCCGGATGCGCTTAACGGGCAGCTTGAGCACCGGGGCCAGGATGCGACGCACGTGGAACGGCACCTGGGTGCTGGTGCGGATCACCAGGCGGTCGTCCTCGTCCCAGTAGGTGACGACAACATGCGGCTCGATGTGCGCCTGCTGCACCTTGGGGACGGTGTACTCGTCTTCAAAAACGAAATCGGCCTCGGTAAAGCCTTTCTCCACGTCGCCAATGTCGATGCGAATTTCGGCGGCCAGGTTGCGCTGCGGGTTGGAGTCGGCGAAGTTGACGAATTCCGGCTGGTCGTGCAGAATGGGGGCGCCGGGATGCATCGAATGGGCCGGATCCAGCAGAGTGGGCAGCAGCTCGTAGTCGACTTCGATCAGCTCGAGGGCTTTTTGGGCGATTTCCTCGCTTTCGGCTGCGACGAAAGCCACCCGGTCGCCGACAAATCGTACCTTGTTGTCCAGAGAGAAGCTGTCCAGCGGGCCGGGGATGGGGTCGGACTGCCCGGCGGTGGAGTAGGCCACGCGTGGCAGGTCCTGCCAGGTGAGCACGGCGGCCACGCCGGGCAGAGCACGCGCCTGGGAGGCGTCGATGCGGGTGATGCGGGCGTGAGCGTGTGGACTGTGCAGCACCTTGGCAACCAGCATGCCGCGCATCTCGATATCGGCGGCGAAGGCCGGTTTACCCTGGACGAGCTTGACGGCATCCACCTTGGGCTCCGGCTTACCGACACTGGTCATGGTTTGGGTTTGCGAGGTGATCTGGATGCGGGGCATTACTCGAGTAGAGGAAATCACTTCACCAGGATGCGCAGGCGAGGAGGTGGCCTCAGGGCTGCTGGGCAGCCAATCCTGCGGGGCGGGAATAGGCGGCTGGAGGCCACCCACCGGCTCAACGCTCTCGCCGCGCAGGACTGCTGCGGCGCGCAGCACGGCCTGTACCGGTTTCAGGTAGCCGGTGCAGCGGCATAGCACACCGGAGAGCGCCTGGCGAACGTCAGCCTCACTGGGGTTGGGGTCCCGTTCGAGCAGCTCACTGGCGGCCAGGATCTGGGCGGGAGTGCAGTAGCCGCACTGCACCGCGCCGGTCTCGACGAAAGCCTGCTGCAGAGGGTGCAGCCCGGCGGTCGTTTTCCAGCCTTGCTCGGGGTGCTCGCCAAGCGACTCGATCGTCTGGATGGTATGACCTTCAGCCTGGGCGGCCAGCAGCAGGCAGGAGTTCGCCGGCTTGCCATCCAGCAGCACGGCGCAGGCGCCGCACTCACCAGTCTCGCAGCCGTGCTTCACCCCGAAATAGCCCAGACGGCGCAGCAGCGCCAGCAAGCTCTCACCAGAGTCAGCCTGGGTCTGAATGGTTTGTTCATTGATAGTCAGTTGGAGGTGCATGGTCCTTCCTTTGCCTGGTGATGCGCCCACAGCCGGCGGCGCTATAAAACCCGGGTGATCCTGAGCCATCCGCCACGTTCGGCGTCGGCGGCGTTGATGCTTTCCTGTGAGCCGAGTACAACCACCTGGCCTTGCCGGCTGACTTCTTCCAGCACCTGGCTGAAATGGCGGAAATCATCCTGTTTGGTGGCCAGTACCTGCTCGCGGCGCTGCTGGCGAGCCTGGTCGGTTTCTCCAGCCAGAAAACGAGTCAGCGAGGAGAAGCCCTTGGCGTCAGGCAGCTGGTAGGCATCCAGGTCGCCAATCACGCCGATGATGCTCTTGGTCAGCTCTTCCTGGCTCAGGCGGCTGCCATCAATTTCCCGCAGGAAGTGAGGCGTGCGGTCGTAATTTTCGATGGTTGCCAGCAGGTTAGGGTCGCGATATGACAGGTAAGTAAACACACCGGAGCGGTGGTCAAAGGTAGCAAACCCACCATAAGCGCCGCCCTGGACGCGGATTTTCTCCCACAGATAGGTGGTGCGCAGGTAGTTGAGGATGACAAACAGCGAACCGTCCAGCCGGTAGCCGAGCTGGTACAGGTCGGCGCCTTTACCGACGTAATTAACCTGGGCCTGGATGGTGAGGGCCTCGTCGTAGGCGACGAACTCAGGGCTCCAGGTATGGCGGGATGCAACCGGAGCCGGTAGAGCGGCCAGGAAACTGGCCAGTTGGGGCTGGATGACAGCCCAGTTTTCAGAATCGATGGTCACGTTGCACAGCATGACGCGGCGATTGATCAACAGCTTACGGATCGTTTCCAGCTTGTGCAGCACAGAGGGCCAGTCCTGGTCAACCTGGTTGGCAAGCTCACGCAGGAAAAACAGGTAGCTGATGCCGCCCATCTGCTCATCCAGCCAGGCGGACTGATCGAAGCGGGATTTCAGGCGGGTGTTGACTACCCGGTGGCCGGCAGGGACGAGCATGGCCTCGAGGTCCGCTTTCGACTCGAGCACCATCTGGCGGAAGCGCTCCGGGTTATCAAGCTGGACGGTCAGCAGGATGTCCTGCAAGATGGAGAGCAGCTCGCCGGTTTGGGAGGCAACCGCCTTGCCGCGCAGGAAGAACCAGGCGGCCGGGTCGTCCAGCTCCGTCACTGCGGAAGTGAAGAAGGAGGCGTGGATGCCGCCTGTGCTGCGGCCGATGCGCTGAGATAGGCGCACGAAGTCCTGGGTTTGGGTACCGATTTCAACCAGGGCGCGTCCGAAGAGCGGCAGGTAGGGCAGCAGCTCCTGGGGTATGGCATGCAGGTCGAAACCAACATCCAGGTACAGGATGCCGTTGGTGAACAGGTCGTGGTAGAGCAGAGGCGTGCCATCCAGATCCAGGAGTTCCAATGGGATGGGCTTGTTTTGGCGATCCAGGTCTTCCAGCTTGAGGGAAGGGATCAGGGCCAGGACTTCCGGTGAGTCGGGAGCTTCCTGCTGCCGCTTCAGAGATTCCGCGTTCTCGATGATGTCTTGCAGCTCCTGTGGGCTCATGGCGAGGCGGGCCGCAGCCAGCCGTTCGGTCTCGGCGGCGTCCAGGCGAGCCTG
>JBFYSP010000111.1:0-7057 GCA_041301395.1 Anaerolineae bacterium
ATTGCCGCCCTGATGGCCTACGAAGCCACTGCCGACCTGCTGCTGCGTCCTAAGCAGGTCCAGACCCCCCTGGCGCCATATCATGGCCACGAGCTCATGGAAAGGGTAGGCTTGATACCCATCCTGCGGGCAGGTCTGGGGATGGTGGAAGGCGTCTGGAACCTGATGCCCTCAGCAGAAGTCTGGCATATCGGTCTTTACCGTGACGAGCGCACCCTCATGCCGGTCGAGTATTACAACAAGCTGCCCCCTGAAGCGACCGTTTCGGTGTGCCTGATCCTGGACCCCATGCTGGCCACAGGCGGCTCGGCCGTGGCGACGGTTGATATCCTCAAACGCTGGAAAGTGAAGAAGATCAAGTTTGTGGGCATCATAGGCGCACCGGAGGGCATCGCCAATCTGCATCAACACCACCCGGAAGTACCCATTCACCTGGCCGCCATCGACCAGGGGCTGAACGAGCGCGGTTACATTCTACCCGGGCTGGGCGATGCGGGTGACCGGCAGTTTGGCACCGGGTAATCACAACGAATTATTGATATTCTTCTTATATTGATCGGGTATACTGTGCCCCTGACCTGGTGAGCCAGGCTGGCACAGCTCTGATTCCAGCATCGATAACCCGGTCAACTAATCTGTTAAATAAAAAGGTAGATAGCGATGGAATCAAGCACAAATATTACCCTTAGCCTGGCCAAGGTGATGGTGGCCGCCGCCTGGGCGGATGGTCAAATTAACAACGACGAAATCAACTGCCTGAAAGATATCCTGTTCCACCTGGAAGGCATGACTGCCAGTGATTGGGCGGAGATAGACATTTACATCGAATCCCCGGTCGACGAAGCCGAGCGCCAGCGTCTGGTCACCGAGCTGCAGGCCCGGCTCTCCTCCCCAACAGAAAGAGAGCGGGCTATCCAGGCTCTGGACCAGATGGCCGGTATCGACGGTGTGGTCAGTGAGTCGGAGCGTGCCGTTCTCGACGAGATGAAGGCTTCCCTGAAAAACGCGCAGAGCGGTGGAATTAAGCACTGGAGTCTCTTCACCCGCAAGCGCGTAGAAACTCGCTCGGAAGCCGTGCATACCGCCCCGAATCGGGAGCAGTACATGGACGATTTTCTGAAGAATAAAATCTACTATGACGTTCGCCGCCGCCTGGAACAGGAAAATATACCCACGGAAATTCCGGAGGTCGAGCTGCGCAGGTTGAGCCTGGCAGGCGGATTGATGGCACGCGTCGCATACGCCGACAACCAGGTTTCCGAGGCGGAGAGCCAGATTATCCTGGGTGCTTTGCAAAAATATTGGGGAAAATCTCAGGTTGAGGCAGCCGTGATCGCTGAATGTTCAGCCGCTGAGATCACCAAAGATATCGATTATTACCGTCTAACGCGTGAATTTTTCGATGCGACTACAGAGGACGAGCGTGTACGCTTCCTGGATGTATTGTTTGCCGTAGCAGCAGGTGATGGCCAGGCCTCATTCGCGGAAATCGAGGAAATCCGCACGATTTCACAGGGCCTTTTACTTACTCACAAGCAGTTTATCGATGCCAAGTTAAAACTGCCCGCCGATAAGCGCATCGATTAAGCTAGTTGTCCATTCCAATCAACCCCATCTGCAGCGCCTTGCTGACCGCCTCCGCACGATTGGAGGCTTCCAGCTTCTCCAGGATATGGCGCACGTGGGTCTTGACGGTGTTCTCCGAGATAAATAGCTTGCCGGCGATCTGGATGGTCGTCTTACCTTGCGCCAGGCAATCCAGCACTTCCATTTCACGACTGCTTAAGCCGCTCTCCTGGAACTTATTTCTATCGCTTCCGATCGCCCGCACCACCTGACGCGTAACCTGAGGCGAAAGCACAAACATCCCCTGGGCGACCAGGGCTATCGTCTGACGCAGCTCTTCCGGTTCGGCGTTTTTCAGGATGTAGCCATCCGCCCCGGCAGCGATCGCCCCAAATAAGTCTTCGTCGTTTTTCGAGATGGTCAGCATCAGGATGCGGCAGGTTTCGCTCTTGCGCAGCATGCGCACCGCTTCTACGCCGTCCATCCCGGGCATGTTGACATCCATCAACACCAGGTCTGGCTTTTTTCTGCGCACCAGCTCGATCGCGCTTTCTCCGTCATTGGCTTCGCCCAACACCTCAAAATCGTCCATCTCGGAGAGCAGACTGATCAGACCGGCGCGAAACAAGGCGTGGTCGTCTACCACAACCAGGCGGATCGGCTTCATAAGGATGTCTCCTGCAGGCGCAAGTTTTTCAGGGGCAGGCGCACTCGGATGGTGGTCCCGGCTTGCGGCAGGCTGGCCACCTGGAAATCCGCTCCGATCAGCTCGGCGCGCTCACGCATGCCGCGCAAGCCGTGTTGCGATGGGCGGCTGACATCCTCTGGAGAGAAACCCTGGCCGTCGTCACGCAGCTCCAGCCACAAGTCACCGCCATTTTCGTAACAATCCATCCACACGGTCGTCGCCTGGGCATGCTTGCGCACATTGGAAAGCGCTTCCTGCACGATGCGAATCAACTGGGCGTGCACTTCAGGCGGTAATTCCCCACTCACCGCAGTCCCTGGAAAGATCACCTGCATGCCGGAAAGTTCGCGGAACTCGTCTGCAGTTTGTTCCAGCCAGCCGTCCAGCCCGCAGGCAGCCGGTTCGATGCGCAGACCGTCGATCGTTTGGCGCACATCCTGGTAGGCCTCTGTCAAGGCATTTGAATACATCTCCAGGCTGTTTTGTGCTTTGGCGGATTCACCGCGTGCCAGGTAGCCACGGATCTGGGCCGCCTGCAGTTTTAGAAAGCCCAGGGTCTGGGCCAGGCCATCATGAATTTCCCGCGCCAGGCGAGTGCGTTCCTGGATAATGGTCTTATATTCCAGCTCCGCCAGGGAATCGGCGTTTTGCACAACCAGCGCCACCTGCCCGGCGATCGTTTGTAGCAGCGATAGCTGTCGTTTATTGAAAGCCGTTGAATGATAGCTTCCGACCACCAGCGCACCAAGCGGCTTGTGCACGGGTGACAGCAGCGGCGCCGAGAGCATCGAGCGCACCGAGCGACCATTGGTAACCTCCCCGGTAATCTGGCCCAGCAGGACGGGCTGCCCGGAACCAATTACCCCCTGGGCGACCGCATCCACAAAAGCGATGCTCGGATTGGTGAGCTCGCCTTGCACCAGGCGGACATCCGCCAGCGGGCTGCCCGGCTGGGAGATCACCAGTAACGCAAAATCCGAGTCGATTGCCTGGTAGACATTCACCAACAAACTCGCCAGCAAGGACATCAGATCGGTCTTCTGCCGCACTACCTGCATTTGACGCAGAGCATCCAGCTCACGCCGTCTCAGGCGGACACTTTCCATGGCCAGTGCGGTCTGGTCAACCAACGCCCCCAGAAGGGCGTGCGTTTCCTGGTTGAGCGGCTCTTCGCCGGGTAAATAAAGGTTCAGCATGCCATACTGGCGCTCGCCGCGCTTTAATGGCAGGCAGAAAATCCCGGAGGCGTTCAGCGTTGGATTGTGGAGCAAAGGACAGGCGTGCTGCAGGCTGCCGGTCTGCGAGCATACCTGGCAGCGGTTGCTGATCTCTGGCGTGCCCAGAAAATCGATCCAGGCTTCCATCTCTGCCATGGGTATTTCCCCCTGGCTGATGGCAGCATTCGGCTGGCCGTGATCGTCGAGCGGAACGAAAGATGCGCCTCGCGCTCCAACCAGATCGATGCACAGATTTAACACCGGTTCGATGATTTCCCGCTCTTCGCTGGCCTCGACAAACTTCTGTCCTACCCGAAAAAAAGCGTCCAAGCGCTCATAGGCCAGGGCGATCTGGCGCTCAGCATCCTGGCTTCTCCTCTGGTCGGCTTGCTGCTGTGCCTGGTAGCGCAGCACCAGCCACACCAGGAATATCAGGGCTGCCAGTTCGCCGATGCTCACCAACCAGAACAAAACCTGGGTGGGAACCGGAATAGCCTCGATCCATGCAGGCCGGATCGCCAGCAGCGTTACGCCAGATAGGAGCAGGCAGCCTATTCCCAGCCAGAGCAGCCAGCGCCAGGCGGATCTCTCACGTGGATCATTCCCAGTATCGTTCACAGGCCAATTTTACCCGATAAGTCTTTGCGAGAATGAATTGAATCACCTTGTTCAATCACCCCAAAGGGGTATAGGAAATTACCAGAACCTAGAGTAATATATGCGCACTAAGATCTAAATCCGGTGATTTATATTTCAGTGGAGGAAATTCGATGTACAAGCGCAACTTTTTCCTGTTTAGCGTCCTGGTTATTCTCGCGGCAATAGTCTTGACTGCCTGCGGACCGAAAGCAGTGTCATTCGATGTGGAGATGAAAGACTTTGCCTTCGAGCCCAACACCTGGGAGGTACCGGCCGGCGCTAAGGTCACTTTAAACCTGACAAATACCGGCACCCAGGAACATGAGTATGTCATTATGATCTTGGGGAAGGATGTCACCCTGCCATTCGACGATGATGATGAGCCGAATATTTTCTGGGAACACGAAGTATTACCCGGCGAGGCTGCAACGGTGGAATTCACAGCCCCAACCGAACCCGGTGTCTACAACATCGTATGCGGTACTGCCGGACACCTGGAACAAGGCATGGAAGGAACCTTGACTGTAAAATAATTGCGAATTAATCTATCGTTCGCAGATACGAAATCACCTGCCAGATTTCTTCCTCGCTTAGCATAGCTTTCCAGCTGGGCATAGTCGAACTGAACGGGGCTCTCAGCCCGCCTTCACTGATCCGCCAGAACAGGTAAGCATCTTCGAGCCCTTCCTGATTGGCCGCCAGCGGCTGTGGCTTTGGATTCAAGCCTCCGGCAGTCGGGCCATCCCCCATGCCCGTCTCACCATGGCAGGCGAGGCAGTTCTGCTGGTAGATAGTTCGACCACTTTCGACAGCTGTCGTTTCGCTGCCAAAGGGATTACTCTTCCCGCTGTACTCAGCCGGGGTAGCTGGGCGCTCCAACGAGGTCGGCGTAGTAGCCGCATTTTCGCTGCCACCACAGCCGGCCAGAACCAGGCTCAGTAGCAGGCAAGTGATAGCCAAGATTAATGGGTGTTTCATACTTCCAGCTCCTTCAACGCAGCTAATATTTCAGTGCTTTGCTGGTCGGGTTTTACATTCTCGAAGACCCGCGCAATTCTGCCGGTATAGTCAATAATAAAGGTCGTCCTTAAGACGCCTTCATATTCTTTACCCATGAATTTTTTTGGTCCCCAAACACCATACTGCAGGCATACCTGGTGCCCCAGGTCGGCCAGTAGTGGGAAGGGCAGCTCGAATTTGGTTTTAAATTTGCTGTGCGATTTGGCATTATCCGGGCTGACACCCAGGATGATGACCCCAGCCTGTTGATAGGCGCTGTAGTCGTCGCGAAAGTTGCAGGCTTCCTTGGTGCAGCCGGGCGTATCGTCCTTGGGGTAAAAATACAGCACCACCGGACTGCCGCGGTACTCAGAGAGTCGGCGCGGCATGCCGCTCTCATCTTCCAGGGTGAAATCCGGTGCATCGATTCCTGCAGGGATTGGCATAGGTTCTCCTTATTGAATGTCCGCCACCAGCTCGCCCATCCGGCTGACATCATAGCCCGGCAAGGCAGCCACCGATTGGCGGTAAGTTGGGTCATAGAGCAGCTCGCGCAGCGGTGCGAGCAAAGGGTCGTCGTAATATACAGTCGGGATGACCAGCTGGTATTGCTCCTGAAACAGAGGGATAAAATCCAGCCCCAGCGCCTGGGCGGCAGCGGCGATCCCCAGCCCGCAGTCCGCCCGCCCGGATTGGACGGCGGCAGCTACCGCCAGGTGGGTGTATTCTTCGCGCGTGTAGCCGCGTACCGATTGAGGCTTGATCCCCAGCCTGTCCAGGTGATAGTCCAGCAGGACGCGCGTCCCTGCGCCCCGCTGCCGGTTGACAAAGCTGATCTCCGGCTTTTGCAGGTCTTCCAGAGAGCGCAGCCCTATAGGGTTGCCGGGGCGAACCAGCAAACCTTGCTGGCGCCCCACCAGGGCGACCAGTTTGATGGCCATTCCCGGCAGGTATTCGCCAACATAACGCAGGTTGTACTCGCCGGTCAGCGGATCAAGCAAGTGTGCACCGGCCAGGTGGGCCTCACCGCGCCGCAGCGCTACCAGCCCGCCCTGGCTGCCTACATTGGCAGAGGACAGGCGCCTTCTTCGCCGGGATAAGAACATAGCCATCAAATCCAGCGCGATATCGTGCGAGCCGATGGCGAAGATGGTGCGCTCCAGCTCGGCCAGCGAGCGATATAAGCGTACTTGCAGGTCTGCCCCGGCCGGTAATCCTTGCGAACCGCTTGGCAGGATGGCAATCCCATCCGCCCTCACCAAGGACGAAATTACGCCGGAGCCACGCGCCAGTGGAGCAGCCAGCAGCTGCTCTCCAACTCGCCCAACGGCTACACGCAAATAATCGTCATCTCCTCCAGGTGAGGTGACTTTGCGGGTCAGCCTGGCAGTCACGATGACCGGCTCGACAGATGAGCGACCCAGCCAGCGCGCCAACAGACCCTCAATAAATATTTCCCCAGTCAGTGCCGCCGATACCGGGTATCCCGGTACCCCAATCACCGGCACCGGCCGTTCGCAGCCGGTTCTCTCCGGCAGCAGCATCCCCAGGATCACCGGATGGCCCGGTCGCACCGCCACCCCGTGCACCAGCAGCTTACCCAATTCCGACACAACTCGGGCGCTGAAATCCTCCGAACCCGCCGATGACCCGGCATTGATCAGCACCAGGTCGTGGGTGCAGGCCGCTTCTCGTACTCGCGCACACAGTAAGTTAAAATTATCCGGGGTGATCGCCAGACGTGTGGCCTCCCCACCCCATCCTTCAACCTGCGCTGCCAGCACCAGCGAGTTGAACTCCAGGATATCGCCCGGCTTTACAGCCGTCCCCAGCGGCACCAGCTCGCTGCCGGTGGGCAAAATCGCCACACGCGGCTTGCGCGCCACCAACACCCGATCATGGCCGCTGGCTGCCAGAGCTCCCAGATCCACCGGGCGCAGCACCTGGC
>JBFYSP010000279.1:0-3290 GCA_041301395.1 Anaerolineae bacterium
GGGCCGTCAGATTCTGTGGGATAATTTGTCCATTCTTTCACATCCACAGGAGCACATCCTTATGACCACCCAAACCATCACCTGGGAGAGCGGGACAGGCGCTGCCCCGCCCCCGCCCGAAGCGCGCGGCCTGCCCGTGCTGGGCTCTGCCCTGGATTTCCTCAACCGCCCGATGGAGCTGTTTCTGGAAAATTACCGGTCGCTCGGCCCGATCTTCCGCATCCGGGCCCTCAACCAGAACTACGTCGTCCTGGCCGGGCTGGAAGCCAACCTGTTCCTGGCCCAGGCAGGCGAAGAATACCTGACCAGCGAGCCGCTCTTCGGCGATTTTGCCCGCGAGATGGGCGCCGAGAACTTCACCGTAGCCCTGGACGGCGACCCGCACCGGCACCTGCGCCGCATCCAGCGCTACGGCTACTCCAAACAGGCGATGGCTCCGCACCTGGATACCATGTACGCCACCGCGCAGAAGTGGGCGCGCTCCTGGCCGCAGGGAGAGACTTTCCCGGTGCGCGACCAGGTGCAGCGCATCGTCTTCGACCAGCTCGGCCCGGCGGTCGCCAATCACGACGCTTACGCGCAGTTCGAAGAGGTGCGCTACTACTTCAATACGCTGATGAACGTGTTTACGATCAAGCTGTGGCCCAGGTTCATGCTCTACTCGCCCCGCTACCGGCGCTCCAAGAAAGTTGTCCACGAGATGGGTATGCAGGTGCTGGCGGAGCACGCCGAAGCGATGGGCGGCCGCTCGCGCGATCTGATCGACGATATGCTGGCGGCCAAAGATCTGCACGGTAATCCCTTCTCGGAGGGCGACCTGCTGGGCAGCACCATCGGACCCTTCTTCGCCGGGCTGGACACCGTCGCCAATACGCAGAGCTTCCTGCTGTATGCCCTGCACAAGCATCCAGAAACCCTCGCCCGGGTGCAGGCCGAGATCGACGAGCATTTCTCGGGCGACGAGCTGCCCCCCATGCGCCAGCTGCACGAATTCAAGGCCCTGTACGGCGCCGTGCTGGAGACCTTGCGTATGTACCCGGTGGCGCCTTTCACGCCGCGCGGCGCCTCCAAGCCCTTCACCTTCGCCGGGCACCGTGTCGAGGCCGGAGAGCAGGTGATGATCGCCAATGGACTGACTCACTTCCTGCCGCAATACTTCCCCGAGCCGCAGCGTTTCGACATCGACCGCTACTCCTCGCCGCGCGACGAGCACCATCAAGGCGCTGGGATATTCGCGCCCTACACCCTGGGGGCGCACACCTGCCTGGGCGCGGGCGTAGCCGAGCTGCAGTTGATGATCACCACCGCCGCCATCCTCAGGACAGTGCGCCTGGCGTTTTCCCCGCCGGATTACCAGCTCAAAATTATCATGACCCCCATCCCCAGCCCGGAATGGGGATTCAAGATGAGAGCTGAATTCTACGATTAAAATATGCCATTGGCCATGAGTACCATTCCACGAATAGGTGGCTGCCATCCAAGCGCCCATTCGTGTATTTGTGGCCTGTTATTCGTGGATGGTATATTTTATGCACTAATCCTGTGAAACTTTAACCTGGCATCCCGCAGCATTCAAAATGCACTATGCGTTCCCAGCGCTTCAAAGTAAAATCCATAGGTTATCCATATTTCATTAATTCAGGTTCAGGAGACCTTTATGAACCCCGAAAAACAGCGATTAGACGAAGCCCGCGAGCAAAAAATCCCCTGGCGCAAATGGGGACCTTACCTGAGCGAGCGCCAATGGGGCACGGTGCGCGAGGATTACAGCGAGGATGGGAATGCCTGGGTCTACTTCACCCACGACCAGGCCCGCTCGCGGGCCTATAAGTGGGGCGAGGACGGGCTGGCCGGTCTCTCCGATGACCAGCAGCTGCTGTGCTGGTCGCTGGCGCTGTGGAACGGCGCCGACTCGATCCTTAAAGAGCGACTGTTCGGGCTGAACAACGCCGAAGGCAACCACGGCGAGGATGTCAAGGAGTACTACTTTTACCTGGACAGCACCCCAACGCATTCTTATATGAAGTACCTGTACAAGTATCCGCAGCAGCCCTTCCCATACGACCAGCTGGTGCAGACCAACAAGCAGCGCACGCGTGACGAGATGGAGTACGAGCTGCTCGATACCGGTGCCTTCGATGAAAATCGCTACTTTGATGTGTTCGTCGAAGTTGCCAAGGCCGCTCCAGAGGACTTGCTGATCCGCATCCGGGCTGTCAACCATGGCCCCGATCCGGCCGAGCTGCATATCCTGCCGCAGTTACTCTTCCGGGATACCTCCTGGATGGAGCAGGATGCGCCCGTCCCTGAGTTATCCGCCGCGGATGCAGCCAAAGGCTACCGGGCTATCCGCGCCGTGCATGCCACCCTGGGCGAGTATGTCCTGTACTGCGAAGGAGACCCCGAGCTGCTGTTTACCGACAACGCCACCAACCGCCGGCGCCTGTTCAACGAGCCCAATCCAACGCCCTATGTCAAGGACGCCTTCCACGAGGTTGTGGTCGGCGCTCGCCCCGAGGCGGTCAACCCTGCACTGAAGGGCACCAAGTCGGCCGCCTACTACCGGCTGGTGATCTCTGCCGGCGAGACGCAAGAGGTGCGCCTGCGGCTGTGCTCAGCTCCGGCTAAAAATATCCAGCCCTTCGGAAAAGCCTACTCAACCGTCTTCGCTGCTCGCCTCGCCGAGGCGGACGCCTTCTATGCTGCCATCACTCCGGCCCCTCTCAATGCTGACCGCCGCATGGTCATGCGCCAGGCCCTCTCGGGCATGCTGTGGTCCAAGCAGTATTACTACTACGATCTGGACACCTGGCTGGACGAGCATGGCGCCAATCCGGTTTCGGGTGGCAAGCTCAAATCGCGCAACAGCGATTGGTATCATATGACCAACCACCACATCATCTCGATGCCCGACAAGTGGGAGTACCCCTGGTATGCCGCCTGGGACCTGGCCTTCCACACCATGGCCCTGCACCTGGTGGACCCCGATTTCGCCAACCAGCAGCTCGACCTGATGATGAGCGACCTGTACCTGCACCCCAACGGCCAGATCCCGGCTTACGAGTGGAACTTCAGCGATGTCAATCCCCCGGTGCATGCCTGGGCAACCTTCTTCAACTACACACGCAACGAGTCGCTGGGACCGGAGCAGGTCGCCTTTTTGAAAAATATTTTCAATAAGCTGCTGCTCAACTTTAACTGGTGGGTCAACCGCAAAGACCCCGGCGGGCGCAACGTGTTCAACGGCGGCTTCCTGGGGCTGGATAACATCGGCGTCTTCGACCGCAGCG
>JBFYSP010000005.1:0-2708 GCA_041301395.1 Anaerolineae bacterium
GGAATCGCCGGCCGGTAGGCAGCCTCTTGCGCCCGGATGGTGATCGCCGAGTGCAGTAAATTGCGGTTGACCTGCAAAGCATTGTAAGATAAATCGAGATGCCCATCAGCAATCAGCATAGCAAACCTCTATCAGAATAGTAGCTTACTTACCCTAAAGTCCCTAAGCTCATCACTTTTCTCCCGGTCCCGGTCTGACTTTTGCTGCGGCCACCAACGACTCGAGGGAAATTCCCAACAAGGAGGCCATGTTTTCGCCCAGCACTTTGCGCTTGGCCTGCTCGGGAATGCGGGAATAGATCACTGCCCCCACCCGGAAATGGCAGTTGCCCCAGGGAAAATCTGTGCCAAAGATCAATTTTCCGATATCGTCCAGGGCAGTGTAGAAGAATTCGGTTATCCCAAAGATCTCCGGCACGGACAGGTCAACATATACATTGGGGAAGCTGTTGGCCAGTTCCACCATGGCATCCAGGCTTTTATCCTGCAGGGAATGCCCTACCAGAAGCGGCACGCTGGGATATTTTCCAGCCAGGTCGGCTATATCCTCCAGGGTGTCACCGCCAAAGTAGGTATGGAAGAGCACCGGCACTCTGCGCTCGGCTGCAACCGCCCACATGGGCGCATAACGCGGCCCGCGCATCGGGTAATCATCATGCAGCTCCGGGTGAAGCTTAATAGCCACCATCCCGGGCTGGTCCAGATAGTGGTTAAGGGTAGCCTCCATCTCTTCTGTTTCCCAGGGATTGGCAACCACGTAACCCAAGAAGCGACCCGGATAAGCGCGCACGGCCTGAAGTACCATCTGATTGCCATAATCATTGTTGGAGCTGATGCTGGCATTCGCCGAGACAATGGCTGCCTGCATGCCGATCCGGTCCATCACAGCAACCATCGAGCCGGCGCCCGGCTCGTTCATGTAAAAGTTGGCGTACTCCCCAATATGGGCGTGCCCATCCAGGATGATGAGATCTCGCAGCGGCTCGCCAGCACGCAGCTGCTGCTGCCAGGCAGATCCCTGCCAGGGCAGGTTGCGCAGTTTGCTCTGGGCAGCACGCTGCCAGACCGGCTGGCCCCCGTATTCCAGGTTCCTCACCGAGCTCATAGGGTCACCTCCGCCAGCAGCCGCTGCAGGTTGCCCGCGGCAATCATCGCTTTTTCCTCCTGGCTGATCTCGGCATGGGTGATCGTCGTCATGGCAACACCCGGCGCGATAAACGGCAGTCCCGAGCCATATACTAACTGTCGTGCTCCTACCCTTTCACAGAAAGCTTCCATGCCACGGAAAAGTGCGTAGCGAGAGGTATCCAGGTACAGGTTCGGGCACACTTTACAGAGGGCGTAAAACGAGCGGCTGGCGAGCCCGGCCCATCCGGTCAGGATGATCGGAAGGTTCGGGTAGCGCCCAGAGATGTCTGCCAGCAGCTTCCAATCGGGGTCGTCCCGGCGGAAGAACATGAAATCCACCAAGGTGGGGATACGCTGGCTTTCCAGGGCCTGCAGCAAGGGGCCGGCACACCATTCTTCCATGGAAAAACGGTGCCCTTTCAGACCAGGCAGCAACCTTGCCACGCGTACACCCTTGCGTGACATTTGCTCAAGCAATATATCCGGCTCGGGCATCTCGCCCGTGTGATGCGGCATGAGAAGCCAGCTCGGCAACAGCCGCGGGTGACCGGCTAATTCGTCAAGCAACCAGCTGTTTCCTAGCGGGGCATGCGTTTCCTGCGCCTGGGCGTGGTAGACAATCGCCTGCTCGACCTGGAGATAATCCAGAATAGCCTCCAGCTCAATCGCGTTTTCATAGCCTCCCGGCCGGGGATGTTTCCAGCGACCAATCGCAGCATTGCAATCCAAAAACCTCAGCATATCTTCCGCTCCAGCTGCCCCGCCCAGGCACCATCCCTGGCAATTTGTAGAAGACGGGCAGCGCTCTCCCGATCATCCGCCTGGATCGTCAGGCACAGGCCCCGCCCCGATAGATTCGCTCCCAGGAAGCGTACTTCTTCCGGGTCTGTCACGCTGAAGATGATCAGGCTCCTGCCCGCCTCCTGAAGGCGCTGCAGCACCGGTAGAATTTTCTGGGGGCGCGGCCCCATCGGGTCAATAGTGACTTCAATGGCCCAGTTTACGGGCAGGCTGGTCAAAGTTTCGATGTGGTGGTGAGACGGGGCATGGCGGTGCCAGAATCCGTAAGGAATCTGCTCAGCCATCCAGCAGTTATAAGGCAAGAATATCTCCCGATACATACGCGGTGAGAAAAGCTGAGTGATATCCTCGGATGCGTACGTGCAAGGTTCAGGAGCATATATCCAGCGTGCCCCAAAGACGAAACCTCCTTGCCAGGGTGGAATCTCCGCCAGGATGCGCCGGGTAACCTCTACCCAGCGTTGTGCGCATAGCTCGGCCAGCCGCTGCACCTGGGCTGGGTGATAAACCAGCTCGTACGACAGGCGGTAAGCGCCTAATAGTGCCGCCAGGACATCCCCCGGACCGCGCAGGAAGGGGCCGGCGACCGGCGCACGCGGCGAAAATTGCTTTACCAGCGCGCGGACCATATTGATCGCTACAGCCTCCCAGGCTTCATCCCAACCCGGCTGGAAAGTTTCAATTGAGGCGCCATTTTCCAGCAAAGTCTCAGCCCATACGGCCTGGCTGGAAACGCGTACAGGGCAGCCGAACATCGCTTCCAACCAGGGAATACTGCTG
>JBFYSP010000019.1:0-8565 GCA_041301395.1 Anaerolineae bacterium
CCGTCCACGCTGACTTCTATGCCGTCCGGCAGGCGGCAGGCGCCAGAGACGGAAACCACGCAAGGCAGGTTATATTCACGCGCAACAATTGAGCTGTGAGAGAGCATGCCGCCCGCCTCGGCAACCACCGCCCCGGCGCGGGTGAAAAGCGGAGTCCAGCCGACATCCGAATAGGGGATCACCAGCACTTCGCCGCGCTGCAGTTTATCGAAATCCGCAGCCTGCCGGATCACCCGCACCGCACCGCGATAATAGCCGCGCGAGCTAGGGATGCCGGTCAGCGTATGACTTTCCCGGTCAGGCGTCTCGAGCGGCGGCAGCTGGTCGCCATAGATGACTTCGGGCAGATACAGGTCGGCGCAATTAAGTATATCCTCCCGCCGGCTGCGGGTTAGCTCGAGCGCAGGCAGCTCTGCCTGCCAGGCAGAGGGCTGCGCGGCCAGGGCCCGCACTTCCTCCCAGGATAAGTAAAAGATATCCTCGGCGGATGCAAGCAAAGCGCGCTGCTGCAGCCGCTCCCCCAGGGCAAGGAAAAACATCCGGAACAGGCCGTAGCCATAGGTGTAGGTGAAGCTAACCGCCTCCCTGTACAAGCGGAAGCGGCGCGCTTGATGATAAATGGGCTGCATGCGAAGGCGCTGCCAGCGGGAAAGGTGTAAATCCTGCCACCCCAGGCGGCCGTCAGCGGCCGGCTCTCCACCTCCCAGCGGGAACTCCAGCTGGGTGTTGAAATCCGCCGGTTGGGCTTGCAGCGCCAGGGCGGAAATCATGCTCATCACGAAGCTGCGATTTTCACGCCAGGGCGTTGCCGAAAAATCGTTGCCGTTTTCGCTGAGGTGGCCAAACTGATCGATAAACGCAGCCATCTCGCCCTGAAACAAGTCCAACTGCGGTGAGTCGACCGTCAGGCTTTGAAATTGCTCGTAGTCCAATGTGGCAAATTCCTGGCGATTGGCCGGCTGCAGAGAAGATAGGCGCCCGGCCAGGCGTTTTAGGTGCACATTGGGGTCATAGTCCTCCAGCGCCTGCATCCCCGCCATCATATCAAAGTGAGCGTAATCCACCCCGGCGAAGGTTAGCTGGCGGCGCAACAGCGTGTTGTAAGCCCCCATGAGCAGGGGGACGATAATATTGAGATAAGCTGCCCGGCGATTAATGGCGTAAAGTTGGTCGATGGCCTGCAGCAGGCCGGCCTCGTCAAGCGCAGCCGCATCATCGGGATGCAGCGAGGCGTACTCCTGCCGCAGCTCCTGCAGGGCGGGCATAACCCGGCGGCCTATCCCCAGCTTATTCACCAGGAAGCGCAGCATGCGCGGCATATGCCGCCAGGTGCGAGCAGAGGGCTTGAAGCGCGGGCGATCGTCTCCGCCGGGCAGGCCCAGCAGGAGTTCCAGGCTTTCAGCCGGCATGCCCAGGGTGGTGAAAATATGGCCCAGGGTGCTCATGTTGAAGTAAGCGCGGTAAGCAAAGGCTTTGGCCAGGTCCTGCGGCTGCAGGTCGTTAGGGCCGATCAACTCGCTCAGCAAATCTATCCAGCCGGAGTTGACCAGTGGCACGTTCACCGACCAGACCAGGGGTTTGATCTGACCGGGGAAGACCTCGCGTGAGATGCGGTTGGAGTAAATCGTGACCTGCTCCAGGCGGGTGATCGGGCGCAGCTGCACCCAGTACAATGCCTGCCCATCGAAAACCCACTCCAGGTCGACTGGCGCCCCAAAGCTGCGAGCGATGCGCCGGGTTTGGGCAACCACCGTATCGATCAAATCTAGCGAGATTGAGCCATTTTCCGGCTGCACCAGCCACTGGCCCCAGCGGTTTACCCAACGCGAGGGCGTGATACCATCCTGCACCAGGGCTTCTCCACTGCCGGTCACTGCTTCCACCACAATCTCATCCAGCCCGGTCATCGGGTTTTTACTGAAGACAACCCCGGAAACTCGCGCAGAGACCATCTCCTGCACGATAACTGCCATGGACAGGCTTCCGGCCGGCAGATTATTCTTTTGCAGGTACGCCTGGACGTTCGGCCGCTGTGTGGACTCAATTACCTTGACAACTGCAGGGTACACTTCCCCGGCGGGAACGTTGAGCAGGGAGAGGAACTGACCGGCGAAGCTGTGGCGGGGATCATCTTCCAGGTTAGCGGAAGATCGCACCGCATAAGCAACTGATGGGTTCAAGCGCTGCTCCAGCTCCTGGCGCAGGCCGGCCAAGACCGGTTCATCTCCGGGGATATAGGCTTGCCCCAGCTGCGACGACACTACCCACGTCGCAGGGATGCGGTAGCCGTGACTCCTGAGCCAGCGAAGATGGCGCGCCTTACCTCCCAGTTCGGCAAGACCCTCCCGGCCATTCCCCGCGAAGCGGCCAGTCTTATCCTCCGATAAATTTATCAACATACGTCAATTAGTCGGCGCTCTCTTGCGCTTCAACCGATTCCCTGGAAAACTCATACAGCCCAGTTTTCCACCCATACTCCCGCAGGCAGGCGTCGATCTTTTCCTTGATAGCCTGGATTACGATCGGATCATCATTCCAGGCGCGCAGGTTGATCAGCGGATAGTCCGCCGGCACGCGGGCTTTTTCAACCAGCTCGGGGATGTCATATTGGCTGTGCAGGCTGTCGGCGCTGATTGCCGCCGGGAAGAAAAGCACCCGTTCCAAGCCCTTTTGGGCAAATTCCTCTACTTTGCGTGCAGGTTTGGGTACCTTGAACTCCATCCAGGCCAGGCTCATGTTCTCGCGCAAGAAGCCATCCTCCGCCAGGCGCTCGAGCACCTGTAGACGGAAGCTAATTTCGTGCTCGGTCTCAGTCGGCCATTCGCGATCCCACTCATCGGGCTGGCCGTGGCCTACCAGCAGGATGCCCACCCGGGACTTATCGGCGCCGCCCAGGTTGGCATTGGCTCGTTGGACAAATAACTGCTGCAAAGTAAGTGAATCATACAGCGGGCCGGTGTTGGCAACCGGCAGGTTCGGGAACTGCTGCAGCACGCTCTCTATCTGTTCTTCCCCTTCCGCGGTGTGATTGGAGACTGTCAGGAATACTTCGCTGACCACGACCTGGCTGGCGCCATCATTAAGCGCCTGGATCAAGGCCGCATCCGGTCGCGGGTCATCATCCAGGAAACTCAGGTAAAAACGGGTAGAGTCATCCCCCTCTTCACGGAAGGCCCTCTCCAGGAGCTGGATCATCTTGTGGTGGGTCATGCGGTGCTCGGACTTGCCCACTTTGAGGTAACTCTTGCGCAGGTTATGCAGGAAAAACGGGCGGGCGATCAGGGGGACGAACGGAATCTTCTGCTTATCAAATTCACGGAACTGATTGATCCAGCCAATGGGATCGTAGGTCTCAGGCTCGCCATGAGTGAAGTAGATCACAGCAGTGTGTCCCAGGCCTGGGTCGTCCGCTTTGCGGGTCAAGGGCGGCACCGGTCGCTCGTCATCGCGACTGAGCACGAAGCGGGCCATGAGCAGGAAGCTGCCCACGAAAACCAGCAAGGACAGGCCGGCTGCCAGCCAGAGCATTGCTCCGCTGAAATTTACCGCCAGGAGCACGATCAATGCAAACAGCGTCGTGCAGGTGGCAAGCAAATACCGGCTCATTTTCAACGGATGGACAGTCAGAAACATCACATACAATAAACCCACTGCGCCGCTCAATAAACCAGCCAATAACCAGTTCATTATGAACACTCCGCTATCAAAATTTGTCAATACAGGGATAATCCCGCCAATTTTACCTTAATTCAGTAGGGCGCGGAAAACCAAATCTACCCCAAAGAATGATCCCTACCGATACTCAAAGACCACAAAGCCGGCCGCGGGGACTTCCATCTCGACCGCCAGTCGACCGGCGGCTACGACAATGGTCTTCTCCTGGTATTCAAAAGCTAGTCGCACTCAGTGGGCCAGGCAAAACAAATGCCACCCTGAACGAGGTACTCCCGACCGCAGGGAGGGGAGTGAAGGGTCTAGATTCTTCACTTTCCTCGCTACGTTCGGAACTTCGTCGTTCAGAATGAGATATCAAATAAGGCGTAACCAGGGCACAAATTAGCTAACAAAATTTTCCGGAACTTGCACCGCAATCACACGGCCGTGGGCACATACGACCCCGCCGGCGGAGAGGCTTTCTTCTACGACCACCTTGCGCCCTTTGATCTCTACCGCCCGGGCGCGAATTTCCAACGGCACACCCAGGGGCGTCGGTTTGAGATAATCGACCTGCAAGGAGGCGGTGACGAATCGGAAAGGCGGCTCGGAGCCGATCGGTCGCCCGGCCTGACGGGCGGCCGCCGCGGCGGCGGTACCGGTGCCGTGGCAGTCGATCAGCGAAGCGATCAGGCCGCCGTAGACAAAACCGGGGATGGCAATGTGGTGCTCGCGCGGGGTATAAACACACACCGCCTCGTCCCCCTGCCAGTAGCTTTTAATCTGCAGGCCATGCTCATTCAGCCGCCCGCAGCCGTAGCAGTAGCTGAAATTATCCGGGTATTCATCCTGAAAGGCTGTCTCGCTCATCTGGCAGGCTTGATGGCGCGTGTGGCAATAAACTGGGGGATATACCGATTAAGCAATTCGTCGCCCATCTCCCAGTCCTCGTACAGGTCAACCAGGTGGAAGCCGGCCTGGAGCTGACCTCCGATCTGGTCTTCCAGGGTGTGGCTGAACTCCAGGGGGGTGCCTTCGGCCTGGAAGCGAGCCAGCTGCTCCGGGCTGAGGCTCTCCAGGTCGGAGTACGGCAGGCGGTGGCGCACTTCCAGGCGGTTTTCTTGCTCCATGATTTCATAATCAAAGATGTATACCACCGGGTTGACAATCCCCGCCAGCAATGCGCCACCCGGACGGAGAACGCGAAAGCACTCACGCCACATGGGCAGCACCTGGGAGGAAAAGATGTTCGAAACGGGATGGAAGATCAGGTCGAAGCTCTCGTCCGGAAAAACAGACAGATCGACCATATTACCTTCCACCGTAGCAAGCTCCAGCCCTTCCCGCAGGGCAACCAGGCGATCCTGCTCAAGCTGGCGGGGTGAGTTATCGAAGACCGTGACGCGTGCCCCGGCAGCAGCCAGCACCGGCGCCTGCTGCCCGCCGCCGCTGGCCAGGCAAAGCACATCCGCCCCAACCAGCTCACCGTACCAGCTCAGCGGGACGGGCTTCAGCGGGGTGAGCAGGTTGGCAACCTCCCCCCGGCGGGCAGCTGCGATCACCTCCGGTGCGACCGGCACCGTCCACATATTGCCGCCCTCCACCTGGCGGTCCCAGGCTGTACGGTTGTAAGCTCGTATGTCCATCGATACTCCTCAAAATAAATCAGCCACAGATGAACACAGACTGACACAGATCAGTATTAATGGCCTTTTTCTATGGAAATCTTGGGCTCAATAACAAGCCCATTCGTGTTTATCTGTTGTTGATCCTAGATTACATGGGAAAGATCAATATGTCTGGCCTGGGCGCGGACTTCGCGCCAGTCGCTTTCGCGCTGCGGTACGGGCAGGATTTCTTCTTCCGGGCGACGCACCAGCGCCAGGGCGCCATCCGGACAGAGCGGCACACACACCCCGCAGCCCACACAGCGTGCCGAGACAACAGTCATCACCAGGTCGCCCATCTGCAGGGCGTTAAACTGGCAGCCATCCAGGCAGTCCAGGCAGCCTACGCACAGGTCGCCATCTACCTGGTTGACGAAGGCCGATTGCGCTACCACATTAGAAAGCCCCAGCTCGGCCATGCCGCGCAGCAGGCCGCAAGAGCAAGTGCAGCAGTTGCAGATATACCAGACGCCCTCCTGACTGTTGCTGACCGTATGCACCAGGCCGGCATCTGCCGCCCGCTGCAGTGTATCCAGCGCCTGCTGCTCGGTCAGCGGATGGATCACCGGATGCGTGTCGAACACACCCGGCCGGGGAGCCAGCACCATACACACATCCACCGGGTGCGAGCAGGCCTGCCCGATGAGTGCTTTCTGCGTGCGACAGATGCAGTCCAATACACCCCAGGATTCTGCGCTGTGCACGATCTGGCTGGCGCTTTCGAAGGGCCGGATTTCCATCCCCAGGCGCACATTTTCATTCACAGGGACCACACGGTGCACCTGCGGCTGGATAGCCAGCAGCTGGTGGAATGCCCCCTGGAAATAGTCTTCGAACAGGCGAGCCAGCTCGGCATCGATCCGGCCGGCCTGGGCTTCATAAATTCCAACAACGAAGGGCATCAGGCCAAACCCCAGGCCGCCTTCTGCCCGCCCGGCGGTGATCAGCCCTTTGCGCGACATCTGTCGCAGCTGGTCCTTCAGCTCGGCGGCGGGCAGGTCCAGGCGGGCGGCCAGCTGTTCGGGCGTCTCCAGGGTCAGGCGTAAGGCAACCGCCAGGCGCGCCTCCTCGGGAGTAAACAAACGCGCCAGCAGGCGCAGCTCGGCGCCATCCGGCGCGGGGGGAAAGCCGTTGGGTAAGGCGTCCAGGCGCTCGGCTAGCGGCCGGTAGGTCTCCAGGCTGTCAGTGAGTGGTTGCATGCTCCACCTCCGATCCTTCAAAATCCTGCATTGCCTGCAGCAGAGCCTGGGGCTGCTCGTGCTGCAAATTATGCCCCGCTTCCCGCAGAACCACCAGCCGGCTATCCGGCCGGATCTGAGCTGCCAGGCGGCCGTTATCCAGCGAGTTGATACCATCCCGGTCGCCCCACACCATCAGAGTCGGGGTGGTGGAGGCAGCCAGCGCTTCTTCCAGATGGCGACGCTGCGAAGACACCCAGCGCGAGAGTGAGCGCAAGGTATAAAGAAATGCCACCCGCTGGGTATCGCTCCACACCCGCTGATTGACGCGCTCGAAAAGAAAAGCTCGTTCGGCCTCCGGCAGGCCATCCAGGTCGGCATAGTACGGCCGCAAGGTCTCGTAGGCTTTATGCGGATCTTTGCGCAGGCGGTTGTACTGCCAATCTCCGATGACCGGCAGCAGGTAGAGCAGCAGCTCCCGAGTGATCTTCTGGTGGCGGGTGATGACTGTCCCGCCCAGAAGGATCAAGCGCTCGACGCGCTCCGGCTGCTCAAAGGCCAGGTACTGGCAAAGCATGGCGCCCAGCGAGTGCCCGATCAAAGTCGCCCGCGGGATAGAAAGCGTATCCAGCAACGACAGCAGGACATCCCGATAAAACGGAGGGCGATAGGCTCCTGGTGCCGGGTCGCTGCGGGCGAATCCCGGCAAATCCAGCGCTACCACCCGCCGGGTTCGGGCCAGAGGTGCAAAGATATGGCGCCAGGTATCGGCATCGTCGCCTAACCCATGCACCAGCAAAGCTGCGGGCAGGTTTTCATCCCCGTCCGGAGCGCTATCATACAGGTGCAAGGTCAGGCTGTCGGGCAAGGTCACCCGGCGGATGTAGCCTTCCAGTCCAGGCCAGGGCTGCATCTCTTTCAGGTAAGGATTGCTTTTGGCGGACATACTACCTTTGATTATAACGGTACTAGGTGGTTAGAACGCAAAGAAGTTGCCTCAGCATGTTGTGCGTGAGGTGCGAAATTTCTGATGCGATTTGTGAATATTCCGAGAGCAGCACATTCCCCACCTGTAGAAGCTGCCTCTGGATTTGGGGTGTGAACCAGTTTCCCTAATCTAACTGCCAGATGCGTATTTTACGGTCGGCTGCGCCGGCCGCCAGAAATCTGCCGTCGGGGGAGAATGCCATTCCGTTGATCACGCGTGTACCCACCGGCATCTCAGCCAGCAGCTCCCAATCACGCGTGCGGCGCACCTGCACCAGGCTTTCCAGGCTGACCGCCAATAGCTGCTCATCAGCTGTGAAATACAGGCCGCGCAGACCGCTGGCTTGCGCGCCACCGGCATATGAGAAGCTGCTTACGTTTTCCCCGCTCTCCAGGTCCCAAAAACGCACGACTTGATCGTAACCCCAGGAAACCAACCGGCTGCCCCCCTCGATAAAACGCAGTCCATAGACTGACGTAGCGTGGCCCAGGAATTTCATAGTCTCCTGGCCGGTGGTTGAGTCCCACAGGCAGATCAGCTCACCCAGGCCGCAGGTAGCCAGCGTGCGGCCATCGGGTGTATAGACCAACCCGGCGATGTTTTTGTGAGGAGTCTGCCAGGCAGCCAGCGGCTCACCTGCCAGCGTCCATAAAGCTACCCGCCCGCCGTACGAGCCGGAAGCCACCACCCCGCCATCAGGCGATATTTTGACTGCCGAGACCACCTTGCGGCGGTCCTGCAAGGTATAACGCAGGTTGATATCCGGGAAATCCCACAGGCGCACCGTAGTGTCGGTCGAGACGCTGGCCAGGGTCTTTCCGTCGGATGACAGGGAAATACCGTTGACGCTGTTATTATGCGCTTGAAAGCTGTGGCTGAGCTGCCAATCGGCACCAGACCACAGCATAATCCGCTTATCCATCCCGGATGACACCAGCCAATTTCCATCCGGGCTGAAGAGCATGCCCAGCACATAATTATCGTGAGAAAGGAATTCGGCGATTGATCTCATTTCTTATTCAATTCGTCCGAAATATTCTACCATAATCTCAATTCAATTGGACAACTTTTATAAACT
>JBFYSP010000047.1:0-6939 GCA_041301395.1 Anaerolineae bacterium
GGTAGCGACTTTCAAGCTGTTGGTGATCCAGGTCCACAGGTCGGAGTCGAAAAGCATCGTCTGGTAGTTGACCCAGGTCCACTCCACCGGCAGGAACATGCCAACCAGGTTTAAGGTGTAAAGGCTTTGTCCAGGGCGGCCGGAAGCCAGGATGGCGAACCATACCGGGTAGAAGGCGAAGAACACTCCTGCAACCAGGATGACCATAATGCAGCCCATGGCAGCGGGTCTTGGTTTGCGGTTCATGATTCGAACGCTCCTCTCGTGATGCGGGTGTAGCGCAGGCTCCACAGGGTGACGACCAATAAAAAGAGAAACAGGACGACAGAGAAAGCAGCCATAATGCCGTAGTTCTGCGTCTGGTAGACGCCCTTATAGGCATAGATCATCACCAGCTCGGTAGCCCCCGGATCGCCGACCGACTCTACCGGGCCACCTTGAGTGATCGCCCAGGGGGTGCCAAACTGCTGAAAAGCGGTGATCGAGGTCAGCACCGCCGCCGGTAAGATAGCCGGGCGGATAAGCGGGATCGTGATCTTGCGTAGCTGCACCCAGAAACCGGCGCCATCTACTTCGGCGGCTTCATAAAGCTCCATAGAGATCGAAGTCAGCGCTCCCAGGATGGCAACCATGAAGAAACCGTAGGAATACCAGCTGTCCGCCAGCACAATCACTCCCCAGGCCGAGGCCGGCTGGTTCAACCAGACACGCGGCTCGACGCCTACAATTGCCAGCAGCTGGTTGATTGTACCCTGCTCACGAAAGAAGAACTGCCAGATCAGCGACATCAGAATGGCTACCGAAGAGGCCGCCCAGGGGATAAACAAGGCCAGGCGGAAGAAGCTGCGTCCGGGGATGCCCGGCAGGTTCAGAATGACGGCGAACATCAGGCCGATGGCAAAGCTGATCGGCACGCGCAGGATGACAAATAAAAAGCTCTTAGCAACGACGTTAAAAAAGTCGCCGGTCGCCATCAACACCTGCCATTGGGTTAAAAGTCCCAGGAACGTGGACAGCAGCACACTGACAGTGATGCCCCCCAACCAGACCACAATGGATGGAATCTTGCGCTCCATCTGTTTATCCAGGCGTTTGTCGATCCAGTTGGCGACGAATAAAGGAAGGAATGACACCACAATGATCAAGACCGCCACAAGGGCTTCGCTGGTGAACAGACTGCCCATGAGGGTGGAATAGTTGGCAAAAAGCGGTTCGGTAATGCCATACGGCTTGCCCAGACCGGTGGGAGCGTTTTCGCGGAACATGCTCCAGCAGTTGGGCACCATGAAGCTGTTTAACCCGGCTTCGCAGTCCGGGTTGGGTTTGAATTTATTTCGATCGGTGAAGGAGGTATAACCGGTCAGGATCATCGGGTAAACATTGAAGATCAGGATCCCGAGGATCGTGGGGAAAATAAATAACAGGATGGTGAATGCTTTTTTTGGACCAGACCAGCCAACCATTGAATGTACTCTCCTCTCTAGGTAAAAGTATTACGGCTGACCGAAACCATGACAGACAATTGCCGGGTCAGATACCGGCAGGCCAGGAAGCAGCCTGAGGTGAAAAAAGCGGGAGGAGCCGCTCGGCTCCTCCCGCTAGATTGTCACAGGCTTACTGCATTCCTGCGATCGCTTCCATGATTGCCGCCTGGGCTGCCGCAAGGGCATCCGCAGGGGCCTGGGCACCAGACCAGATGGCGACAACCGCCTGGCCGACAGGGCCCCACTGGGCCGAGGCGTAGGGGCTGCTCGACATCGGGACGCCTAGCGCCGCCGACTTGCCGAACTCAACTACGGTGTACAGGGCAGCCACCTCAGGGTTCTCGAAGGCAACCGTGTTGGCCGGGATGGTCTTATTGGTCAGGGCCAGCGTGGTCGAGGTTTCGTCGCCGGTGAAGTACTTCATGATATCCAGGGCGACGTCCTGGTTGCCGCGGTCGACTGCGTTCTTGGTCAGCAGCAAGGACTTGACACCCACAAAGGGCGAACCCATCTGGGTGATGCCGTAATCCACGCCACCTTCTTCGAGGCCGGCGATGGCCCACGGGCCGGTCCACCACATACCAACCTTGCCTTCCTTCATACTGGCCAGGCAGAGATCATAGGTATTTTCCTGATTGGAGACCTTGCTCAGGGCAGCCAGCCACTCGCCGGCAGCCAGGGCTTCGGGGGTATCCAGATAGGCATTGCCTTCCTCATCAACGTAGGAGGGGACGCCAAAACCGAAGAAGGGCGGGGCGCTGTGGTAGGCATCGCCGCCACCAGTGCCGGTGAAGGCTTGGTTGCAGATCAGGGGGAAGCCCATAGCGGTCTGGAAGGCGGTAGCCTTCTCAAGCAGGGCCGCGAAGTCCATCGGGTCTGTGGGCAGATATTCCTCAGTCACAATGGCTTTGTTGTAGACCAGGGCGATGGCTTCCTGCGATTCGGGCAAGCCCCAGACACTGCCGGCATACTGCATACCGGCTACGGCTGCGGGCTGGAAGTTGCTTTCCAGGTAGGCTACGTCGATACCGTAATCGTTCAAGGGAACGATATTGCCGGCCAGGGCCTGGGTGCCGATCTGGTCGTTGGCCCAACCGATGATATCGGGGCCTTCACCCGCCGGGACAGCGGTGGTCAGGGCGGCGGAGACATCCTCGGGCTTGGAAATGTCGATGGTCACGCAGGGGTTGGCGGTCATGTAGTCGTTGAAGGCTGCGGTGATCGCATCCAGGTACTTACCGTCCCACTGGTGCCAGATCGAGATGGTGTAGGTCTCGCCAGAGTCGCAGACGCCTGTTCCCTCAGTCGTGGGAGGAGCGACAGCTTCCAGGTTGGTGAGATCGAAGTCTGCGACGGGCCAGTAACCAGAGTCGAAAATCTCCTTCTGGACGTTG
This sequence comes from Anaerolineae bacterium, assembly GCA_041301395.1. Taxonomy (GTDB): domain Bacteria; phylum Chloroflexota; class Anaerolineae; order Anaerolineales; family UBA4823; genus CTSoil-045. The sequence continues at coordinate 2,879 of JBFYSP010000047.1, forward strand.
GCTTTGTCGACCGAGATCACGACGGAGGGCTTGGCGGGCACATCGATAACACCATTGTTGTAGGTGTTGGTCTGCTCGGGAGCGCCGCCAGTCAGATAAGCGATCGCGGCAGCGATAGCATCGCCTACCAGAGTGCGGACGTCCTTCAGGACAGTCATGGACTGCTTGTCATCGATGATGTACTGGACGGAGGCCTGTTCGGCATCCTGGCCGGTGACGATGAAGCTGGAGACATCCTTGTCGGCGGCGAAGGCATCGGCAATAGCGCGAGCGGTGCCGTCATTGGGGGCAAGGATGAAGACGTTGCCCTTGTCCTCGGTGGCTGCAGCGGTCAGGTTGGACTCAGCCAGGTTCTTGGCGACGTCGAATTTCCAGTCGGTAGTGACCTGGCCGATGATCTTGGCCATCTCGTCGCGGGTCAGGGTAGCCTTGTCTTGCAGGGCAACCGCTTCGCTGGAGTTCTTGATGACGAAGGTGCCGTCGGCGATCTTGGGCTGGAGGACATTCCAGGCGCCTTCGAAGAACAGGAAGGCGTTGTTGTCGGAAGCAGCGCCGGCGTACAGGAAGAGCGGGTTGCCGGTGCCGGTTGCCTTGTCGACCAGGTACTGGGCCTGGGCTGCGCCCACAGCGAGGCTGTCGAAGGTCACGTAGTAGTCCACTGCATCGGTGTCGAGGATCAGGCGGTCGTAGGAGATAACCTTGACGCCGGCGTCGCGGGCAGCCTGGGCCGCAGCCGCGGCAGCTTTGCCGTCTTGCGGGGTGAGGATGAGGACTTTGATGCCCTTAGAGATCAGGGCTTCGACGTTGGCCTTTTCCTTAGCAGAGTCGCCCTGGCTGAACAGGATTTCGACTTCGTAACCGGCCGCGGTCAAAGCCTCCAGGAAACGGGCTTCATCCTGAAGCCAGCGGGGCTCATCCTTGGTGGGCAGAACGATGCCCACACTACCCAACTCTTCCACAACCGGGGCAGCAGTCGCCTCAGCGGGGGCAGCCACTTCCGTGGGAGTTTCGGCCTCGTTACCGCCGCAGGCGGCCAGGACCATGGTGGCGATCAGCAGCATGCTGATCAAAATCCAGATTTTCTTACTCATATTCTCCTCCATAAAGGAACTTACAAAATTAGGATCTCATCTGAGATCTTTTAGGTTAGGGATCGGTGTTGGTAATGCGGCGTTAATCCAATAGCAAATATTCAGCCTCCTCTTAGATAAAGCGCCTGGAGCAATCCAGGCAACCAGATTTCCACCAGATGGGAATATGTCTAGTATTCTAGCATATCGCCCCAAGAATGACAAGAATAAATTAGTTATTACAAAAATCAAATCAATTATTAATCTGCTTGCCTGTCAATGCCGATCGCCGAAAATTGCGGGCAAATCCAGTATAATCAAGCCCGATGAACAACCCACTTGCTGGAGTCTACGGCGCATCCCTGACCCCCCTGACTTCCCAGGGCCAACTGGCCCTGGAAGATTTGGCGCGCCTGCTCGATTTCCTGGCCGGGCGCGGCTGCCACGGCGCCCTGCTGCTGGGCACCACTGGGGAAGGCACCTCCTTCGCCCCCGATGAGCGCCGGGCGATTTTCACTGCCGCCCTTGAAGTACGTGTACGCCATCCAAATTTCCGCCTGCTGGCAGGCACCGGCACGCCCAGCCTGGAAGAAACCATCCAGCTTACCCGGCTGGCCTTCGACCTGGGCTTTAACGGCGTGGTGGTTCTGCCTCCCTACTATTATAGGAAGGTCAGCGATGACGGCCTGTTGGCCTGGTACGATCAGGTCATCCGCCGGGCGGTGCCTGCCGATGGCGCCTTATTTGGCTACCACTTTCCGGGCGTCTCGGGCGTCGGCTTATCGCTCGACTTGCTGAGCCGGCTTAAGGAAGCCCACCCCAAGGCCTTTGCAGGGATTAAGGACTCTTCCGGCGACCCGGAGCATGCCACCCAACTGGGGGAGCGCTTCGGCAGCGACCTGTTGGTGCTGACCGGCAGCGACCGCCTGTTCAGCCACGCCCTGCAGCACGGCGCCGGCGGCTGCATCACCGCCCTGGCCAACCTGTGCTCACCCGAGCTGCGCCAGGTATGGCAGGCATTCCTGGCGGGCGACATGCCTGCGCAGGAACGCGCCCAGGCTATCCTGACTGCCAAACGCCAGGTGCTGGATCGCTATCCGCCCGCGCCACCCCTGCTGAAAGCCGCCATCTCCCGGCTGCACGACTTCCCACAATGGGCAGTCCGTCCGCCGCTGATGCCTCTGTCGCCCGAGCTGGCCGAGCAAGCCGCCCTGGAGTTCTCCCAGGCCGGCTGACTTTTCCCGGCCGGCAGCCTGCCGTATGAACAGTCCCCAAGACGAAACCAAGCGCGTCCAGTTCTTGCTCACCAACCTGGTGATATTGACCGTTGTCATCCTGGGCCTGGTGACGCTGGTAGCGATCTACCCGCGACTGTTTGGCACGCCGCCCGCGCCAGCCGCAACCGCTTCGGCAGCGCTGCTTTCGCCCAGCGAGACGCCCACGCTTACCAATACTCCCACTGTCACGCGCACGCCACGCCCAACGCTAACCCCTTCCATCACACCCACCGCCTCTGAAACACCCATCCCCAGCCTGACGCCAACGCTTACGGGGCCGCCCACCCTGACCCCCGCCCGCCCGGCCGCCAATGACCCCTACCGGCTGGCTACATGGGAAGCTGACCAGGCCGAGCATGCCATCGCCTTGATGAACGACTACCCCAACACCCAGGTGATCAGCGGCACAGAAAACCTGGATGAGCAGGCATTCTTTGACGCGTTCTTCTACGCCACAGTGGCCGAGCGGGAAGGTCTGCTGCGCTTCGCTGAAGCCTCGCAGGCCCCGGCCTGGTCCTGGAGCCTGGCCTACAACCTGGCTCGCACCGGAGACACGCTGGCCGGCCAGGCTTATGCCGACCTGATCGCCACTGCCCTCAACCAGGGCGAGGTAACTCGCCTGGAGCTGAGTGACTGGTTCCAGGAGAATGAGCCACGTTTGGAACTATTCGTTACGCCGCTGAAGCCGCCCAGCGGCTATACCGGCAGCTACCTGCTGGAAGTGCGCGGTCCGGGTAGTGCCTTTATTCGCCTGCTCGAGACACCCGGCGCTTATCAGACCCTGGTGCTGGAGAGTGGCTTTGATTTCGTCCAGGCTCCGCTGGCCGGCAGCGTTATCGCCGATTTCACTCGCGATGGCATACAGGAAGCGGCCATCTTCTACGATCCGCCTTACAGCCTGACCCTGGAAAACCCGCAGGTCTTCAGCCTGGGACTGCCGATCAGCGACACACTTAACTTTCGCCCCAGCGACGAGCCTTTCCTGGTAGGAATCGACTATCCCAACACCTGGAAAGCGGTGAAAAATGAGATGGAAGGCAGCGACCTGCAGTTCGAATCGCGTATGTTCCCCGCCTGTCCGGTCACTGTGCGGCGCACCTACCACTGGGACGGCAGTTTCTTCACTTTTGTTGACGCTTCCTATGAAGTTAAACCCGATCCAACTACTTTCAGCCTGTGCCGCTACCTGGTAGACCAGGCCGCTAACCTGTGGGGCCCGCAAGCCGCCATCCAGATCATGGAGCCGCTGCTGGATACGTGGCCACCGGAGCAAGACGAGAATGGAGATCCTTTCCCGGCCGATGCTCGCGACGAGTGGCGCTTCCGCCTGGGAATTTATCATGCGCTGTTGGGCGAGTCTGAGGCAGCCATCGAGTATATGACCGGCATCGTGGAGCAGCCCATCACACCTTCCAGCCGCTATATTGCCCAGGCAGCCGCGTTCCTCGAGAGCTACAGCCAGCCGGAGGATATTTACCGCGCCTGCCTGAATGCCCCCTTCTGCAACCCGACCCGGGCGATGGACTATTTGCTGAACCAGCAGCCGCTGCCAACAGACACAGACCCGGTGGATTTCCTAACCGACCAGGGCGCCGTGCTGCGCGCCCGCGGCTTCTTCGATTTCGATAAGGATGGGCAGGCTGAGCGCTGGATATCCCTGCGCCACCGCCCGCTGGAAAAGCTGGAACTGTGGATCCTGGCGCAGGAAAAAGAG
>JBFYSP010000054.1:0-11332 GCA_041301395.1 Anaerolineae bacterium
GCCGTGGCGGTGGGCATTGGTCAGCGCCTCCTGGATGACGCGCAGCAGCTGCACGCCCTCCTCCGGCTCAAAGAGCTCGTCCGCCAGTCCGTCGGGCAGCTGCAATGAAGTGCGGATGCCGTAATGCTCGCGGTAGGCATCCAGGTGCTGCACAAGCGCAGCCAGAAAAGACCAGGATGCACCTGAGCCGGCCTTAAGGTTGAGGATATCCTCGCGTAAGTCCTGGTGACCCTGCTGGGCGACGCCCGCCAGGCGGTCCAGCTGGATTTCCGCCTGGGTGGTGTTCCCTTCCTGGATGTATTTTTGGATAGCCTGGGTTTGCAGGCTGACATACGCCAGCACCTGACCGGCATTATCATGCAGCTCGCCCGCCAGGCGGTTGCGCTCTTGCAGAGTTGCCAGGGCGCGCTGCTGCTCCAGCAGCTGCAGGCGCGCCCGGCGGGCCTCGGTCACGTCTTCGATCAAGAGCAGTTGACCGATGGTGTGACCGGGCTGATCATCCAGGGGGGATAGATGCAGGGAGTAGAAGCGCTCGCCATGCGAACCCGTCATGCTGATTTCCAACGGCGCCGTCTCGCCAGCGCCTTCCCCGGCGCACAGCGCTTCACAGCCGGGCAGCAAAGCCTGGATAGGTCTCCCCTTGATGGAAGCCTCTGCCTGGTTGAGGATACTCTGAGCGGCGCGGTTGCTGTCCATTACCCGGCAGTCGCCGTCCAGGACAAGCATGCCCTCGCGCATCTGTTCGAGGACCGTCGTACGCCCCAGATGAATGGGATCGAGCATATTAAAGCCGAACAGCGCCAAAGCGTACAGACCGGTGGTGACCGTGAAGGCCGGGATGGTCACATCGACGCCGGGAAGCACATCGATGTTGAGCAGATCGATCAGAAATGCCGAGCGGATGATGACTTGAGCCAGTAGGCACAGGGCAGCCGGCCAGCGGTGGCGGGGCGAACGGATAAACAGCCAGATAAACACCGCAAATCCGACAAAACCCATCAGGTAGCCGATCACCAGGGTGGCCCAGCCCACCGGCCCGGAGATGGCATAGGAAGCGCTCAGGGAGGTGTAAGCCCAGAACAGGTGGTGCACAGGATTGCTTAAAATGAAGAGACCGGAAATCACACTGGGAGCGAACAGCAAAATCAGCATTTTCCAAGTGAGCCAGCGGCCCAGGCCGGCATATTCGAGCATAAAACACAGGTTGGCGGTCAGCATGGGCAGCGGCCAGAGATAGCGAATGTGGAAGAGCAGCTCCCGGGCGGCTGGATTGGTGGCGATTAGGAACAGGCCGTCGCAAACAGCCCAGAGGATGCCGAAGGCCAGGGCGATGGCAAACCAACGCGCCCCGGGCACCTGCCGGCGGCGCCAACTGTAGACATCCACGGCAATCAAGAAACCGAGGGATAGGAGTACCGGCCAGAGATAGGGAGTGTAGCTGGAGAGTTGGCCCAAATTACGCCTCAATGCTGTTTATATAGTATAGTCGAAGGAGAACCCCTGGTAAATTATCTTAATATTCTGCCCAAACAATAGCTGCTCGTACTACGTGGGTCATACAAAACGAGAGTCATTCTGAGCGGGGAACCCCCGAGCAACGGAGCTCCGAACAAAGTGAGGAGAGCGAGGGGAGCGAAAAATCTAGATCCTTCACTTTCCTCACCCTGTTCGGAACTTCGTCGTTCAGGATGACACCTGAAATGAGGAGTGACGAATGCAGATCCTATCGCAGGGTGTATACTATGCGCATGATTCCGCCTGACCCAACCCCTTTCCCGGAGCTAAACCAGGTGCTGGACGACCTGGTTGCGGGCGCGCAAACCGTGCTGGCGCAGGATCTGGTGGCAATGGTGCTGCAGGGCTCTTTTGCGGTAGGCGATGCCGACGAACACAGCGACGTGGACTGGACGATGGTCGTAAAGGACGCGCTGACCCCCGCTCAGGTGGCGGCTCTACAAACGCTGCACGCCCGCATTTACGACCTGCCGAGCGCCTGGGCGCAGCATTTGGAAGGCTCGTATTTCCCGGCGGCTGTGCTGCGCCAGCACCAGGATTGCAGCCAGGAGCTGTGGTACCTGGATAACGGCAGCCGCCAGCTGGTGCAATCCACGCACTGCAATTCGCTGGTGGTGCGCTGGGTGGTGCACCACAACGGGATGGCCCTGGCCGGGCCGCCGCCGGCGACGCTGGTAGCTCCCTTTCCCGCAGCCGAGCTGTGCCGGGAGATCCGGGCAACATTGCACGACTGGGGAAACGAAATCCTGACCAACCCCGAGCACTACAACAACCGCTTTTACCAGGGCTTCATCGTGCTGAGCTACTGCCGCATGCTGCATTCGCTGGAGATCGGCTCGGTGGCATCCAAGCGCGCCGGAGCCGAGTGGGCCAAGGCCAACCTGGACCCGAGCTGGCGCGGCCTGATCGACCGCACCTGGGCAACCCGCCCGCTGCCGGAAGTCTCCGTACGCACTCCGGCCGACCCGGTGGATTTCCAGCGCACGCTGGAGTTTGTGAGGTACGCCATGAGGAGAGCCGTCGGCTGATCGTCCCGCGGGAAACCACCGCCCCGGAGAAGTGCATCCGGGGTTTCCCTCGGGGATTCCCGACCAATTTTCGTGCTTTTCGCGTTCATTCGTGAATTTCGTGGTCCAACGCTCCCCATCCCCGGTTCCGACGCTCCGCGTTAGAACCTTATCCGGACGCTGTAAACGTCGAGGCTTGCGACGCGGAGCGTCGTTGCGAGAAAAACGGCGCCCTGGACGCGTAGGGGCAGGTCTGAGACCTGCCCCTACATGACCTGCCCCTACATGACCTGCCCCTACGGGACCTGCCCCTACATGACCTGCCCCTACCTGACCTGCCCCTACCTGACCTGCCCCTACCTGACCTGCAACATCATTCCCTCAAGGACCTATTTTCACATTAATTGTCCATAAACCTATGAGATATTTCGGCAGGGGCGTATAATACCGCCATCAGAACCAAAGGAGAAAACAACATGAAGGGTAAATTTGTCGAAGGGGAGCAAAGATCGGTGCCGGCTAATGCCAACGAGAAAGCGCTGGATGTGATCCTGCCCAGCGCGCTATCCGATAAATACGATGTGGAAAAGCTGGATACCCGCGGGCTGCCTGCAGAGGATAACGGCTATCAGATCACCTGGGTAAACAACTTCAAGCTCAAGCTCAAATCGGGGAAGACGAAGAAGAGCACCAGCAAGATCGATTACGAAGTGCAGTTCGAGAAACCCGACCTGGGGGGTCTGCAGAACCAGCGGCTGTTCATCCACGACGGCTCGGTGCATATGGTAGACAGTGCCAATTGGTCAGACCTGGGCGATGGCAAGATCGCCGCCCGCCTGAAGGGCGACGACCCGGCGATGGGCTGGGGCGGAAATTAGGCTAACTATCCCACAGGCGCAGGATTTCACGGTGATAGGGGATATCCTGCAGGAAGCTTGAATGGATGGCAGGGTCGGCTATACCGGCAGCCTGCTGCAGCAGTAAGGTATGGGCTATCCCAAGGATTTCGCGCGTTCGCGGGCTGCCACAGGCTTGCAAAGCCTGAATACAGCTCAGGTAGACGCGCAGCGGTTCATCTGCGCCTTCCAGGGTGCCCCCGCTATCCAGGAAACCGAGAATTTCAGCGGCATAAGCTTCGGCTTCAGGCAAATTCCCGCCTAGAAGCGCGGCGCGCGCCAGACCGGCCAGCGGCTCGCAGGCCAGGCTGGGTTGGTTGAGCCGGCGGCGAATTTCCAATGCACGCAAGTAGCTTTCTTCTGCTTCATGCAGCTCGGCAAGCTCCAGATCGGCATTGCCCAGGTAAGTGAGTGCCCAGGCTTCCAGTGAGGGGTCGCCAATCTTGCGAGCAAGCGATAGACCATGCTGTGCATTAATCTTTGCGCCTTGCGGGTCGTCCAGGCGTCCGGCGTAGGAACTCAAATTAATGCTGACGAAAGCCTCGCCATTGCTGTCACCTAACTCGCGCACGACTCGCAGAGCCCGCTCGGTATAGCTGCGGGCGGCAGAAAAATCGCCCAATAACCCGGCAATATATCCCTGGTTGATCAGCAATGAGGCCTCTTTAGGACGGTCGCCGATCTGGATCGTCAGGTTAAATGCCCGCTGGAAGAGATCCCGGGCGGCGGTGATATTCCCCGTCCCGACCAGGATCAACGCCAGGTTTGTGAGGGCCATCGCCTGGCCGCGCAAGGAACCCAGCTGATTGGCGATTTTCTGGGCGTTTTCGAGGTAGATCCGTGCAGAATCCATTTCGCCCTGTTCAATATATGCCAGTCCAATCTGGTTAAGCGATCTCTGCTCGCCTTCTTCGTTCTCGGATCGTCTCGCCAGCTCCAATGCTTGCCTGCCGATTTCCAGGCTATCAGTAAATCGACCAAGCCGAACGTAGGCAAAAGACTGATTGGTCCAGGCTTCGATCTGGATTGCAGCATTCCCGGCCGCCTGGGCTGCGGCAACCGCTCGTTCCGCATCATTGACTGCCGCAGGGTAATCTTGAACTAACAACCAGTAAGACGACCATAATTGATATGCGAAAGCCCGCCAGGAATATCCAACCGCTGAAGTACCGTCGGTCCCACCATCATAGTTATCCAGGGTGGCTGCCAGCAGATCCAGCTCCCGGAGATCTTTCTCCTGCAGTTTCTTCTCCCCCATCAACCAGTACAGTTTGACCCGGCTGACCAGCAGGTTGAAGCGGGCTGCCAGATTCTTACCGGGGGTAAGCTCCAATGCATGCGAGTAATGATCAATCGCTTGATCATTTTGATAAGCTTCGCGGGCGATATCCCCTGCCAGAATATAGTAGGCGCAGGCTTTCTCCACCTGGGCAGCAGCTGCATGATGGTAAGCCAGCACGCTGAAATGCGGCGACAGGTCGGCGGCATAGAAATCTTCAATAGCCTGGGCAGCCAGGGCATGCAGCTCACGCCGCTGCGCCGACACCTGCATGTAATAGGCGGCATCGCGCAGCAGAGCATGGCGGAAAAGGTAGCGGCTCTCGTCCAAAGCCGACCAGATAGCCGCCTGGCCGGCCTCCGCGACCTTTTGTTCCACTGCGATATCGTCATAGAACATGTGCTGCAGCAGGAGTAAGTCAAACTTACGTCCCAGGACAGCTGCCGCCTGCACGACACGGCGCACTTCCGGAGCCAGACGGTCCAGGCGGGCTACCAGCACCGCACCAATATCGGTGGGCAGCGACAGGTCTTCGGGGTCAACCATCAGCTTCCAGGTTTCATCGTCCATGGAGAGTAAGGACTGCTCCTGCAAGTAGCGCAGGATCTGCTCGGCAAATAAGGGGTTGCCTTCCGCCCTCAGGGCCAGCAGCCTTAACAACCTCGAATCGACATGCCCGTTCAGCAAGCTTTGCGCCAGCTCATCGAGCTGCTGTGGCGAAATGCCCCCCAGGTTCATTTCCAGGTATTCGAGGCCTACTCCTAACAAGGCGGGATTCTCATCGGGGCGAGCGGTGGCCAGCAGCGCCAACGGATACACCTGGCACTCATAGCAGGTCAAGGCGCGCTGCAGGCGGGGCAGGAAACGGCGAGTTTCCTCATCCAGCCAATGAGCATCTTCCAGGAAGAGGATCACCGGCCGGTGCAGGCTCTCAGCTTGCAGCAGATAGATCAACGCCAGCAGGGTGTTCTGGTAGCGCGCTTCGGGGTCCATCTGCTCATAGAGCGAGTCGGGCCAGTGCAGGTCGATCAAGGCCCCCAGGAAGGTGCGTGTACGGTCCAGCTCATCCGCCAGGGTGGGGTCATAATCGGTAGCGAACTCGATCAGCGCATCGATCACCCGGTTGAAGCTGCGCTTGTTTAACCGCTCGTTCTGGCCTTCGGACTGCTCCAGGTAGCCGCGCAGCCAGTAGCGGAAGGGATTGAACGGCTCGCGCAGGATTTCACTGGTCTGGCACACCGCCCACAGGGCAGGGTGCTGCTCGAACAGCGGCGAGGTCATAAACTCGTGCAGCAGGCGGGTCTTGCCGATGCCGGCTTCGCCCCACACCACCAGGGCAGGAGGTGTCTCACCCCGCCAGAGGGGGTCGGTCCAGGATTCCAGCTCAGCCAGTTCGGCTTCCCTTCCCACCAGGCGCCCGCTGTAGAAAGCCTGGCGCCGGACTTTACGCTCCAGCAGCAGGAAGACCGGCTGTTTGGCGGAGAAGCCCTTGAAAGCCATCTCGCCGGCAGGCTCGAAATCGAAATGCGCCTGGGCCAGACGGACGATCTGCTCGCTGACCCAAATCTCGCCGCGCGGGGCGGAGGTCATCAGGCGGGCAGCCAGGTTGATGCCGCGCCCGTAGCAGTTGTACTCGTCCAGGCACTCGGCGCCCAGGAAGCCGGCATAGGCCATATGGTAGGTCACCCCGGCGTTGATCGGGATGCTGGTCAGGCTCTGCAGGTCGAGGATGAAGCTCAAAGCGCGCTCGGGGTCGTTTTCCAGGGTGACCGGCGCCCCCCAGAACAGGAGCAGGTTGGAGCCCTTGTCGCCAAAATCCAGCGCGCTGATCAGACCGCCGTACTGCTCCTGCAGCTCAAAAACGGTGGTCATAAAGGAAGCCAGCTGGGCTTCGTTGCGCACGGTGGGCAGGCTGATGAACAGGCTGACGATGTGGCGGAATTCGCCGCTGTGCAGCTGATTGATGAGCAGCCCGGGAAAGAAGCGGCGCATCACCTGGACGTCGGGCGGCGGCAGGTGGATGGGCTGCGGGGCGGGCAGCCCGGCCGGCTCGCTCAGCAGGCGAAAATGATGCCCGACGGGCTCGAAATTTCCATCGTAGGGGCGGGTCTGAGACCCGCCCCTACCAGACCCGCCCCTACCAGGCGCGTCGGCAGATAATGCCTCGATGAATTCCGGCTCGGCGACGATATCGCCCGGGGCAGCGGCATGTTCGGCGGCGGCACAGCCCTCGATGGTGCTGCCCTGGAAGTAGTAGGCGGCGCGCTGGCCGTCTGCGGAATGCACAATGCCCCAACCTACCTCCCCCAGCGAAAGGCCGACCCTGGCGGTGACGGCAAACTCGCCGTAGGGTGTGCGCTGCTGCGGATGGGCAGCCATATGCTGCTGCATGCACACCGCTGCGGCCAGCGCCCGGGCGGCGGCATCTTGCAGCGCATCCTCCAGCGGGAACAATGCCGTGAAAGCGTCGCCGGCGGTACGGGCCACAAAGCCGCCCTGGGTATAGACACAGTCCACCAGGGCGCCGAAGATGGCCCGCATGACCGCCACCAGCGCTTCGGCGCCGTTGGTGCCGTGCTGCATCAAGGACTCGGTCATGGCGGTGAAACCCGACAGGTCGATGAACAATCCGGCGGCGCGAAAACGCCCCCGTTCGTTGCCGGCGGCGTGCTGCTGCTGGATGAAGTGGGAGAGCAGGGTGCGCATGGGTGGTTGGGAGGTATTATAGCAGACCGTCCCGCGAGAAAGCATCGCGGGATTCAAGACGGAAGACGGAGGACAGCGGTCTTCCGTCATCGGTCATCCGTCGGCACATGGTACAATCCCCCGCAAGCACGTCCGGCCACCGACTCCTTCAGCACTAACCGTTGAGGCAAATCCTATGAGCGAGAGATTATTACGACAGCGAGCCTTCTTTTTCGGCATGGTCGCTATCCTGGCGGTTTTAGCCATCTTGCTGGTCTGGCAGTTCACCAGGGCAATCCTGACCGCCCTGGCGATGGTGATCATCTTGAAACCGCTCTACACGCGCTTGGAGCGCCACAAATGGATCCAGGGCAAGCCCACGCGGGCCACCATGATCACCATGCTGGTGTTCGTGCTGATCATCGCCATCCCTGTGGGCCTGATCATTGCGGGCGCCATCAGCCAGGCATCCCGCCTGTTCAGCGACCTGGATTTATCCGGCATGGATCTCTCGCTGCGCGGCATTATCGCCATGATCGAAGATTCGGTTCAATCGCTCGCCTCAGGAACCATCCAGCTGGATGAAATTCAGATTTCCGAAAGCGTCGCCAGGGCACTGGCCGGGGTAGCCGAGTGGGCCAGAACCGTGCTGCTCAACCTGGGTCGCGCCTTGCCGAGCATCTTCATGAATGGCCTGGTGATCCTGGTGATCATGTATGTGCTGCTACCGCGTTATAAAAGCCCGGAGAAGCAGCAAATCCTGGAGATCGTGCCCTTTCCACCAGAAATTACCCAGCTCTTCCTGGATAAGATCGACCTGATGATCAAGGCGATGTTCAAGGGCACCTTTGTGATTGCCTTCACTCAGGGGCTGGCGATGGGGATCGTGCTGTGGATCGCAGGCGTGCCATTTGTCCTGTTCTTGACGATGCTATCCATGCTGCTGTCACTGGTGCCGATGATCGGCGTCTCGCTGGTGGCCTGGCCGGTCGGGATACTCTTGCTCCTGGGCGGTCAGATCTGGCAGGGCGTGTTCGTGATTGCCGCCTTCCTGCTGGTGATCGGAAATATCGATACTTTCCTGCGCCCGATCCTGATTCCGAAAGGGGCTCAGCTCAACCAGGCGCTGGTGATTTTGAGCGTTTTGGGTGGATTGGGGCTGATGGGGATCATCGGCGCTCTGTACGGCCCGGTGATCATGATCCTGCTGGTGACCAGCATCGATGTTTACACCAAGTACATCCTGCGCTCGGACCTGGAAGTGCTGGAAAAGCAGGGCCGCATTGACCTAAAAGAGCTGGGGCTGGTGGACAAGGAAGAAGTGGTCAGCCAAAACCTGGGAGACATGTTTTTTACCGCCCTAAAGAACGCCACCGCCCCCTTCCGGCGGGAATCGTCCATCAAGATCGATCCTGAAACACCGGCCGAGGGTTAATTAACAGCTTCATTGTTTTATTTTAAGCCCTTGTTGATTATTAATGCAAAATATATTTCATGGTAAAATTTATCAAAATTTGTGGCACTCTCTGAATAATTGATATTTGTTCTACTGCTCGAGGTAAAGGATTTCCTGGCATTACCGGGTTAGGACGCCGAGAAATGTAACTTGCCATTTTTCTATTTATTTTCCCTGTACCCCTTGGGTGAAGGGAATATTCCTTAAGTAGAAAATCCTGGTTGCCGCGAGGCGACCCTCCCTAGAGGAAAATATAATATGTCAGAACAGTCCAACACAGCAAGTACTGCGAAATCTGTCCTGAAAGCTTCCTGGGTGCCGATGCTGGTGATCGCCCTGGCCCAAATCCAGATGGGCTTTAACGTCAGCGCCCTGCCGGTATCCATTGGCGATATCGTCGAAGATTTCAACACCTCGCCTTCCAGTGTGAGCACCGCCCTGGTGCTGTATTCCCTGGCGGTCGCAGGGTTTGTCATGCTGGGTGCAAAAGTCGGCAAATTGATCGGCTCGCGGCTGGCTTTCCAAATTGGTGTGGTGGTCCACGGCCTGGCGATGGTAGGGATGACAGTCAGCACCAGCGACACAATGATGATCCAGGCGCAAGCCGTTGCCGGCCTGGCGGCGGCTCTGCTGGTGCCGTCTCTGGTGGTATTAATTGCCCACCATTATCGAGGGGCACAGCAATCTCAATCTTTGGGTTTATTGGGCGCATCCCAGGCTATCGCGGGCGTGCTGGCTTTCCTGGTCATCGGTATCCTGGGCACTTTGCTTTCCTGGCGCTACGGGTTCGCCCTGATCGTCGTGATTGCAGCCATCGTCTTCCTGTTGAGCTTCAAGCTCAAGCCCGTCGAGCGATTTACAACCATCAAAATTGACTGGGTCGGCGCAGTCCTGGCCGCGCTGGCCATCATCCTGATCAGCATCGGATTTAACAACCTCACAGCCTGGGGGATTCTACTCGCCACTCCGGATGCGCCGGTCAGCGTATTGGGTATGTCGCTTTCCCCAATCATGATCGTGACCGGGATCATGCTGGGTCAAGCATTCTTCGCCTGGTCCAGGAGGCGAGAGGAGCAGAAGAAGAGTCCGTTGCTGGCGTTGGAGGTGCTTGACTCGCCCCAGGAACGGGCCGCGACCTACTGCCTGTTTATTATCGCCGCCCTGGGTCCGGCTATCAACTTCCTGATCCCGCTGTACATTCAGATTGTGCAAGGCTACAGCAGCCTGGAGACGGCGGTGGCGGTCATTCCTTACTCACTGGCAATCTTTGCCGCCACGGCGCTGGTGGTGCGTCTTTTCAATCGCTGGTCGGCCCGCCAGATCGGCCGCATTGGCTTCATCGTGGTTTCCGTTGGGTTGGTCATGCTGGCCGTCACCATCTGGAACGATTGGGAAACACCCATGGTCATCCTGAGCCTGATTGTGATCGGGCTCGGCGAAGGTGCGCTGTTGACCTTGGTATTCAATGTGCTCGTATCGGCCTCACCCAAGGAGCTGGCCGGGGACGTGGGCGCCTTGCGCGGCACGACCAACAACCTGGCCACCGGGCTGGGCACGGCCTTCGCCAGCGTCCTTTCGGTGACTTTATTGAGCCTGATCGTAATGAACAACCTGGTAAACAGCCCGGTCATCCCAACGGCGCTGATCGAAGAGCAGGTCGACCTGGACAACATTGATTTTGTCAGCAACGAACAGCTGGATGAGGTGCTGGAGGAGAGCGATCTCACCCCGCAGCAAGAAGCCGCGGTGATCGATATTAATGTGCTCGCCAGGCTGCAAGCCCTAAAAATATCGTTCCTGGTGCTGGCCAGTATTGCATTATTGGCGGTCATCCCAGCCGGCGGACTGCCAAACTATACCCCCAAAGAAGTGCCTGACGAAAGCCCACCACCTGCTCAGAAGTCAAAAGAGCCGGCTGTGGCGGCATGAAGGGATAGGTAACAAAGACCAACAAGGAGAATCTATGATGACTCAATCCAGCGAGAAAGCCCGCAGTTACGCACGTAAGCACGTCGAGAGATTTCGGCACGAGCTGTTCGAGCTGCTGCGCATCCCAGGCGTCAGCGGCGACCCATCGCATGCCGGCGACGTCCGGAAAACGGCCGAATGGCTGGCAGCGCATTTACACGCCCTGGGACTGGAGAGTGCCCGGGTGATGCCCACGGCCGGCCACCCGGTCGTCTATGCCGAATGGTTAGGCGCCGGACCGGACAAGCCCACCGTCCTGGTGTACGGCCATTACGACGTGGTGCCGGCGGAAATGGAAGACGGCTGGGATACGCCGCCCTACGAGCCGGTCGAAAAGGACGGTAAGATCTACGCCCGCGGCGCAACGGATAATAAGGGACAGCTCTTCATTCACATCAAAGCGCTCGAAGCCTACCTGGAAGCGTGTGGGGGTGCGCCGGTGAACGTGAAGATGCTGCTGGAGGGGGAGGAAGAAATCTCTTCGCCCAACCTGACACCTTTTATCAAGGAGCACCTGGACCTGCTG
>JBFYSP010000072.1:0-5026 GCA_041301395.1 Anaerolineae bacterium
TAAGCGATTGCAGTTTGCCCCAACAGGCTTGTGGAACCTGGCACACACCAGAGTTCACACTGCGCCGATCATGATGACCGGACGGAAACAGTACATTACCAATTACGAAATCGACCTGAGTGGGCCAGCGGTCCCCTTTGCGGTTGAAGCGAAGCAGCAGGCTCAGCTGCAACGGCTGAACGCAATCCTGCAGCAAACCGGGCCTAGTCCGCAGCGCGTGCTGATCAGCGGGCAACCCGGCGCGGGCAAATCCAGCCTGGCAACCTGGCTGGCTTACCATGCGGGAACCCCTCTGTTCCGATTGTCGGTCAGCAAGCTTGCCGGCCTGACTGTGCAGGCCGCCGGCCAGAAGTTGACGGTAATTTTCCGCCAGGCCACCGGCCGTGCGCCGTCAGTTTTGCTGCTGGACGACCTGCACGACCTGGAGACAGCCTTTCCGGAAGCCGAACAGCGGGAAACCGTCAGCGGCCAGATCTTCCGCCTGATGACAAGCCTGGATGGAAAAGCGGTCCTGCTGCTGCTGGCTACACGGCGCCCGGATTGCCTGGGAGTGGAGTGGTTTTCCCCCGGCCGCATCCAGCTGCAGGTTAATCTCGGCCTGCCGGACAGCCTGACCCGCTTGGCGATCTTGCGCCAGCATACGCATGCGATGCGGCTGGCCTTCGATGTCAACCTGATCTCTCTGGCTCGCAGTGCCCCCGGCTTGAGCGCAGCCGACCTGGCTGAGCTCTGCCGCCAGGCGAGTCAAAGCGCCGCAGCCAATGAGCGTGCGCGTGTCAACATGGCCGATTTCCAGGCAGCCCTGGAGCGGTTTCTGCTGGATCATGCGGATACCCGGCTGGCAGACGAGGCTTGAAGGCCAAGCAGCCAGGTGGAAGACAGGTCGCAACCTGTTAGTAGATCGAAAAATTAGTAATCTGGAATGCATTATCGATATCTTTAGAGAGAATTTGGAGAAAGAATGAAAACAAAAACCCTAACCCTATCAAGTTTGTTGGTCGTTGCCGTTCTACTGAGCGCTTGCAGCGGCCCGATTGCCTCGCTGACCGACCAGGCACAGCAGGTCGTTGATCAGGCGCAGCAGGTCGTGGACCAGGCGCAAAGCCAGGTCGCTGTCGAGCTGGGCAACCAGCTAGAAACCAACACTGCCAAGGCAGCTCCGGCAATTCAAAGTGATTCCGGCCTGCTGGCTGCTTATGAAAACGCGCTGACCAGCGTGTATGATAATGTCAACCCTTCGGTCGTCTTTATCAGCGTGCTGAAGGATGCTTCATCGATGCTCGAGGGTACTTTCCCTGGGCTTCCTGAAGGCCTGCCCAACATCCCCGGTTTCCCCGATCTCAACCCCGGGACGCCGGATGATAGCAACCCGGATGAAGAAAATCCGGATGGGCAGCTTCCCGAGCAGAGCCCCTTCGCCGGTGGTCTGGGTTCCGGTTTCGTGTGGGACTCGAAAGGTCATATTGTGACCAATAACCACGTCGTGGAAGGCGCAACCAAGATCGAAGTGACCTTTGCCGATGGCACCAGCCTGCCCGCCACGCTGGTGGGCGCGGATCCCTACTCCGACCTGGCTGTGATCCAGGTTGAAGGCGCAGGCGACCTGCTCAAGCCGGTAACCATGGGCGACTCTGACCTGGTGAGGGTTGGTGAGCTGGCGATTGCCATAGGCAATCCGTACGGCCTGTCCAACACCATGACCGTTGGTATCATCAGCGCCTTGGGGCGCAGCATTCCGGCAGGCGAGATGTCCATGTTCACCGGCAACCCGCGTTTCACCATCCCCGAAATCATCCAGACCGATGCGCCGATCAACCCGGGCAACTCCGGCGGTGTGCTGCTCAATGACCAGGGTGAGGTGATTGGTGTGACCACAGCCATCGAGTCGAGCTCCGGCTCCAACGCCGGCATCGGGTTCGTGGTCCCTTCCAACACAGTCAATCAGGTGGTCCCCACCTTGATTGAGGACGGCGGCTTCAAGCACCCTTATCTTGGCATCAGCGGATCGACCCTGGGGCGTGAAATTGCTGAGGCAATGAACCTGAATGCCAACACGAAAGGCGCCCTGGTGGGCGAGGTTGTTGAAGGCGGTCCCGCGGCTGAGGCCGGCCTGCTTGGCAGCACCGATGAAACCAGCATCGATGGACAGGCTATCCCGGTGGGCGGCGATGTGATCATCGCTATCAACGGCGACGAGATCAAGTCCATGGACGAGCTGATTGCTTACCTGCTGGGCAATACCCGCGTCGGCGAGACTGTCACCCTGACCATCCTTAGGGATGGCAATCCGATGGAAGTCGGAGTAACTCTTGGGGAACGCCCCCAGCAATAAGGCCATCTGGCTTATCGGTAGCGGACGAAGTAATTTACTGGTAGATCTTAACGGTACAAACTTATCGAACTGGCTTAGTGGTGCTTACTTATTGGTAAAGGAAACCATCTGATCCTCCCCCCTCCTCTCCCCCTTGGCAGTTGGGCGACTGCCAAGGGGGAAACATTTAACCCATTAAAATAGTAAAATACTCTCAGGTACTTCTTATGGATATCCTGATCAGATCTGCAACCCTGGCGGATGCCAACGCTGTCCAACGCCTGGCCGGCCAATTGGGATATCCAATGGATTCCCAGACGTTGAGCGAGCGGCTGGCAGCCATTCTGGACGACCCTGGACAGACCCTGCTGATAGCCGAGATTGAATCGCAGGTTTGCGGCTGGGTGTACCTGCTGGCCGGCCCAGACCTGCTAAGCGGGGCTACTGCCGAAATCGGCGGGCTGGTGGTCGATGAAAACCGGCGCGGCCTGGGCGTGGGGAAGGCCCTGCTCCAGCGAGCCTGGGATTGGGCGCACCACCAGGGATATCGCGAGCTGCGCGTGCGCTCCAACACCGCCCGAGAGCCATACGTGAAAGACTTCTACCTGGCGAACGGGTATGAGGTGGTGAAAACGCAGTGGGTGCTTAGACGACGGTCCCGCGCAAGAGCAGCGCGGGATTCCCGACAGCAGACCGCTGACCGCGGACTGGAGACGGACGACGGACGACCGCGGACGGCCGACCGCTGAGTGATTGAGGCATTGAGGACATTGAATTGACTAACCGGATGACTGCAAACCACCATCAAACACACAAGCTGAACCTGGTATGGCTGACATGCGTGATCGTATTGCTGCTGGCAGGGTGCACGACGACCGCCAGCGAGTCGCTGCCGTACACGCTGGCCGAGGGCGAGACGCATCGCGGCGACTTGCGAGTGGTTGGCGGCAGCGCGGAATTAGAAGCCGGCTCCGAGCTGACTGGTGGTGTGTATATGACTCATGGCAGCTTACAGCTGGGTCCGCAGGCGCTGGTTGGTAAAGATATCGTCATGCTGAGCGGCATGCTGCAGATGGAGCCGGGAGCGGTAGTAACGGGAGATGTCATCATGCTCTCCGGCCGGTTGGTCATGCAGCCGGATACCGAGATTGAAGGCGAGCTGGCAACTGGAGTAGCCTGCGTGCTACAGGAAATTTTGACCCGACTGCTGCGACAGGTACTCGTATTTCTGTGCCTGCCTGCACTGGTAATCGCAACCCTCATCGGGCTGTTTGCCTGGTGGCAGCACCGTAAGTCTCGTAAACCGCGTGCCATCCCCGGAGAAACCAAGCCATGAGAGCCATGCTGCTGGAGCGAATTTCCAGCCTGGAGGAAAACCCCACACCGCTCAGGGCGGCCGAGGTAGCCGAGCCAGTCCCCGGCCCGGATGAGATCCTGATCCAGGTGGGGGCCTGCGGCGTTTGCCATACCGAGCTGGATGAGATTGAAGGGCGCACCCCACCGCCCGAGCTGCCGGTCATACCGGGTCACCAGGTAGTGGGCAGGGTGGTCGCCGCAGGAGCGATGGCAATGCGCTTCCCGCTCGGGAGCCGCGTCGGTGTAGCCTGGATCTACTCGGCCTGCGGCACATGCGAATATTGCCGGACGGGCCGGGAAAACCTGTGCGCCCGCTTTCGCGCCACCGGCCGGGATGCCAACGGTGGTTACGCCGAATTTATGTGTGTTCCCCAGGAGTATGCTTATGCCATACCGGAGGTCTTCCGCGACGAGCAGGCCGCCCCGCTGTTGTGTGCGGGAGCTATCGGCTACCGCTCGCTCAAGCTGAGCGGGCTGCTGGAGCGCAGCCAGGAGCAGCCGCTGCGCCTGGGGCTGACTGGGTTTGGCGCTTCGGCCCACATCGTTTTGCAGCTGGTGCGGCATGCCTATCCAAACATCCAGGTGTATGTCTATTCGCGCAGCCAGGGCGAGCGGCAGTTTGCGCTGCAGCTGGGCGCCGAGTGGAGTGGTGATTTCGATGCCACGCCACCGCAGCCGCTGCACAGCATCATCGATACGACACCCGCCTGGTACCCGATTGTCGAAGCCCTGCGCTGCCTGGTGCCCGGCGGCCGCCTGGTGATCAATGCCATCCGCAAAGAGGCGCGTGATCAGGATGCCCTGCTGCGCCTGGATTACCCGTATCACCTGTGGCTGGAGAAAGAAATCAAGAGCGTGGCCAACATCACCCGCCGCGATGTGCAAGAATTCCTGGCGCTGGCCGCCGCCATCCCGCTGCGTCCCGAAGTGCAGCTGTACCGGCTGGAACAGGCCAACCAGGCTTTGCTCGAACTTAAGCAGCGCAAAATCCGCGGCGCCAAGGTTCTCCAGCTGGCAGGTACATGAAATTCACCAAGTACCATGGATTGGGAAATGATTACCTGGTGATCGAGCCGAAGGAGCTGCCCGGCCGTCTTTCCAGCGCGCAAATCCGGCATATATGCGACCGGCACTACGGACCAGGGTCGGATGGCATCCTGCTGGGGCCGCTGCCCAGCGAAATAGCGGATTTCGGGCTGCGCATCTTTAACCCGGATGGCAGCCAGGCAGAGAAAAGCGGCAATGGCCTGCGCATTTTTGCCCGCCACCTGTGGGAGACCGGCTGCGTGGCACCTGCCCCGTATGCATTCCGCGTCGAGACCCCCGGCGGCATCGTATCCTGCCAGGTGCACCTGCCGG
>JBFYSP010000087.1:0-6629 GCA_041301395.1 Anaerolineae bacterium
CGCAGCCGCCCCCGGCGGCCCGCCCGGCACGAGAAGGAGAAACAGCATGGAAGCAGTGAACCGGCGGCTTTCGGGCGTCAACTTCGAGACACGCGCCGTATTGAAGATCCTGGCGATCCTGCTGGGGCTGATGGCCCTGGCTTCCATCGTCTCGCAAGGTGTATTTTTGCAGCCGGGCAACCTGCTTAACCTGGTGAATCAGAATGCCATGCTGACCATCGTCGCCCTGGGGCAGCTGCTGGTGATAGTCACCGGGGGCATCGACCTGAGCGTCGGCTCCATCCTGGCAATCAGCAGCGTGGCGATTGTGCTCTTCCAGGATTACGGTCTGTTCCCGGCTTTCCTGGTGGCGCTGGGGATCGCTTTGCTCTTCGGGCTGACCAATGGCTTCCTGGTGACCTACCTGCGGCTGCCGGCTTTCGTGGTCACACTGGCTACACTGCAGATCGGCTCTTCGATCGCCAAGGTGCTGAGCGGGGGAGGGGCAGTCTATACCGGTTACGAAGGGGCCGGCCTGCCGGAGGGGCTGACCGAGTTCTACAAGGGCTCCATGTCCGGCATCCCCAACCCGCTGATCATCTGCGTGCTGTTCCTGGGAGTGATCGCCCTGTATTTGCGCACCAGCACCGGGCATTTCACCTTCCCGGTGGGCGGCAACCTGCGGGCGGCCTTCCTGTCGGGTCTGCCGGTCAAGCGGGTCAGCATGGCGGTGTACATGATCTCGGCGGCGCTGTGCGCCGTGGGCGGGCTGCTGTTCGTCTCCCGCGTAGGCATGGGCGATCCGCAAACCGGCACCTACCTGCCGCTGGATTCGATTGCCGCCGTTTCAATTGGCGGCGCCAGCCTGTCGGGTGGAGTCGGCACGATCGCCGGCACCTTTATCGGCGTGATCATCCTGAGCGTGCTGAACAACATCATGAACCTGCTGGGCGTGCCGCCCACACTGCAGCCGGCCATCAAAGGTGTGGTCATCCTGCTGGCGGTCTATTTGAACAGCGCCCGGAAGGTAAACTAAGATGCGCACCAGGCTGGC
Organism: Anaerolineae bacterium; assembly: GCA_041301395.1. Taxonomy (GTDB): domain Bacteria; phylum Chloroflexota; class Anaerolineae; order Anaerolineales; family UBA4823; genus CTSoil-045. The sequence goes on from JBFYSP010000087.1 coordinate 1,034, forward strand.
GATTGCCACCATAGCCGAGAGCCGGGACGATTTTTACGCCCTGCGCAAACCGCTGATCGAGCAGGAGCTGAGCGACCTGGACTGGCTGCTGGACGAGTTCGATTGCTACCATCCCGAGCCGATCCGCTCGGCGGCGCAGATCCGCGGCTTTGTCGAAGCGGCGCAGACCTTCCGTGCGCAGGCACTCCTGGTGCACATCCCCATCTGGGGCGACCCGATCTTCACCGTCAAGCTGGCGGTGCAACTGCGTTTGCCCACCCTGTTGATGGCTAACGACCTGCCGACCACATCCAGCATTGTAGGGCTGCTGGGTGCGGGCGGTGCGCTGGATAACGTGGGCATTCCGCACAGCCGGGTGATCAACTACAGCGAGCCGGCCAACCGGCGGCTGGTGCTTGCCTTTGGACGGGCGGCGGGTGTGCTGGACGCGCTGCGCGGCCAGACGCTGGGCCTGTTCGGGGGCAGATCATTGGGCATCCTGACCGCCGGCGCCGATGCAGCCCAGTGGCTGCGCTTGTTCGGCGTGGATATCGAGTATATCGATCAGCTGGAGATCAAGCTGCTGGCTAAGTCGCTGTCCAAAGACGAAGTGCAGGAGCAGGCCGTCTGGCTGGCGGCCCGCCTGGGCGGCATGCAGTTCGACGGTGTGTTCACCTCGCAGGCATATGAGCGCCAGGTGCGCAGCTATCTGGCCACCCGTAAGCTGGCCGAGCGGCATGGCTTCGATTTTGTCGGCGTCAAGTGCCAGCCCGAGATGAGCGACGGCTATGTCACGCAGTGCGTGGCGCATCTGCTCTCCAACGGCGACCTGGATGCCGCCGGTGGCAAGCCGCTGCGGGTGCACGCCTGCGAGTCGGATGCCGATGGGGCGCTGACCATGCAGATCCTGCACCTGCTCTCCGGCGGGCGGCCGGCGGCGCTGATGGACGTGCGCTGGTACGACTCTGCCCGTAAGCTGTGGACACTGGCCAACTGCGGGGCGGTGCCGGCGGCCTTCTTCGCCACGGATGCCGATCCGAGCGGCCTGTCTGCCCTCACCATACGCCAGCATGCCTTCGGCCAGGGCGGCGGTGGGGCGCTGGCGGGTGTGGTGGCCAACGGGCCGGTCAGCATGGCGCGCCTGTGCCGCAAAGACGGCCGCTACTGGATGGCGATCCTGTCCGGGGAAGTTGTGCCCGCCCGGGAAGAAGATTTGCAGCGCATCACGCCGGCCTTCCCCAAGGCCTTTGTGCGCACCGCCGCCGGGATGGATTTCCTGCAGGAGTTTGGCTCTAACCATATCCATTTGGTGAGGGGGGATGTGGTGGAGGAGCTGAAGGCGTTTTGCCGGATGGTGGGAATAGAGTATAGGGAATGGTAGATAGACGGATGACCGACGACCGACGACCGCGGACCGCAGACCGCAGACGGAAGACGGAGGACGAAGGACCCCGCGACATTGTGCGGGGCTCCCTGGTGGGGCGGGAGGAATCCATCCACGAATGGGACCACGAATGCACGAATGAAATCCCGTCCGGTCGTTATTCGTGGACGGTTGCCGACCGTCATCAGTCTTCGGTCATCGGTCGTCGGTCATCGGTCCTCCGTCATCGGTCATCGGTCATCGGTCATCATTTAGGAGGTAGCTTATGGAACAACGCTATGCTGGTTTCTGGGGGCGCATCTTACGCATCAACCTGACGCGTGGCGAGAGCCGCGTGGAAGAGCTCGACCCGCTGCTCTACCGTCGCTATATGGGCGGGCGCAACCTGGCGCTGCATTACCTGCTGGGCGAGCTGCCGCCGGGCATCGACCCGCTGGGGCCGGAGAATAAGCTGATCTTCATGACCTCCGTGATGACCGGGGCGCCGGTGGCCGGGCAGGGACGCCATACCGGGGCGGCACTCTCGCCGCTGACCGGCGGGCTGGCCGACTCGCAGTGCGGCGGCTTTTGGGGCGCCGAGCTCAAGTTTGCTGGATTCGACGGCCTGATCGTCGAAGGTAAAGCCGTCCACCCGGTGTACCTGGCGCTGGAAGATGATGTTCTGCGCATCCTGCCGGCAGGCGATCTGTGGGGCAAGACGACGGTGGAGGTGCAGGAAATGCTGCACCAGGCCCACGGTGAGAAGGTCAAGATACTGCAGTGCGGGCCGGCCGGCGAGATGGGCGTGCGCTATGCGGTGATCACTGCCGACCTGCGCAACTTCCACGGGCGCGGCGGGCTGGGGGCGGTGATGGGCAGCAAGAACCTGCGTGCCATCGTGGTGCGCGGTACGCACCGCAAGCTGCGCATCGCCGACAGCGAGGGCTTGAAGAAGGTCGCCACCTGGTTCGCCAAAAGCACCAAGGTCAGCCCGGCGCTCACCCTGCACCACGAGCTGGGCACTGCCAAGGGCATCGTGCCGGTCAGTGTCTCGGGCATCCTGCCGACCTACAACTTCCAGGACGGCTCCTTCGCGGGCGTCGAAGGCATCGGCGGCGAGCGCATGAAAATGACGCTCAACGGCAGCACCGAGACCTGCTATGGCTGCGCCGTATCCTGCAAGCGCTCGGTGGAAGGCAGCGACGGCGAGTTCACCGTGACGCGTGAGACCGGTGGCCCGGAGTACGAGACCATCGGCCTGCTGGGCTCCAATTTAGGCGTGGATAACATCACCGCGGTGGCGGCGGCCAACGATTTGTGCAACCGCCTGGGGCTGGATACCATCTCGACCGGCTGCACGCTCTCCTGGGCGGTGGAGTGCTTCGAGCGCGGCCTGCTGAGCGAAGCCGATACCGGCGGTCTGACGCTGCGCTGGAACGACCCGCAGCAGAACTACCGCCTGATCGAGATGATCGCCCGGCGCGAGGGTATTGGCGACCTGCTGGCCGAAGGCAGCCTGCGGGCAGCATTGTCTATCGGCGGGGAGGCCTGGAAGTATGCCATGCAGGTGAAGGGGCAGGAGCTGCCCAACCACGAGCCGCGCGGCAAGTGGGGCGTGGGGCTGGGCTATGCCGTAGCGCCGACCGGCGGCGACCACCTGCAGGCGGCCCACGATCCCTGGTTCACCCGGCCGGGCGACAACAGCGCCGAATACGACTGGGTCGACCTGACCGACCTGAACCCGGTGGGTATATTGGATCCAGTGCCGGCCGAAGACCTGAGCGCCGCCAAGGTGCGCCTGTTCGTCTATTTGCAGCAGATTTGGGGCTTCCACGATGTGCTGGATTGGTGCATCTTCACCGCCGTGCCGGAATTCCGCGCCATCAGCCTGAACCAGCTGGCCGAGATCCTGCATTACGTCACCGGCTGGCATACCAGCCTGTTCGAAGTGATGAAGGCCGGCGAGCGCGGCGTGACCATGGCGCGTGCCTTCAATTATATTTACGGTTTTTCTGCAGCCGACGACACGCTGCCGCCGCGCTTCTTCGAGCCCATGCGCGCCGGCACGTTGCAGGGTCATAAGATTGACCGGCAGGCCTTCGAGGAAGGCAAGCTGCTGTACTATGGCATGTTCGGCTGGGACGAGGGCGGGCGCCCTACCCGCGCCAAGCTGGAAGAGCTGAACGTGGGTTGGATCTGGCAGCGGCTGCAGGCTGAGAGCCAGGCGCAAAAAGTGTACGCCATCTGAGAGGCAGGCATGCAGATAACCGTCAAACTGTTTGGCACGCTGCGCCGCCTGTCCGGCAAGGAGTCCCCCGGCCTGTGGGTCGGTGAGGTGCCGCCTGGGACCACCGTCCGGGAGCTGATCGGCATCCTGGGCACAGTGGAAGCGGAAGTGGCCGCAGCAGCCATCGACGGGCAGCCGGCCCCGCTGGAAGCGGAGATCCCCCCGAATGGGGTGGTGATCCTGGTAACGCCGGTCAACGGCGGGAATTGACCGCCGACCGCCGACGGATGACCGCCGACGGATGACGGAAGACCGATGACGGATGACGGAGGTGTGTCACTCTGAGTCATGCCGTAGGGCGGGTTTCTTACCCGCCGGAAAAATTGGTAGGAGGACTACATGTTACAAACCCTGATTGATTGTCCCTTAGCGGAAACCGTCGCCAATACGGCGACCGATTACTGGAATGATTCCTGCTCGATCAAAGAGCTGACCTACGCCATCGAGCGCGGCGCGGTGGGCGCAACTTCCAACCCGTCCATCGTGCTGGACGTACTCAAGCAGGAAATACCGTTGTGGCGCGAGCGCATCTTCCAGATGATTGCCGAGAATCCCACCTGGACGGAAGAGCAGGTCACCTGGCAGCTGACCGAAGAGATGGCGATCAAAGGCGCCGAGCTGCTGCAGCCCATTTTTGAAGGCGAGCAGGGCCGGAAGGGCCGCCTGTCGATCCAGACCAACCCGACCTTTTACCGCGACGCACAGCGGCTGGCTGCCCAGGCGGTGCACTTCAACACGCTGGCGCCCAACATGCAGGTCAAGATCGCCGTGACCGAAGCCGGGGTGCAGGCCATCGAAGAAGCCACTTTCGCCGGGGTGAGCATCAACGCCACGGTGTGCTTCAGCGTGGCGCAGGCGCTGGCGGTGGGTGCGGCGGTGGAGCGCGGCCTGCTGCGCCGCGAAGCCGCCGGCTTGGATACCGCTCACATGTCGCCGGTGTGCACCATCATGATCGGCCGCCTGGACGACTGGCTGCAGGTGACGATCAAGCGCGACGGCATCCTGGCCGATCCCGGCCTGGTGCATTGGGCGGGCATTGCCGCCTTCAAGAAAGCTTACGCCATCTACCACGAGCGCGGCTACCGGGCGCGGCTGCTGGCGGCGGCTTACCGCCACGTGCTGCACTGGACCGAGCTGGTGGGCGGTGATATCGTCCTGACCATTCCCTATCCCTGGCAGAAGCAGTTCAACGAGTCGGGCATCACCCCGGTTGAGCGCATGCATGTACCCGTCGATCAGCGCATTGTGGACGAGCTGTATGCCAAGTTCCCCGACTTTCGCCGGGCATACGATGTGGACGGCATGACCGACGCAGAGTTCGACCGCTTCGGCCCTACCGTGCGCACGCTGCGCGCCTTCATCGACTCATACCACCAGCTGCAGGGCACGGTGCGCGAGTTTATGCTGCCGAATCCGGACGTAAAACCGACCGCTGACCGCTGACGGAAGACGGCCGATCCCGCGAGAGATCTTCGCGGGACAAGCTCGCCGACGGAAGACGGAGGATCCCGCGCAAGGACGGCGCGGGACAAGCTCGCCGACGGAAGATGGAGGACGGAGGACCGTTTTCTCGTTACAACGCTCTGCGTTGTAACGGCGCCAGGCACGCTCTGCGTGCTGGGGCTGGACGCCAAGGCATCCGGGAGGCGACCCACCTCAGAGCAGTGGATCGAGGAATGCAGGAAAATCTAATTCTCGTTACAACGCAGAGCGTTGTAACGGCCCAGGCACGCTCTGCGTGCTGAGGCTGGACACGCTAAGGGGCAAACGAACCGTTTGCTTTACAAAACAAGGAGCATCATCATGACATCATCTACCTTACTGAACTACTACAACGGCCAGTGGCATGCGGCTGAAGGCGTCGAGACGCTGGACGTGACCAACCCGGCCAACCAGGAAGTGCTGGCCTGCGTGCCCATGTGCGGGGGCGAAACCGTCGAGCTGGCGGTGGCGGCGGCCCAGGCGGC
>JBFYSP010000091.1:0-6388 GCA_041301395.1 Anaerolineae bacterium
CAGCAGGGAAAGGGCTAAGAGTGGGATGAGAGTATAGATCGCTTTCATTGCAAAAAACTCCTTTGTCAGTTATAGTTCCGGTTCCATGTACGAGAATTATATCCGGTCTCAGTCCTGACGATAACCACTATCAGTTAGTTCCAAATACAAGATTGTGACCAGTATCATCTCACAATAAGGCTGGATTGAGGAGCATTTAATGGATACCGCAACAGGTCAACCCCCGGCAATGTACGAAACAGCCACCCTGGCAGGCGGCTGTTTCTGGTGCCTGGAAGCAGTCTACGACCAGCTCTCCGGGGTAAAGGAAGTTGTATCCGGCTACTCGGGCGGGCACGTAAAATCGCCGTCTTACCAGGCGGTATGCGCAGGGATCACCGGGCATGCCGAGGCGATCCAGTTAACGTTTGACCCGCACCAGATCAGCTACCGGGAAATTCTGCAGGTGTTTTTTACTATCCACGACCCGACAACCCTCAACCGCCAGGGGGGCGACGTAGGGACGCAGTACCGGTCGGCTATCTTTTATCACAGCGCAGCCCAGAAAGAAGCCGCGGAAGAAGCTATCCAGGCGATTTCTGCCTCTGGGTTATGGGATGATCCCATTGTGACCGAAATTGCCCCCTACGATGAGTTCTACCCGGCTGAGGATTACCACCAGGAATACTACCAGCGCAATCAGTACCAGCCCTACTGCCAGGTGGTCATAGCGCCAAAAGTGGCAAAGTTTCGTAAGATGTATATCGAGAAGTTGAAGAAAGGATAATTTTATTATGAGCAAAGAATGGAACAAACCACCGGCGATGCAGATCGATCCGAAACTGACATACACCGTGACGATGCAGACCAACAAGGGTGATATCGTGTTAGAGCTGTACCCGCAGTACGCCCCCAAAACGGTGAACAACTTCGTCTTCCTGGTGAAGGAAGGTTATTACGACGGGGTTACATTCCACCGGGTGATCAGCAATTTTGTCATCCAGGGCGGCGACCCGACCGGCACCGGTCGGGGTGGTCCGGGCTACAAATTCGAGGACGAGACGCGGGGCAACCCGCTCAAGCACGAAACCGGCATGATCTCGATGGCTAACGCCGGCCCAAATACCAACGGCAGCCAGTTCTTCATCACCCACTCGCCCCAGCCGCACCTGGACGGGAAGCACACCGTGTTCGGCAAGGTCACTTCCAGTATGGATGTGGTCAATGCCATTCGCCAGGGCGACCAGATGATCCAGGTGACGGTAGCCTAGCCCACCCACATGGGTATGGAAGAGATCCTGATCCGGCCGGTAGAAGCGGCCGACCTGCCGGAAGTAAAACGGCTGAACGATCTGGCTTTTGGCGGCCCGGATGAAGGGCGATTGGTGGAGCTGCTGCACGCCCGCGGCAAAGCCCTGATCTCCCTGGCGGCTGTATACCAGGAGAAGATCATCGGGCACATCCTGTTTTCGCCGGTGCAATTTCACCCGCCGCACCCACAAATCCGGGCGATTGGGCTGGCGCCGATGGCCGTTTTGCCGGAGTACCAGAACCAGGGTATCGGCTCTCAGCTGGTACGCCAGGGGCTGGCTGCCTGCCAGGCAGGCGACTGGCAGGTAGTGATCGTGCTGGGACACACAGCCTTTTATCCGCGCTTTGGCTTCCGCCCGGCCAGCGAGCTCGGCCTGGATAACGAGTATGCTGCAGGCGAGGCATTCATGGCGCTGGAGCTGGCTCCGCACGTCCTGGATGACGTCCAGTCGACAGCCTGTTATGCGGATGAGTTCAAGGAGATTGGCCTTTAGGTTAATCTTTCCCTTGTGAAAAGCTGCGGCTTTGGGTATGATCGAGTGATGGAGCAGCCTGTTTCGCATCACAGCTCCCTTAGCGAGCTCATTCCAGCAGACGCCTTCGTGGGCGCCGGAGTTATCCTGCGCCACCGGGGGCGTTTTTTATTCGGCATCCGCCCGCTGCGTTGGGACGGCGAGCGGGCTACCGCCGAGATCACCGCCATCGGCGGGCGCATTGAGGCTTCGGATGCCAGCCTGAGCGACGGCGTGGAACGTGAAGCCTGCGAAGAGATCGGCTGTGACGTGCACCTGGAGCCCTGCGAGCGCACCCTGCTCGCCTGCGGCCCTGGCGAGCTGTCGTACGCTGCCATCGGCGGCGCCGAACAGCCGGCAGCGATCGTCTTCCGCTATTACAAAGCGCCTGCCCACCAGCCCTGGAACGCGCCTCGCCTGGGGCAACCCAACTACCGCCCGCCCTCTTGCATCGTGCTGTTTTTAGGCGAATTGACCGGCGAGCCGCAGCCCAGCGAAGAGCTGCCCACCCTGATCTGGCTGACACCCGAGCAGATCCTGCAGACCGCTCGCCAGGATATCCCGTTTGGCGAGCTGCTGGCTACAGGAGCGCCGGTACTGCGCCTGCATGCCGCTTACCCCGCCGCTGACGATTGGGCGCGGCTGACTGATTCGCAAGAAGCGCTGGCTCTCAGCCTGGGGGATGCGGCAATCGAGTTTTTTCAAGGCTTGCAGCGATTATAATTGGGCTGTGTCTAAACACATCCTGATCGTAGATGACGATGCGCTCATGCGGCGCAGCCTGGCTTTCAACCTGGAACAGGCCGGCTACAAGACCAGCACTGCCGGGACGGCAGAAGACGCCCTGGCATATGCCCGCCGCGAGCCGCCCGACCTGGTGCTGCTGGATATTGGGCTGCCCGGGATGGACGGGTTGGACGCCTTGCGCCACATCAAGCAGCAGCTGGGTGTGCCGGTGATCTTTGTCACTGCCCGGCGCCGGGAGCTGGACGAAGTGCTTGGGCTGGAGCTGGGGGCCGATGACTACATCACCAAACCATTCGACCTGAATGTGCTGCTGGCACGCATGAAGGCCGTGCTGCGCCGTACCGAGCAGCCGCCGCGCACACCGGACGCGCCGACCCCGCTGCTGGTGGGCGACCTGATGGTCGACCCGCTGGCCCATACCGTGACGATTGGCGGGCAGCCCGTGGAGCTGACTCCGCGTGAATTTGAGCTGCTGCACAGCTTTGCCATCGAGCCCAACCGGGTGTTTTCGGTGGACGACCTGATCGCCCGGGTGTGGGGAGCGGAGTTCGTCGGGCAGCCACAGGTGGTTTACGTCCACATCCGCTGGCTGCGAGAAAAGATCGAAGAAGACCCCGCCAACCCCCGGCGCATCATCACCGTGCGCGGCGTTGGATATAAGCTGGAACCGCAAGTTTGATGATCTTTCGCTCGCTGCGCTTTCAACTGTTGCTCAGCCACATCCTGCCTTTCTTGATTCTGCTGCCGATCATGGGGATCGCCACGATATACATTGTCGAGTCGCGCGTCCTGATGCCGCAGATCGCCCGCGACCTGGAATCTGAAGCCCGGCTGCTGGCCCAACTCAGCTCTATCCAATATAACCAGTGGGGCAGCCAGCTGTACTACCAATATGTGCTCGGCCGCCTGCGACCGAACCCAGAAATTCAAGTAATGTTTCTGAGTCCCAAGGGGCAAATCCTATATACCAGTGAAGCCGATGAGCTGCCGTTGATCGGCTATTTCCTGCAGATGGATGGGCTGGAAGAAGCCAGGACAGGCCAGCCGGTAGTTTACTCGGAATATACCGGCCTGCTGCTGCCTTACGGCGAGATTGAAGTGTTGCAGCCTGTGCTGAGCGACCAGGGGGACCTGATCGGCATTATCCGCATGGTCTACCCCAACGCGGCTGCCGGGGAGCTGTTCCGCCTGCTGCGCAACCTGATGCTGGCGCTGTGGATCGTCGGCCTGGCAGCCGGCGCTATCCTGGCATTGATCCTGGCGGTGAATATCGGCAAGCCGGTCATGCAGGTGACCCGAGCGATTTACGTCGTTGCCGGTGGCGAGCACAGCCAGCCACTAGACGAGTACGGACCTCAGGAAGTACGCAACCTGGTACGGGCGATCAATTACCTGGTGGCGCGGCTCAACAGCCTGGAACAGGCGCGCCGCGAGCTGCTGGCCAACCTGGTGCACGAGCTTGGGCGCCCATTAGGAGCCCTGCGCTCAGCCATCCATGCCCTTTCGAGCGGTGCAGCCAATGATCCCCAGCTGCTGCAGGACCTGACCCAGGGGATGGATGGCGAGACCGCTCGCCTGCAGCATGTGCTGGAAGACCTGGCCCACCTGCACGACCAGGTATTAGGCGGGCTGGAGATGAAGCGTGAAGCGGTGGCGCTGAGTGAGTGGCTCACGCAGATGCTGGCTCCCTGGCAGGCAGCCGCCCAGGAAAAACGCCTGCACTGGTCGGCGGATCTGCCGGAGGATCTGCCCACGATCCAGGTTGACCCGGTGCGTCTGTCCCAGGTGATCGGCAACCTGGTGAGCAACGCTATCAAATACACCCCCGCCGGGCGGGAGGTGCGCGTGGAAGCCGGCCAGCAAAATGACGAAATCTTCATCCGCGTTGCCGACGAAGGCCCAGGCATCCCGCTCGACGAACAGGAAAAAATCTTTGCCCCCTTCTACCGCGGCGAGCAGCGCCGGCGCATCAAACAAGGCATGGGACTGGGCCTTACCATTGCCCGTGACCTGGCTGTAGCGCACAGCGGGCGGATTGAGGTTGACAGCGCCCCAGGCGCCGGCAGCCGCTTCACCTTATGGCTGCCCATAACCGGTCCAGAAAATTAATCAATAATCACACCAGTAGGGAATTTTAGCCCCCCTTGCACTTGCCGGACAACCAGCACCACGAGCTGGAGCTGACTATGTGCGAAGTGCCGGTGGGCTTCAAGTATTTCGTCGCAGGGCTGGTTCACCGCCCGCCGTCGGCCATCGTCTTAATGTCACCATTAGGTTGCCGTTAGTCACGCATAAAGACGCCAGGGGGTAGATCGAGTATCCTTCCAGCATCATTACCGGTACAAGTCGTTTCCCGATCAGGGAACCGGAGGCAGGAAGGAACAGTGATGGACAAGCGCAAGAACCCAGAAAACCGATCGTTTGATTTGCCCACGTTGGTGGGCGAGCTCGAGAGCCTCGATGTCACCCGGCGTGAACGAGCTCGCCGCACGCTGGCAGCCCTGGGCAGCAATGCGCTGCCCTGCCTGACCGAAGCGCTGCAGCACCCGGCAGAATGGGTGCGCTGGGAATCTGCCACCACCCTGGGAATGATCGCCTCACCGGCCAGCGCCGAAGCCCTGACTGCTGCCCTGGAAGACCCCAGCCCGGCAGTCCGGCTGGCGGCTGCCGAAGCCCTGGCCGAGATTGGCAATCCTGCCTGCCCGGTGGTGATCGATGCCCTGAATAAAAATTACGAGTCGGAGGCGATCCGCCAGGGTGCCCATCGTGTCCTGCAAGCCCTGGCCTTGCGTGGCAAACTATCCCGCATCGAGCAGGAAGTATACACCGGGTTACATAAGCTGCTGTCCGAACAGGAAACTCGTGACCTTACCGGCCAGGTAGCCGCGGCTGCATGAACGTAACTGTAGGAGATTACCGGCATGCATAAGCGATTGCAGTTCGCCCCAAGCGGCTTGTGGAATCTGGCCCATACCAGAGTTCACCCTGCGCCGATGATGATTACCGGACGGAAACAGAACATTACCAATTACGAAATCGACCTGAGTGGGCCAGCAATCCCCTTTGCGGTCGAAGCGAAGCAGCAAGCTCAGCTGCAACGGCTGAACTCAATCCTGCAGCTAAACGGGCCGAGCCCGCAGCGCGTGCTGATCAGCGGGCAACCTGGCGCGGGCAAATCCAGCCTGGCAACCTGGCTGGCCTACCATGCGGGAGCACCTTTGTTCCGATTGTCGGTCTGCGAGCTTGCCGGCCTGACGGTGCAGGCCGCCAGCCAGAATCTGTCGAATTTTTTTCGCCAGGCAACCGGCCGTGCGCCGGCAGTCTTGCTGCTGGACGACCTGCACGACCTGGAGACAGCCTTTGCGGAAGCCGAACGGCGGGAAAACGCCACCGGTCAGATCTTCCGCCTGATGGCGAGCCTGGATAGAAAACCGGTCCTGCTGCTGCTGGCTACCCGGCGCCCAGATCGCCTGGGGGTGGAATGGTTTTCCCCCGGCCGGATCCAGCTGCAGGTTAATCTCGGCCTGCCGGACAGCCTGACCCGGTTGGCGATCTTACGCCAGCACACGCATTCGCTGCGGCTGGCCTTCGATGTCAACCTGATCTCCCTGGCGCGCAGCGCCCCTGGCTTAAGCGCAGCCGATCTGGCTGAGCTTTGCCGCCAGGCAAGCCAAAGCGCCGCAGTCAATGATCGTACCCGTGTCAATATGGCCGATTTCCAGGCCGCCCTGGAGCGGTTCCTGCTGGACCATGCGGATACCCGTCTGGCAGACGAGGCATGATAGCCAAACTGCCTGGTAGAAGACAGGTAGTAACCTGTTAGTCAAGTAATAAATTAG
>JBFYSP010000102.1:0-4553 GCA_041301395.1 Anaerolineae bacterium
CCAGCGCCGGGTTGGTATCGGTCGATTCTTGCAGGCTTCCCAGCAGGGAAAGTGAGCGCTGGTCGGCGAACAGCGAAAAGCCGCCGGAGCGTAGCGCGGGCAGCGCCTGGTTCAGGTCGTATACTTCCGGATTCGTGGCAGGGGCCGCCGTATCGATGGTCTCGGCCAGTTGGATGGCCTTGTTCATCCCGCCGTCCACATCCACCTGGGCCAGCCCGAAGCGGCCGGGCGCCAGGTGGAGCAGCCCGATGGCCTGCATGCCGCTGCGATTGGAGGCGGTCAGGTTGGGGGCGGTCATAAACAGGGAACTACCGCCGCCCAGGTCGAAATACAGGTAAGCGGTGGACAGCGGGTAGAGCGGGCGCGGCGGGATGCGCCAGCGCCAGCCGGCTTTGGCATCCACAACGGCCAGCGATTCCGGGTTGAGCGTTCCGGAGGGCAGCGGGAAATCCTGCGGCAGCTCCAGGTCGAAGACCAACCCCAACGCCCGCTGCAGCTCGCGGTAAGCATTCAGGGCGGAGAGCGCCTGGTGAAAATCGAGCAGGTTGTCCCAGTCCGGCTCCTTGATGGGGGGAGCGGAAGGCATGTTCTGGAAGGTGGCAAACTGCTCGGCGGTCTGGTGCTGCAGGTCACGGTAAGCCTGGCTGCCCGGCTGCGCCAGCAGGTAGGTGGGTAGCAGCCCGTCCGGAGATAGCATGCCGCTGGGCGCACGGCTCGAAAGTCCGCTGGAGGCCGGGTCGTGGTCGGGGTAGTAGGCGTAAGTTTTACGCTTCTCGGCGGCGCGGCGGTCATCCCAATCCACCTGCAGGCCGTCCAGCAAGGTGCGCAGGCCGCGCTTTTCCTGGTCTGCGCCGCCCTGCAGGGTCGCGCCGGCCACCTGGTAGATCGACTTAATCATGGACAGCGCCGTGCGCACCGGGTAGGAGAGCACCGGGCGGCCGGCGTAATCCGGATACTGGTACGAGCGCACCAGGGTATCTTCCTTGAAGATGGCTTCCCACAGCTCGGGACGCAGCACTTTGGTATCGACCGGCACAGTCACCTCGTGCGTCCCGCTGCGCAGGGTCAGCTGCAGGCCGCGTTTCTTCAGCAGCGACGTCCAGTTCAGCCAGTCGGGGAATTCGCCCAGCTTGCTGCCGCCCATCAGGCGCGGCGAGACCAGCACCGAGACCGGCAGCTTTCCACCGCCCAGGTGGATGCCGCGCGGCAGGCTGGTATACAGGATGGTATGTTCAAGTGGAGCCATAGGATTACTCCTTACGCAAACGCCTCAGCATACTCGGCCCACACGCCCGGCGAGTCGTACAGCTGGGCGAAGGTGGGGTCGCCGCCGTCTCTGCCAAAGCTGCGCTCGACGGTCAGCTCGACCGACATGCTGAAGAACAGGATTTCGATTTCCACGGTCAGGGTGGCGCGGCCGGAAGCCTTGCCGGTGCTCGAGTCGTAGGTGAAGCTGAGCATGAACTCGAGCGATACCGAGATGATGCCCAGCACCGACAGCTCGCCGCCCATGCGCAGGTAGCCGGAAAGCACGGAGGCATTCTCACCATCGCGCATTTCCATCTTGAAGTAGATGCCCGCCATGATGTGCACGGAGCCCGAAGCCACCCCCAGGTTGATCGCCGCGGTCGCCCCGAACTCGAAGGCGGCTTCCAGCTGCTTGATGCCTTTGGTGTCGATCTGCAGGTGGAAGAAGCCGCCGCCGCCCAGGAAAGCCACCGTGATCAGGAACGGGTCGGCGCGTGAGGCGAAGGCAAAGTCGAACAGCGGGCGGCCATCCACGAAGGGCAGCTCGATGTAGGCCCCCAGGCTGATGTTCTGGATGGCGAAGATGCCCACCGCCGCCGGCGGCAGCGCCAGGTTGAAGCCGGCGCGCACCCGGCTGGCGTTGATATCCAGGTAGGGGCCGTCGCCAAACAGGCCGGGCGGGATGAGCTTGCGCAGCTCCTCCACGAATTCCAGGTCGCCTTCAAACGTCACCGGCTGGTTGTGATCCAGCTGCACGTTGACATCCGTCTTCTTCTTGCTCTCGGCAGTGAAAGTGAAGGATTTGAAGCGCAGCAGCACCACCCGCAGGAACTCCAGCCCGAAGTTGTCCATCTTGCCGGAGAAGCGCGAGTACGGCTCGGGGATGGCGCCGACCCCACCCGGCAGTGGGATGATCTTCTCGATGCGCCCGTTAATATCCAGCGTGGTCGGTCCCAGCCCGACGTTTGGCTCGGTGCCCAGCAGCAGGGCTAAAATGCCGGCGTCCACGTGCTTGACCTTCGGTTTCCAGGTCAGCAGGGCGATCACTTTGCGGCCCTGCGGGACGTCCTCGGTCTGGATGTCGTACTTGGGGGCGTTCTCGTCCATTTTGCCATTGCCAACGATCAGCTTGAACAGGTCGATGGCCCCGAACAGCTCGGCGGTCACCCCCTGGAAGAATTTGGCCGGGTCGAACAGGTTCTTGGCGGCGTCTTCGATCTCGCCCGCCAGCGGCCCGAACTGGCGTGACAGGCTGGTGAGCTGGGCATTCGGCGTGGAGATGCCGCCCGCCTTGTCGGCTGCCAGGTCGAGCGGCAGCTTGGCCGGCACACCCGCGGCATCCGCAATCTGCGCAAACACCCCGCCGGCATTGGTCAGGCCGTCCGCCAGGTACTTGGGATAGAAAGAGATGAAGGTTGGCGTGCTGCCGCCGGTGATCTGCTCCACTGAGGGCAGGCTGACCTGCGCCGAAAGCAAGGTGGGCACGAACTTGCCGTATTCCAGGTTGGTTGGCTGGCTGAGGGCGCCGAGATACAGCGCCTTGGTATCGATGGTGGTGTTGTCGCTCTTCAGCCCAGTATCCCGCGGGGCATAGGTCAGCTTCTGGCCGGGGATGAGGATCTTGCGCCGCTCCCCGCTGGCATCGTATGCTGCCTTCACCTGCTCGGGGTGCTCCTCACTGAAGGGCATGAAGATCAGCGAGGCGGTGAATTCCACCTGGTTGCCGGCGATATCCTCGGCGATGGCGTGAAATTTGAAATCCTGGTTGACCCCGTTGGCACGGTACATCACCCAGAACGAGCCGCTGCTGGCGGCGATCTCGGAGGGCGGGGCGTAGGGATCCAGGATGTGCGGCGTGACCAGGGTTGTCAGGCGGATGCGCTTAAGCGGCAGCTCGCGTCCCTGGTAGGGGTACAGGTGCGCCGGGTATTCCTTCACCGGCTCGCGGATGACGATAAACATATACTGGATCAGGTAAGCCACCGGGCCGTCGGCGGTATCCATGAAGCGCCGCTCGGTCACCTTCACCAGCGAAGCGCGGTGCCCCAGGCGGTGCAGGTTGCCTTCATATACAATGCGCACGTAGTGATCGCGGCCTTGTGCGGCCCGGTGCACCCACTCGGAAAGGTCAAGCGTCTCCTGCTTGGGGCGCACCAGAGAGGTAATCAGTTCGCGCGAAGCCAGATTGGCGGAAGTCAAACTCAGCGCCGCGGCTTCCAGGTTGGCAGTCTCTACAGGCGTTTCGTCGACAGCCATCGCCTTCAGGCTGGCCTTCAGCAGCGCCGGCAGGTTGCTCTTATCCACATACAGCACATCGCTCCAGGTCGGCTGGCCCACTTCGGGCGGGTCCCAGTTGCCGCGCGAGCGCAGCCAGCCGCCCAGCGGGGTCAGCATCAGCCGCTCGGCAAAGATCGGCTGCGGGCGGTACAGGCGGTGCGGGAACATGCGCGTGCGGTAGCCTTTGAAGGCCGAAGTCAGGATCACGATCTGGTGGCGGTCATTGGGCGACATGGCGCTGCGCCCCAGGAAGGCATCCTCGGCTTTCTTAGCCGGCGGCAGGAAGGGGTTGTAGTCCGGCGACCAGATCGCCCGCAGCGCGGCAGTGTTCCCTGGCGAGAGCTCCTGCGACGTTTTATCGTCTTTCAGCGCCAGGCGCGTGTGCCACAGCTCGGTGCGCCCTTTGTGCGTCACCGGCAAGGTCGCATGCCGCCAGGCGACGGCATGGTTGGGCGAGAGCACCAGCCGGTAAGGCAGCTCCAGGGCGGTCTCCAGCGGCTTGGGCTCCTGGATGCCCGGCGCGGAGGTCACCTGCGCCGGGGTGGCTGCCGGCGGGATATCGGCCAGCGCCGAGACGCTCAGCTCCAGCCCGGCCCAATCCAGCAGTCCCTGCCAGGTGAAGGGGATGCGCACATCGGCGGAGCCGGCGCCTGCCGGGATGCGAAAAACCAGCCGGGAAGGGCCGCCCAGGCTGGCGCGCACGCTTCCCGGCGGCGGCAGCGGTTCGGTGTCGGCGGCGGTATCGCCCGCCTCGGGGTTGGGCTGGCCTGCCGGCGGCTTGGTCTCCGAAAACTCGTAAAAAGCACTCTCGGCGATGGTCTGGGGTGGGAAGATAAATACCAGGTAGGCAGGCTGGCCGGCATCCTCCGGCGTCAGTGCCGGGTCGCCTTTCTTGGGAGTATCCAGTCGAAGATTGTGCGCTTCGACCTGCAGGTTGAGCAAATCATCGGGACGAATTAATCGGAACTTGTGGACCACTGCGACACCTCCTGAGAGCGTGGTCTGATGTGTTCAAGAACGTGCTTGCA
>JBFYSP010000153.1:0-29053 GCA_041301395.1 Anaerolineae bacterium
ATGGCGGGTTTGCCGTTGCCTTCCCAAAGCAGCGCTACCAGCGCCCAGGTGTCTTCATCTCCCAGGCGGCCCGGCTCCTGCGGCGGGTGGGTGGTCTCCAGGTAGTCAAACAGCTGCTGCGGGGTATAGTAGCCGGGCAGGGCATCCCCGGCGGCCATGACTGCCGGTACCACGGTGGGGATATAAAAGCCCTCATCTTTGGGGCGCCCAGCGTGGCAGCCGCGTCCCCAGCAGTTCTGGTGTTCTTCTTCCCACACGCCACGAAAGGTGTCGGTCAGCCCCTGTCCCTGGTCGCCATGACAGGGCATGCAATGGTGATAGTAAATAGTTGCGCCCAGCTCCTTAGGACTGGGGTTTTCCGGCAGGACGGGGGTGGCCAGCGGGTCGTAGGTGGGAGTGGGAACCGGGACAGACCCGGCAGCCCAGGCCGGATTGGTGAGCAGGATTGCGATGGCCAGCAATCCGGCGATAACTAAGAGGCACAGGAGAGCTTGAATTATTCGCATAGCCACTTTGCGGCCTTCAAGAGCACATTTATTATTATAGCCCCGAACGTGAGCCAGGGGCAACCGGCTCAATCAACCATCTATGCGGGTATTAATAAAAAAGATGAATTAAAATCTAATAATATGATAATTAATATCCAAAATATGGGGTTGACAGATTCTTCCCTCCGAATTACAGTAATTGTGCAAATATAGCACTCGTTTGCCGATCACAGCTTGAGCTGCGATCCAACAACAAACGGTTCCAGAGGCGCCGGGTGCCGCTCGACACCCATTCAGGATGACTGACTCCTGATTGAATAATGCCTTCTGGCGAGCTCATCTCTCCTTCAAGCTAACTCCGCTCGAAAGACAGCCGATCTACTTCGATTCCCGAAAGGAGGTGGTGTGTATTTGACTTCCCTGTCTGATGGCCGGTCAGGCGCTCGCTAACTGACTGGTTGTTGCCAAATTCAACTCGTTAATTAATAACTATTCCGTTGGAGGAAAACGCGATGAATACCCGATTTAAGCTGTTCCGTATATCTGCCGTGCTGCTTATCCTGATTGGTATGGGCGCATATCCTGCGCTGGCAACCGAGAGCAACCTGCCTGGTGGTACTTCCATCTCGGTGGATATCACTTCCCCTGCCGATGGTACGCTGGTCGCGTATCCACCCGGGGATGTCGCTTTAAGTGGCACCGCTGCGGTGGGTGAGGGACTGCCCCTGCCCAACTCGGCTATCGTGTACGTGGTGGATGTCTCTGGCAGCACGTCTGCCCTGGTGGGCTGTGGCGGCAATCCTAACGGTGATGCCGATACCAACTCGATCCTGGACTGTGAGATCGCCGCGGCCAGCTCGTTGAATGCAACTGCCGCCAGCCTGGGGACCGTGGGCGATGTCGGCCTGGCTGCGTTTGGCGAAAGCAGTGCGGCTGCCGATGTCCAGCCGGCGGGCGGCGACCAGAGCCTGACGGCTCCGGATGCCGATCTGAACGCGGTTGGCGGTTTCGACATGGATGAAGCCCTGAACTCGCTGAACTACGGCGCCGTAAATATGTTCACCGCCAAAGCCGTCGGAAGCGGCAGCACAAACTTTGCCGCCGGACTCTCCTCGGCGGTTGGCATCGCTGCCGCCAGTACCAAGCCAAACCGGATGATCATCTTCATGTCTGATGGCCAGGCTAACACAGGCGCCGATGTCGGCACCGTAGCTGTGCCTGCGGATGTGACCATCTTCACCTTTGCAGTTGGCGCCGGCTCAAGCTGTTCCGCCGATCCCCAGGGCCTGGGGAGCCTGGATGAGATTTCCAGTATGGGCAGCGGAGCAGGATACTGCACCCCGGTCACCGATGTCGCCAGCCTGCCCGATATCCTGCCGAGTGTAATCCAATCCGAGCTGACCAGCCTGGGCCTGAGCGTGGATGGTGGGGCGGAGATCGATATCTCCTCCTCCGCTGCTCCCGCCTTGCCGCAGAACGGTCCGATCTCGGTCAATTGGAATTACAACCTGCCCGGTTTGATGCCTGGGATCCACAACCTGTGCGTCACAGCATACGGAAGTGATATGGGCGGCGCAGGCAGTGTGACCGATTGCATCAACGTCACGGTCGCCGATATCGCCCTGGCGCCGGACCAGGCAACCAACGAGCTGGGTACTCCTGGTCAGCAGCATGCCGTCACGGCCACAGTAGCAGCAGGTGCGGATGGTGGTGTGGCTAATGTCCTGGTCGGGTTCGAGATCCTTTCGGGACCGAACGCCGGCGCATCCGGGTCCGGGTCCACCGACGCCCTGGGTGAGGTTGACTTTTCCTACACCGCCACCCAGGGGCTGGCTGGCCTGGGTACCGATACCATCGAAGCCTGCTTTACCGACGACCTGGGCGTGGAGGTATGCGACACCGCTACCAAGCTGTGGCAGGATACCACCCCACCGGTTGTAGCCTGCGTCGAGACAACCAACCCACACGGCGGCACTATTCCTCCCGGGAAAAACCCGGACGGCTTCTTTGAGCTGACTGCCATAGATGCTGTTGATCCCGATCCGCAGATCTACGTCCTGGATACGGGCAGCGGCACTGTCTTCGGGCCGTTCCCGAGCGGCACGAAGATCAAGTACACCGAAGCTCCCGGCGGCATCCCCAATATTAAGCCAATGGGCAGCACCAACGGCCGGGCGGAGGCAATCGACTGGCACATTACCGGCACCGGCGATGCAGCGATCTACTCAGTAGATGCTTCGGGCAACCAGTCCTCCAATACCATGTGCCTGGTGCCCCCGCCGCCAATGTAATAACTTGAGCTGACGGTCTGCTTTACCGGTTTGACCCCCGGTCCATTCGTCTGGACCGGGGGGTTTTTTTTCAAATCGCCTCGTGAATTAATGTTTGTTGGAAGTTAAACAGGAGTAAATAGGCAATTAGAGTTGTCTAAAACACTTGACTCGGCCCTGAAAATTCTATATTGTATGATTAATACTCATTGGCGGTCGTATGACCAGTGCCAATACCGGCAGCGATTATTCACAGTCGCACGCCTGTTCGGGAGATTAGCGGAGGCAATCACTGCCAGCCTGCTCCCGATGAGTACCACCCGCACAACCCACCCTGATCTCCCCACCAGCATCGCACTTCTCGGCTCAAGCGGGCAAGCTGATTTTAATTTGGGAAGGAGGTGATTTACTTCGACTTGAAAATGCCCGGATGCCGGCAGGGCACGGCGCGCCGGGAATAAAGCTGACAGCCCAAGGCGGAAATCGAGTCGATAATTGTTGAGGAGGAAAATATCATGAATGGCCGATCTAAACTGATCCGGTTAATTGTAGTCCTGGGTATCCTGGTCGGCATGAGCAGCATACCTGCACTTGCAACCGACGGCAACCTGCCTGGCGGCACCTCCATCTCGGTGGATATCGACGCACCGTTGGATGGCACATTCTTTGCCTACCCGCCCGGTGATATCGCCATGAGCGGAACAGCCTCGGTGGGAGAGGAGCTGCCGCAACCCGATACCTTGATTGTGTACGTTACGGATGTCTCCGGCAGCACCCAGCTCCCGGGAGGGCCGTGCGGAAACCCGAATGGAGATGCATATATAGACTCCATCCTGGATTGTGAGATCACCGCCGCTAAGGCCCTGAATAGCTCCGCCATTGCTCTGGGGACCGTGGGTGAAGTCGGGCTGGGAATATTTGGCGAAGGCGGCGACCAGGCCGATGTGAAGCCGCTGGCTGGCAATCAGATCCTGACCCCACCGGATGAAGACCTGGGAGGCGCTGCCGGTTTGGACATGGATGAGGTGTTCAACTCGCTCCAGCTTGGCGGCATAAACCAATTCACCGTAAAAGTTGTGGGCGGTAACAGCACCAATTTTGCTGCAGGATTAACCTCTGCAGTGGGCATTGTCGGTGCCAGCGCCAAGCCCAATAGAATGATCATCTTCATGTCCGACGGGCTGGCGAACAGCGGTGCGAATATCGGCACGGTTGTGGTGCCGGCGGATGTGACCATCTATACCTTTGCAGTAGGCTCCGGATCTACCTGCTCTGGCGATCCGGTCGGGCTGGGCAGCCTTGACGAGATGGCTGATATGGGCAATGGCCAGGGCTACTGCACGCAGGTCACCGATCCGGCTGCACTACCGGACATCCTACCGGGCGTGATCAATGCGCAGCTGACCGGCCTTGGGCTGAGCGTCGACGGCGGCGCGGAGATCGATATCTCCGGCACTGCAATACCGGCGCTGCCGCAGATCGGGCCTGCTTCGGTTACCTGGAGCTATAACCTGCTCGGCCAGCTGCCGGGAATCTATGATCTGTGTGTCACAGCATACGGCAGCGATGCGGGCGGGACCGGTGATGTGACCGAATGCGTCACGGTGACTGTAGCCGATATCAACCTGGCGCCGGCGACTGCCACCAACGAGCTGGGTACCCCTGGGCAGACGCACAGCGTGACTGCCACGGTGGCTGCGGGAATGGATGGTGGCGTTGCTGGTGTTCTGGTAGGGTTTGAAATCCTCACAGGTCCGAACGCCGGCGCAGTCGGTTCAGGATCTACGGATGCCCTCGGAGAGGTTGACTTCTCGTATACCGCCACCCAGGGGCTGGCAGGCCTGGGCACGGATACCATCGAAGCCTGCTTTACCGACGATCTGGGCGTGGAAGTTTGCGACACCGCTACCAAGCTGTGGCAGGATACCACCCCGCCGGTTGTGGCTTGCGACCAGACCACCAACCCGCACGGAAAAACTATCCCACCGGGAGTGAACCCAGACGGCTTCTTCGTCCTGACCGCTGTGGATGCCGTCGATCCCAATCCGCAGATCTACATCATGGATACAGGCAGCGGCACGGTGTTTGGTCCATTTGCCAGCGGTACTAAGATCAAGTACACTGAATCGCCCGACGGGATGCCGGAGATCAAACCCATGGGCAGCGCCAACGGCAAAGCCGGTGCGATCGCCTGGCATATCATCGGAACCGGCGACGCGGCGATCTATGCGGTAGATTTCTCGGGCAACCAGTCCTCCAATACCATGTGCCTGGTGCCCCCTCCGCCGATGTAGCCTACGGGAGGTGAAACCGAATGAGCAAACAAATCCCCGGCGTGGACACCACGCCGGGGATTTGTTTTGTTTGTGGCGGGCTGTGTTAGGATTCGCCCAGGGTCACCTGCAGCTCGATCTGGCTGTTCTGGCGCATCACGCCCAGGGTGACCAGCTCGCCCGGCTTGAACTGGAACAAGGCGTTGATATACGAGTTGGTATCGTCCAGGGTGATCTCGCCAATGCGGGTGATAATATCGCCCTGCTGCAAGCCGGCCTGTTCGGCGGGGCTGCCGGCGGTGATGTTGGTGATATAAGCACCCCATTCCACCGGCAGGCGGTACATTCTGGCAATGTTGGGGGTGATGGGCTGGTACTGCACGCCCAGGTAGGGGCGGGAGAATCGCCCGCTGGTGATGATCTGCCCGGCGACGGCTTGCGCCGTACTGGCCGGGATGGCAAAGCCCAGCCCTTCGGCCACTGCGCCGCTGCCGCTGCTGCGCACTACCAGGGTGTTGATGCCGATCACCTCGCCGGCCAGGTTGACCAGCGGACCGCCGGAGTTGCCCTGGTTGATGGCCGCATCGGTCTGGATCAGGTCTTCGATGTTGTAGCCATCGCCGGTGTCGATCGAGCGCCCGGTAGCGCTGATCACACCCACAGTGACCGAGTTCTTGAAATCGCCCAGCGGCGAGCCAATGGCGATCACCGTCTCACCCGGGTCCAGGGCTTCCGAATTACCCAGCACCGCCACCGCCGGGGCAGCTCCATCCGTCTTGAGCACCGCCAGGTCGGCATAAATATCTGTGCCGACCAGGGCAGCCTGCTGCTGGGTGCCATCTGCCAGGATGACCCACAGATCGGTGGCGCCTTCCACCACGTGGTTATTAGTCAGCACATAGCCCTGCTCGGAGATGAACACCCCGCTGCCGCTGGACTGCCCCGAGCCGGTCGGCCCCCAAAAAGTCATCTGCCCGGGCACCGTCCCGACCACGGTCACTACTGCCGGCCCGACCTGCTGCACCACCTGGGTAATCGAGGACTGCACATCTGTGCTGTCCACAAACAGGCCGGCTGCCGCTTCATTCTCCGCTGCGATTGGCAGCGGAGTGGCAGTGGGCTCCAAAACGGCCACCTGGTTCAGCGCAGCGGAATTCTCCCAACGGTATACCAGCCAGGCGCCCCCGGCCGCCCCGGTCAGCGCGGCACACCCGGCCACAAAGATGACCAGAAAAAGGTAAAAGATTTGTTTCGTAGACATATCAATCTCCGTAAAGGATGGAAATCCATCCTGCATATCCTGTATATCCCTGCGAGGATGCCTTTAGCATAACCCAAGATTACAGGGCGGAGATTTAGAGATTGTTAAGAACCTATGGGGAGATGATGGGGATTGGAAAATTATCTCACGCAAAGACGCCAAGAACGCCAAGGAAATTATAAATATGCCTTTGCGGTCTTTACGGCGGTGCAGGGTCCTGGGTGATCACCCCAGGGCGTGAGAATACTATTCCCCGATCAATCCAAAGCGCCGGGCGGTTTCCTCCGGTACGCCCACTACGAGCTGCTGCGGCAGGTTATCCCAGTCAACATCCTGACGGGTGGTCAGCACCACCTCGCCCTGTGGGCTGTAGACCATCACGTACAGGTCCGGCAGCGAGTCGAGCTTCCACAGAGGCAGGTCTTCCTCGTCGTTGTAAGCCTCCGACTCGAAGGCAATGCGCACTTCGCCCTTTTCGTCGGTCATGCCAGTGCCGAGGAAATCGTCCATGCTGTGCTCGTCGCGGTCATACAAAGCAACTTTAACCCCTGGCAGCGTGATTTCCGGGGTTTCGGCAACCACCAGAGCTATGCGTGTAGCCAGTATCATGGATTTGGCTAATCCTTCTCGTAACTGGTGCCCCTCATCCAGTGCCAGATCAATCTCAGAACGATGAAGGCTGTCAGCACCATCGAGAAGATGAAACTAATGAAGGACAGGTCGTAGACAAAGCCCCAGATCTCATCGACGGGGTCGGCGAAGGAAATGGCTGCCGTGGCAATAGCCGAGCCGATCAGCATGCCCATCAGCAGGATAGCGATGACTACCTGCCGTCCAAAGCGCCCCAGCTTGTCCACTTCCTTGGCCACTTCTGAGGTATCCACGGTAACCTCCAGGCGGCCTTTCTTGTACATGCCCAGCCACTTGTTGGTGGCTACCGTCAGGTCAGGGATGTTCTTGACCAGCTCGCGCCCGGCCAGCAGCAGCTGCTTGCGGCCTTCTTCGATGACCCGCTCGGCGGTGATGACCTGCATGGCCTGTTCCTGGATGATCTGCACGCCTTCTGCCAGCATACCGCCTTCCGGAGCCAGTGCGGTGGCGATAGCCTCGGCCTGCATCAGCGCCTTGATCGCCATGGTCAGGTTGGGGTTCAGGCGCAGGCCGTGCTCGCGCAGCAGGTTGAGCATGCTGCTGACGATCTCGCCAAAGCCGGTGGTCGTCCCAGCGTAGAAGTAACGCCCAACCGTGCGCTCGAAGTCGCGGTAGTAGTCCTTCTCGTCGACATTATCGATAAACGGCACACTCATATTCTTCATGATCTGCGCCATGCCCGGGATATCCACCTGGCGGATGGCGATCAGCAGCTGGATCAGGTTGATGCGCTGCTGCAGGTCCAACTCGCCCACCATGCCGGTATCCAGGAAGGTGACATCGCCGGTTTGCAGGTTGACCAGTACATTGCCGGGGTGCGGGTCGGCGTGGAAGAAGCCGTCGATTAGCAGCATCTTGACCAGGGCGCGCAGGGCGGTAGAGGCCACCTCTTTGCGATCCAGCCCGGCTTGCTCGACTGCCTCGACGTTGCTGATCTTGACACCCTGGATGAATTCCAGCGTCAGCACCTTAGAGGTGGACAGGTTGTTGTGCACCTTGGGCACGTGCGCCTTCTCGATCGTGACCAGGTTCTTCTCCAGGCGCATGGCGTTGTAGGCCTCGCCGTTGTAATTGAGCTCGCGCAGCACGCTGCCGCCAAATTCCTCCAGCATGCCTTCCAGGTCGATGGCGCGGGCGGCCTCTGAGCGGGCACCGACGACCCGGGCTGCGTTCTGCATAATGCCGATATCGGCTTTCATCTGGTTCTGGATATACGGGCGCTGCACCTTGACCGCCACTTTGGTACCATCCGGCAGGATGGCGCGGTGCACCTGGGCGGTGGATGCGGCGGCGAACGGCTGCGGCTCGAAGCTGGCGTACAGATCTTCCGGGTACGCCTTCAATTCCTCAAAGATCACTTCCCGTACCTGCTCGGCGGGGAAAGGTGGCACCGAGCTTTGCAGCTTCACCAGCTCGTCCTGCCACTCAGGCGGGATGGCGGACGACTGGCTGGAGATGATCTGGCCCATCTTTACATAAGTCGGCCCGAGCTCCTCCAGCATCATGCGCACTTTCACCGGCGTGGGGATCGGCTCGATGGATTTGGGCACACCCCAGACCCAGCGCTGCATCACGCGGTGAAAATCGCCGACGAAATCCCAGCGGTCGTAGACGGCAATATCCCAGGCGTAGCGGGTGAGCACATTGTAGACCTGCTGCAGGCGCAGGTTTTCGCGAAACTTGTCGAGGGTGGTGCGCTTCATGCCTGGCCTCCTGGCGTATCGGAATCAAGGGTGGCGAGGTCTTCTTCATCCAGCGGGGGCAGCTCGATGGGGGCGGCAATCTCCGACTCCAGCAGCTCGCCGCCACCCGGGGGTTCATCAGCCGCAGCCAGGGCTTCGCTGGCCTGGATCGTCTCCAGGGCGGCTTTGGCTGCCTGCACCTCCTCGATAGACTGTGTTTCCACATCCTGCCTGACGGTAGCCGGCGCCATCCCGGCCATGGTTTGGAGGGGGGTGACGCTTTGCTTGCGGATTTGTTCACGAATCTCAGATTCATCTTCCGGCACGATGGGCGGGGTCAGGCCGAACAGGTTTTCCAGGGCGCTGGTGAGCAGTCCCAGCAGCAGGCCGGCGACAAGCGCCCACAGGAAGCCATCCACGGCAAAACGCTCCGGCAGCAGCCACTTGAGCAGGTAGAGCAGGGCGGTATTGATCACGATCACCAGCAGGCCGTACGTAGCGAAAAAGAGCTGCGCCGTCAGGAACAGCAGCAGCGGCTTGATAAAGGCATTGAGAACGCCCAGCACCGCCGCAGCGATCAGCACCGAGACCAGGGTCTTATCGACAAAATAGACTTTTGGGATCAGGAGTGCGATCAACATCAGCGCCACCGCGTTGACCAGGATGCGCATTAACAGGATTTTCCAATTGAATTGGCGAATGAAGGAAAATTGTTTTTTCACAAAGCCGCCTCCGGCGTGTGGGATGGGAGATGGATTAATTATAACAGACGGACGGAGGACGGAAGACGGAGGACGGAAGACCGAGGACGGAGGATGGAAGATATAGATTTAATATTTTATTTGCTGGGCATTCACCTCTTGCAATCTACATTATAGGTGATATAATCCTATCATCCTGTAATTACAAGTTGTCTAACAGATATATTCCTTATGGAAAATGAGTAACGTAACTCAAACCCAAATGCTCAACAGGCCATACACGTTCACAATCGATCTTCCGGCTGGGCGTCCCTCAAATTTTCACTTGCATACAAAACGGTACCTGCGGGATATGTCCGGCCAATTCTGGGACGAGACTGCCTTTCAGACCTTGTTCGCTGAGCTTGGAAACATCCCGCTGTATGAGGTGTACGAGCTCACCCGGCCTGCTGTGCCTGGCGAGTTGATTCATGGCATCTCGATCTTGCATTCCGGTATTGTCGGGAATGAATATTTTATGACCAAAGGGCATTATCATGTGGTGCTAGAGACCTCCGAGCTGTATCACTGCCTGTCTGGCCAGGGGGTGATGGTGATGGAAAACCTGGATGGAGAGTGGGAAATCCTGGAACTGAGGCCCGGCGTTAGTTTATATGTACTGCCCGGTTGGGCTCACCGCTCGGTCAATACCAGTCCTACCGAAGATTTAATCTCGCTGTTTGCCTATCCCGGCAACGCCGGGCATGATTACGGTACGATCGAAACCCAAGGCTTTCGGAAGTTGGTGATAAATCGGAGCGGCTCTCCGGCAGTCATCAATAACCCGCGCTGGCTAGCCCCAACGGAGCGGTTATGATCACAGATCTCTCGTTCTGCAACATCCTGGTTACAGCTACCTCTTATGGCAAAGAGAATCCCAACCTGATTCGGGAGCTTGAAGCGCAGGTGGGCAGGGTGGAATATAACCCATACGGGCGGCCACTCACTTCCCAGGAGCTGGCCGGAATCCTGCCTGCCTTTGATGGGATGATTGCCGGGCTAGATTTCATCGACAAATCGGCGCTGCAAGATGCCCGGCGATTGAAAGTGATCGCCCGCTATGGCGTGGGTGTCGATCGAGTGGACCTGCAAGCCGCCCAGCACTCCGGAATAGTAGTCACCAACACCCCGGGGGCCAACTCGGTCTCGGTCGCCGAGCTGGCCATCGGCTTGATGCTGGGCCTGTCGCGATCCATACCCCAATCCAGCGCTGCCACCAAGAACGGGCAATGGCCTCGCCTATCCGGGGTTTGCCTGGAAGGCAAAACGGTTGGCCTGCTGGGCTTTGGCTCGATCGGTAAACAGGTAGCCCGGCGCTTATCCGGCTTTGATTGCACACTCATGGCCTATGATATTGCCCCCGACCTGGAGTTCGCCTCCCAAAATCAGGTGCAGATTTCCTCAATGGAAAATATTATCGCTCGGGCAGACTTTCTATCCCTGCACCTGCCGGCCCTACCCGAGACGCTTGGGCTGGTAGATGCGCGTTTCCTGGCTCGCATGAAACGCGGCGCTTACTTGATCAATACCGCCCGAGGAGAACTGGTCGATGAGACCGCCCTATACGAAGCCCTGGTTTCCGGACACCTACGCGGCGCGGCTCTGGATACATATACCAAGGAACCTCCCGATCCCACCTATCCTTTATTTAGTCTGCCTCAGGTGATTGCGATGCCGCATGCCGGAGCGCATTCCGATAGCGCCACAAACCGGATGGGCTGCCAGGCCTTGAAGGATTGCCTGGCTGTCCTGCGAGGTGAAGTCCCAGATTTTAAAGTGGCTTGAGTGGGTAGCCGAAATTTACTGAGAAGGAATAATTAGATGGATAAAAATGAAACATTAAAAAAAATAAAATTCGTTGGCTTATTGGCAGTCGTGCGTGGCCCGACGGAAGAATTAGCCGTCAGGATGGTCGAAGCCCTGGTTGCCGGTGGTGTCAAAGGCATTGAGATTACTTATTCGACCCCTAATGCCGGGCAGGTGGTAAAGCTGTTGCGGGCAAAATACCAGGAGCAGATCCTGCTAGGCATGGGCACGCTGACCGATCCAAGCCAGCCGGCAGAAGCCCTGCAAGCCGGCGCCGAATTTATTGTGACCCCGCACTTCGATGCCGATCTGGCCCGGACGATGGTTGCTACCGGCCTGGTGGTCATGATCGGCGCCTTATCACCCACGGAGGTCTTCCAGGCGTATAAGGCTGGATCCGATATCGTTAAAGTATTCCCCGGTTCGCTGGTTGGCCCTTCCTATATCAAGAGCCTACATGGCCCTTATCCCTATATTTCGATGATGCCGACCGGAGGCGTGAAAGCCGAAAATATTAAGGACTGGTTTGCCGCCGGGGCGGCGGCTGTGGGCGCCGGCAGCGAGCTGTGCTCGGCAGAACTGGCCAATCAGGGTCGATTTGACGAGATCGAAAGAAGGGCGGCAGACTTCAGCCGAGCAGTGATTGAGGCCAGGCCGGTTTAATCGAACCTGGTTCGTAAGCCTACTTTGCGATATAGGAGTGTTATGGAATGATGCAGATATACCCACCAACCATGCAGTACAACATCGTTACCAAAAGCGTGCCAACTTTCTATTTCATCGGAGTGACGACGGGAAAATCCTCGATCATGAAGGTGTTTCCATTGTGGGCCAGGGCGCTTGGATACCCCGAGATGGTGATGGAAGGAGTGGATTGTAAAATCCATGACGATGCCCAGGCATACCTGCAAGCCGTGGCGCAAATCAAGTACGACCCGATTTCTTATGGTGCGCTGGTCACCACGCACAAGATTGACTTGCTCACCGCTGCCCGAGATCTGTTCGATTATCTCGATCCTTATGCGCTGATTTGCAACGAGGTTTCGTGCATATCCAAGCGTGATGGCGCCTTAGAAGGTCACGCAAAGGACCCCATTACCTCCGGCTTGAGCCTGGATGCTGTTCTCGGTGAAGACTACTTTGGACGCACAGGAGGCGAAGTCCTTTGCTTTGGGGCCGGCGGCTCCGGCGTAGCGATCTCGCTGCATTTGATCAACAAACAAGATCCAGCCGACCGCCCCAGGCGGATCGTGGTCGTTAATCGCTCCCAAGGCCGCCTGGATCAGCTGCAGAAGATGGTTGGCGGGATGACCACCGATATTCAATTTGAATACATATGCAATAACGACCCCCAGCGTAATGATGAGCTGATGGCGCAAATGGCGCCAGCCAGCGTGGTGATCAATGCTACAGGTATGGGAAAGGACACTCCGGGGTCACCGATTACCGATCAGGGATTATTCCCCCGGGAAGCGGTCGCCTGGGAGATCAACTATCGCGGTGAGCTGGATTTTCTGCACCAGGCCAGGGCGCAGCAAGAAAGCCGCGGCGTGTTCGTTGAAGACGGCTGGCTGTATTTTCTGCACGGTTGGACACAGGTGATCGGACAGGTACTGCACATCGAGATCACCCCGCCCTTGTTCCAGGATCTGGCCGACCTGGCGGCTGTGTTAAAGCCCAAAATATAATCCAGTAATACCATGAGCTGTGATCAGGAAAATATCACATGATAAACTCCATGCCTTACCAGGAACCGATCCCAGGGGGACAGTACAGCGACGATGCCGGTCAGGCAACCCTGGATGATAATGCCGCAATCCGCCTGGACAGCGCCATCCCCTACTATTACCAGCTTCTGGAGTACATGACGCGCAAGATCCATACCGGCGAATGGAAAGCCGGTCAGAAGCTGCCCAGCGAGCAAGAGCTGTGCGATTTCTTCGGAGTAAGCCGCACGGTCGTTCGCCAGGCGCTCAATAACCTGGTTAATGACAACCTGGTTGTGACTCATAAAGGCCGCGGCAGCTATGTGGCGCCAAAGAAGAATGTACTAAAGCTGATGCAGAGCATGAGTGGTTTTTATGAGGATGCCGTTGCCAGGGGACAGACGGTGGGCACCCAGGTGCTAGCATTGCAGGTTCTGCCGGCGGATGATGAACTGGCTGAGTTTTTGGAAATAAAAGAAGGGGACCCGGTGATTAAGCTGCGCCGGCTGCGTTCGATAAACGGTGAAGCAGTCGTAGTCGTCAATACATTTATCCCAGAATGGCTCTGTCCCAATCTGGTCAACGAAGACATGAGCGATAAATCGCTTTACCGGCTGCTTTCCGAGAAATATAACTTGCGTATTGCGCAAGGCATACGCGTAATTGAAAGTGTCAATGCTGCCCCTGATATCGCTGAATTGCTGGGCATCCCTTCCGGCGCCGCCCTGACCCTGCTCAAAAGTGTTGGGCGTTTGGAAGACGGAACGCCGCTGGAATATTTTATTTCTTGGCACCGAGGCGACCGCTCTCGATTTACAGTTCAGCTGGTTAACATGCCTTGAAATACGCCCCGCTCTGGAAAAAGGAGGTGTTACTCGATAGATGAAAGCTTGATCGATAATGACTTGATTGAATATATTAAAAAACACATTGGAGGAGCAAGGATCATGAAGAATAAACTATTTTTGATAATTTGCTTGCTGGTTGTCGCTGCTATGATGCTGGCATCCTGCAGCACAGCCGCTGAAATCACAGAAGCACCGGTTGTGGAAGAACCTGAGGCAACCAACGCCTGCGCCACCTTTAAGGAAGAATTGAATTTCGTGTATGTCACACCATCCACAGAATCCGGTTACTGGGGCAGCTATGTACTGATCGGCATCGAAAACGCGGTTAAGGATATCGAAGCCAAGTACGGCGTCAAGGTGAACCTGGAAGTCCAGGGTCCGACGGCTGAGAATATGGTGGATCAGTTTATGTCCACTCTGGAGGCTGTCATTGCCCAAAAGCCGGATGGCATTTTGCTGGGTCAGCTTAACCCTGATGCAGTTGCTCCGCTGGTCAAAGATGCTACGGCGCAAGGCATCCGGGTGAACCTGATTTCGATCGGTGTACCTCTCGAGCCGCAAGAATACGGCGCATTGTTCTACTGCGACCAGCCGCAGCAGGGCGAGTTCGCGGCCCAGGCTTATATGGATGCAGTCAAGGCTAAGGGCCTGGCGGAGGATGGCACCACTGCCATGCATATGTCGGTGGTAGTCCCAATCCTGGAGGAAAAGCTCAATAACTTCCGCACAACCCTGCAGGGCCTGGCCCCCAATATGACCATATTGGATACCCAGTACAACGAAAACGATGTCAACAAGGGCATCACCCTGATGCAGGACCAGCTGGCCACCTATGGCGACGACCTGGTCGGTTTCTTTGCCGGCAACAATGTTACCGGCAACGCGGTTGCCCGTGTGATCGAAGAGAGCGGTAAGTCCGATCAACTCGTCGGTGTGGCGATTGACTCGGACCCGGCGGAAATCGACGCCCTCAAGAACGGTTTCCTGGATGCGCTGATTGTTCAGACTCCTTACGAGCAGGCCTACCAGGCTACCATGGATATTGCTATGTTCCTGCTGGAATGTAAAGATCCCAATACCCAGGATGTCAACATCCCGGCTGTAACCATCACCAAGGCCAACATGGATACCCCAGAAATGCAAGCCTTGTTGGACCCGACAATTCTGAAGAAATAACTGATAAATTTTTTTCGCCAGGCAGCCGGTACTTCTCCGGCTGCCTGGCAGGCCGGAGCGAGGAAATCATCGTGATCCCTAATGAACCAGGTTCCCTGCGAGTAGCAGGCATCCACAAATCTTTTCCTGGCGTCCAGGCATTGGATGATGTTAATCTGGAGGTGAAAAGCGGTGAGATCCATGCTTTGGTGGGCGAGAACGGAGCCGGCAAATCCACCCTGATCAAGATTCTTATGGGCGTCTACCAAAAAGATGCCGGAGAAATCTATATCGACGGAGTTGAGGCTCATATCCACAGCCCGGTAGAAGCCGCACGGCATGGACTCCATGCGGTCTACCAGGATTTAGTCATTGCTCCGGAGCTTTCAGTAGGAGAAAATTTCTTCATCGGCAACCTGCCCATGCGAGCACCGGGTGTGGTGAATTGGAAGGGCGTCTACCGGCAAGCCGGTGAAAAATTGAAGGCGCTGGGAATTAATGTTGACCCGCGCCGGAAAATCCTTGACCTTTCGCCGGGCGAGCAATCTATGGTCACCATCGCCAAGATTGTCCAGGGCCAGGCGCGCTTCATGATATTTGACGAACCAACTGCCCGTCTGACCACCGACGAAACCCGCCAGCTTTTCGAACTGATCCAGCGCCTCAAGCAAAACAACCTGGGAATCATATATATATCGCACCGCATGGAAGAAATCTTCGAGATTTGCGACTCCGTTACCGTACTCAGGGACGGCCGGGTGGTTGGCAGCGAGCAGATCTCTCAGGTAACCGAGGGACGCCTGATTTCGATGATGGTTGGTCGCACCATCGAAGAAATGTACAACATCCGGCGCGGACAGGCAGGCGAAGTTCTGCTGGAGGTACGCGGCCTGACATCCGCCCCGCATTTTAAAGATGTCAGTTTTACCCTGCGGCAAGGTGAAGTACTTGGTTTGTTTGGGCTGGTTGGGGCGGGGCGTACCAACTTGCTGCGGGCGATCTTTGGTGCGAATCGAGTCGACCGCGGGCAGGTCGTCTTGCAAGGGAAAACGTGCCTGATTCGCGAACCGCACCAGGCTATCCTGGCGGGGATTGGGCTGGTGCCTGAAGACCGCAAGACCCAGGGGCTGGCCATGCCGCTGAGTGTCAGCCACAACATGAATATTACATCCTACAAGGATATTTCTTCTGCAGGGGTGGTGCATCGCCGGCAGGAACGCAGCCGCACCGAGAAGATGGTTCAGGAGTTGAGCATTCGAACGCCTTCCGTCCGGCAGATTGTCGAACACCTCAGCGGCGGCAACCAGCAGAAGGTAGCCATAGCCAAGTGGCTCTGCCGCGATGCCGATATTCTCTTAATGGATGAGCCTACCACAGGTGTGGATGTGGGGGCGAAAGTTGAAATTTATGCGTTGATTGAAGGATTAATCCAGCGACGAAAAGCAGTCATCCTGTGCTCTTCTTATTTACCGGAGGTCATCGGGTTATCGGACCGCATCCTGGTCATGGCAGAGGGGAATGTGACTGGGGAAGTTACCCGGCAGGATGCCAATGAGGAGCTGCTGCTGACCCTGGCCTCGCGGCTGTCAGAGAATGGTACAGCCGCCAAGCCGGAATAAAGGTATGCCTATGGAAAGCGCCAAGAATATGAAATCCCCCATGGTAACACCACCTGCATCTGCCCCGGTGCGTGGGGGGGAGAGGAAACGGGTTCTTACCCTATCAACGGAGCTGGTCTTGTTGATCATCAACCTGGTGATCATCATTGCCATGTCGTTGATCACCGATTCCTTCCTTTCGGTCTACAACATCGGGAATTTATTCAAGCAGGCTTCCATTATCGGGATCATCGCTATCTCGAGCACAATGGTGATCATCTCGGGTGGGATTGACCTGAGCGTTGGCGCTGTGACTGGGCTTACTGCGATGATCGCGGCTGTCCTGATGAGCTCCGACCGCATGGGCATGGCCATTCTGCCGGCATTGTTGATCACGGTGGTCCTGGGCACCTTAATTGGTGTGTACCATGGCTTCATCATCTATGATTTCCATATCCCGCCATTCATCGCAACACTGGGGAGCCTGTACATCTTGCGGGGTGTGATCAAGCTGATCAGTGAGGCTCAAACCATAGCTCGTTTGCCTGAGGCGTTCACTACCTTTTCGCAGGGAGAGGTCCTGGGCATCCCCAATATGGTCATTGTGTGGCTGGTATTGGCCGTGATTGCCCAATTTATCCTGAGCAACGGCACGTTTGGCCGGAATATCTATGTCATCGGCAGCAGCCGGGAAGTAGCCCGCCTGAGCGGCATCAAGATGCGCCAGAATACTTACGCAATCTACATTGCGGCTGCGTTTCTCTGCTCGATCGCCGGTATCTTGCTCACCTCGCGGTTGGCATCGGCGGTTCCGGGCGGCGGCGGTGGTTACGAGATGGCCGCCATCGCTGCAGCAGTGGTCGGCGGCGCCAGCCTGAGCGGCGCCAAAGGCTCAATCGTCGGTACAGTACTGGGTACTTTCTTGATGGCGTTAATCGCAAATGCCGGTGTCCACCTCAAAATCAGTCCCTTCTTGATGGAGATAATCACCGGAGCATTATTGACAATCGCCGTCGTCATCGACCAACTCAGGAATCGCAAGCGCTAACTTATCCTAATAAGGAGGTCGGCAATGTTGCTGGAAAATAATTTACGGTCTATTCAACATATCGGCATTCCCACTGTAGATATCCGGAAGTCGGTTCAGTGGTACCAAGAGAAGTTGGATTTTCATCTGATGGGAGATTATGCAATCCCAACGCCAGGTGGTGATGTGCAAATAGCCTTTTTGGAAAAAGATGGCCTGGTATTGGAGTTTTACCAGTTGGTTGGGGAGGATCTCGAGGAGACCCGCCGCCGACGCCACGGTCATATCGATCATATAACCCTGGATGTATTGGATGTCCGCAGGGCGATGGAGACGACTCTTCAGCGGGGCGCTAATCTCGATGCGGAATACACTCCCGATGGCCCTGTGGAGGGACCACAGTACTGGACAGCAGGCGTGTCTTATGTTTTCGTTGATGGGCCGAACGGAGAGCGCATCGAGCTAAACCAGCGCAACGACTTGCCGCCCGGGCGGCGCAGCCAGAATATCGGCGGCTGGTCGCACCTGGGTATCCCGGTTACTGATATTGAGAGCTCAAAGCAGTTTTACCAAAGGTTTGGTTTCGCTCTAACGATGGATGTGGCTATCCCTTCCGGCGAAGAGACCGTGCGGATTGCGATGCTCGAGAAGGATGGTTTTACACTCGAGTTTTACCAGCTGACAGGCGATGCGCGCCAGGAAGTCGGCCGGCGATCGGATGGTTACATCGATCACTTCACCCTGGAGGTGGCCGATATCGAGAGCGCCTTTTATGAGCTGAATCAAGCCGGCATCACACCGCTGTCCGATGGGCCTATTGACCTGCCAGTTGGCGAGCGCGGCGTGCGTTACTTCTTCGTGCGCGGCCCGCAGGGTGAAAAGATCGAGTTCAATCAGCGGTTGTAAAATGTTCATCGAGTTTTCTTACCCCATCGCTCCCGGATCGATCCTGGTCGAAGATGGCATCAAGCTGCCCCAGGTTACAGCGCGCTCGCGCTTGAGCGACGGCCGGCATAGCAATACCAGCTATATCGAGCTGTTCGCTCATACCGGAACGCACGTGGATGCTCCCTGGCATTTCATTCCCGATGGCGCTCAAATCCTGGATTACAGGATACAAGACTATATCTTCCAATCGGTTCTGTTGCTGGATATCCCGGCTGCTCCATTGGAGCCACTGCCTGTAAGCGCCCTGCAAAGTTGGCAAAAGCAGCTATCTGAATGCGATGCCCTGCTGATCCGTACCGGGTTTAGCGCATACCGGTTGGAGGAGCCGTCTACTTACCTGGCCGGGAATCCAGGGCTTTCCCTCGAAGCAGGCAGGTATCTGGCTGGTTTCGAGCAGCTGCGTTGTATCGGGGTGGATTGGCCTTCAATAGAAAACGTGCCCAAAGGCCGGCGGACAGGTTTCCCGGTGCATCATGCCCTGCTGGGCAGGCAGGCGCCGACCTTGCTGCTGGAAGATGCCAACCTGGCAGCCCTGGCGGGGCATACGATCCGGCGAATGTACCTGTTCCCGCTGCGTATAGCCGAACTGGAAGCTTCTCCAGTTACTGCTGTGGCAGAAGTTGAGGATTAGCTAATTTTTATCGAGGTATTTTTCGGATGATGATGACTGATAATGATCTGCGTTATTCCTCAGAAGTGATGGCCTTCGCCGGGATGTTTCATTATGGCATCCTGGGCATAGAGAAGACCGAGGCCGATGTCCGTAGCGGTATTCAGCGTGTTCTGGATAGCGGTTATCGCCTGACCGCCGTAGACGTTGAATTGATCTACGTTCCTATGACTATTGACATGATTGGAGGCCGAGCGACCGTCCACTCACCGATCAGTTATCCGTTGGGAAACCTGACGCTGAAGAAAAAGCTGCGCGACCTGGAAGACATGATGCGCATAGGTGTGCGCGATAGCGCCTATTGTCTCAATTATCGCTATATCCTGGACCACCGCTGGGACCTGGTCGAGCAGGAGGTGCGGGCGGCGGTTGAGGTCAACCAGGGCGTGATCGCCATCGAGTACAACATCCAGGCGACGCTGCTAAATGATTACGAGATCATCCAGGCTTGCCAGGCGATCGAGAATGGCGGGGCGAATACCGTAAAACTCAATACCGGCTACGGCTGGGGCACCGGGCCGGAGGAAGTTGCCTTGGTGCGAAGGGTATTTGGCCAACGGCTGGATATCCATCCCTCCGGAAACATCCGCACCCTGGCTCAAGTGGATGAGTTCCTGAAATATAATGTGCGGATCATCCACAGCATGGCGGTTTTCGAGATCACCGAAGAATATATTGCTCGCCTACAACAGCAAAGGAGCCAGTCATGAGCGCCAATATCGATCCTTACCCTGCAACCTGGCATGAGATGGCTTCTCGCATAGAATACGCCGACTTGCGTATAGACACGCAAGAACGGGATCTGCGCCTGCTGTGCCTGGAAGCGGAAAAATATCGCATCCCTGTCGTTGTGGTCAACCCGGTGAATGTCGGCCTGGCATATCAGTTTGCCCAACCTTGCGGAATCAAGGTGGCTGCCGCGGTCTCCTATCCTGTTGGCGCTTACATACCGCAGTCCAAGATGGTAGAAGTAGAGGATGCCATCATCGATGGGGCTGAGATCATTTATATGGTGATGGCGGTGGGGGCTTATCTCAGTGGGTGGATTGACCTGTTTACACGCCCCGAGATTACCAGTCTGGTCCAGGTTGCCGGTGGGCGGCCGACCCGTTTGATCACCGAGGCCAGTGTGCTGAACAAAGATCAGCAGCGCGAGCTGTGCCGGATTGCAATTGAGGCTGGTGTGGATGACCTGGTCCTTTGCACAGGGTTTATCTCCGGAAAACTGCCGCCGGTCTCGGATGAGCAGATCGCGAATATTGTTGAAGCCGCAGGGAACAAGATCGGCGTTGCCTATATGGGTGAAATCGACCCGCCCGAGAGATCTTTCGCGCTGATGCGGATGGGCGTGACGCGGCTGTGCACCCCCTCGGCGCGCAATATCCTGGCTGCCTACCCGGATTTTTCTTGGGCTGCCTGATCGTTGGAGCATATTCTATAACGGAGGATGGACTATGAAAGAACTGCTGCTGGCTTATGACATCGGAACCACCGGCGCCAAAGCGGTAATTTTCAAAAAGGATGCTAGCATCGTGGGCAGTATGTATTGCCAGTACGATACCTATTATCCCCGGCCTGGTTGGGTCGAGCAATCTCCCGAAGAATGGTGGACCGCAGTGGTTAAAGCCACTCGCGATTTAGTTGCCACGACTGGAATTGACCCGCTGGAGATTGCCGGGATCTCGTTTAGCGGCCAGATGATGGGGCAGATCCCGGTCGATAAAAACGGGCAATTGCTTCAGCCACGGGTGCCTATCTGGGCGGATGGCCGCGCTACAGCCCAGGTTGAAAAAGTCTTTCAGGAACTGGGCGGTTACGAGCAGTTCTATAACATTACCCTCCAGGGGCACAACCCGCAGCTCTACGCCCTGTTCCGCGTCATGTGGTACCGCGATAACCTGCCGGAAGTCTACAAGCAGACTTATAAGTTCCTGCATTCCAAGGAATTTATTGCGAATCGCATGACGGGCAATTTTGCCACCGATTATACCGACCAGGCCTTGAGCGCTACGCTGGACATGAGTATGCGTACCTGGTCGGATGCCATGTTCCGTGCCTCCGGTATCAGCCGGAATGTATTCCCGGATTTGAGAGAATCGATTGATGTGATGGGGACGCTTACCCGAGAGGCCGCCGCGACGCTAAACCTGGTCGAGGGCATCCCGGTCGTGGTTGGGGCCGGCGATGGTCCTTGCGCGGCTGCCGGTGCGGGCGCCCTGCTTCCGGGGGATGCTTATTTCTATATGGGCTCGGCCTCCTGGGGCGGGACGATTGAGACTCACCCAATTGGCGATTTTGCCACCAAAATCATCGTGCATAACCACTTGGTGCCGGGGCTGTACCACTCCCAATATGTGATGTACACCGGGGCAATTGCCCAGCAATGGGCGATTGAAACACTGTTCGGCCATGAGGCAGCCAATGGCGATGCCTATAAGCTGGCCAGCGAGCTGGCTGCGGCCATACCGCCGGTCGAGGACACCGTGCTGTTCCTGCCCTACATGCGCCCCGGCGGCGCACCTTATAACAATATGAACGCCCGCGGCGTCTTCACCGGCATCGGCCTGAACCACAAACGCGAGCACCTGTTCCGGGCTGTGCTGGAAGGTGTGGCGATGAATATCCGCCTGCTGCTGGAGCGTTTTGAGCGCTTCCGCGGCCAACCCCTGCCGGAATTGACTATTATCGGTGGCGGCTCGCGCAATCCGTATTGGATGCATTTACTGGCAGAGATATCCAAACGGCGCATTGCCAATATCAATCTGAAGCAAGAAGCTAACTGCTTCGCCGCCGCGCAGTGCGCCGGGGTGGGCGTAGGCGTCTATCGGGACTTCAATGAAGTCAAGCAGATGTTTAAGGTCGAGCAGGCCTACCAGCCTGATCCAAGTAAGACTGAATTTTACGACCGCAAGTTTGAAGCTTTCTTGGAGGCTTACCAGGGGATGCTGAAAACTTATGACATGATGGCTGAGCTGGAGCAGTTCGCTACGCAGTAGAGTTTCCTTCTCCTTGAGATACGGGGACGGGTGTGCTGGCGCTCCTGTCCCCGTGTCGATTAAGCATTAATGACTTTAGGATGTAGCTTGATGGAAATATTAGAAGCTATCGACCGCAAGCGGGCCGTGCGCGAATACACGCAAGCGCCCATCGATGATCACATCGCCCAGATAATCCTGGAGGCAGGCCGGCGGGCGCAATCATCCTGTAACAAACAGCCGTGGAGTTTTATTGCTGTGCGCGATCGCCAAATGTTGGAAAGGCTGGCAACTACGGGGAATTACGCTGCTCATGTCGCCTCGGCGGGTCTGTTGGTGGTGATCGTGCTGCCGGACCCGGCCGAGAACCCGGCCTACTTA
Organism: Anaerolineae bacterium; assembly: GCA_041301395.1. Taxonomy (GTDB): domain Bacteria; phylum Chloroflexota; class Anaerolineae; order Anaerolineales; family UBA4823; genus CTSoil-045. The sequence goes on from JBFYSP010000153.1 coordinate 22,480, forward strand.
TTTGATGCTGGGCAGGCAGCTGCTATCATGCAGCTTGCCGCTATGGAATTCAGCATCGGCTCGTGCGTGGTCAAGCTGCACCACAGCGAGCGAGCGAAAGACCTGCTGAATATTCCATCCGACCGGCATGTGATCTACGCCATTGCCTTTGGGTATCCTCTAGATCCAATGTCTCTAACCTCAGCTACTAAAAATAAAGGGCGAAAACCCTTTCACGAAATTTTCCATTGGGATTCGTGGTAGGAGTTGGTAGTCGGCTTTCAGCCAGCGGAACCCTACTGCGGAGCTGCGGGGTTGATTATTGTGTCGTCTGTCATGAATCCCGCGCTGTTCTTGCGCGGGACGGCCCTCCGACATCCGTCTAAAATCGACGGTCAGCGGTCTGTGGTCTTCCGTCGACTTTTTCCGTAACGCTTTTCGTAACGATTTCGTCACGCTGAGCGGGTAAAATAGGGGCGTGAAATCCGATATAGACGATAAAGTTACATCCGAAAACCCCTCTCGGGTGCTGCGGCTCGCTCGCGTACTCGGCCTGCTGTTTATGCTGGCCTGCGTGGCTGCATTCTCCGCGGGTATCGCCTTGTTTAAGGGTTTTGCCGCTGCCCATCCCGAGAAACTCACGATCTGGGGTTGGTCCCCGGCGCAGATGGACGAAGTATTTGGGAGGTTTGGACTCTCTTTCCAGTGGTGGGTAGGCTGGAACCTGGTGTCGGCGATCGTTTTTGCCATCCTGGTTTGTGGACTTGGATTCTTTCTCTATCTCAAGAAGAATGAAGATTGGTTCAGTCTCTATATTTCGGTTGCCTTCGTCCTGTATGGGACTTTTGCCAACCTCCCGGAAAGTGCATTGGTGGGCACTTACCCGGCTCTTAAACCCATCCTGACACCCTTGGGAGTTATTGCCTGGGTGGGGTTGCTGCTGATCTTTTATGGCTTCCCGGATGGAAAATTTATTCCGGGTTGGATGCGTTGGGCGGCGGCAGCGCTGGCGGTGGCCTTTTTGATCGACATTCTCGTATTCGGTGGCGACTCTCCACCTGCTCCCTTAGCCCTGGTCATGCTGGCAGCGCTGCTGGCTGCGCCGGTTGGTCAGGTGATCCGCTACCGCAAGTACTCCACACCAATCCAGCGCCAGCAGACCAAATGGGTGATGATTTCACTCGTGATCATCGTGTTTGTGGGCCTGCTCCCAGGTTTTATCGGATTATTATCCCCCTTGATGTCCAGCCCTGATTCACCCCTGGTAATATTTTTTGCAATCATGAGCAGCTCAACTGGGCTCATCATGGGTTTGTTCCCATTAGCGATCACCTTTGCCATCTTCCGCTACCGTCTGTGGGACGTGGATGTGCTCATCCGCCGCACCCTGGTCTACGGCGCCCTGACTGTAACCCTGGGGTTTGTTTTCTTCGGCAGCATTACCCTCACCCAGGCAGTTTTCTCGGCGGTCAGCGGTCAGCAGTCGGCCGTCGCCACCGTTATCTCCACCCTGCTGATTGCCGCCATCTTCTCACCTCTTCGCCGCCGCATCCAGAACGACATCGACCGCCGCTTCTACCAAAAAAAATACAATGCCGAGCAGGCCATCGAGCGCTTCGCCGCCACGGCACGACAGGAGACCGACCTGGGAGCGCTCAGCGCCGAGCTGCTGGCCGTGGTGGCCGAGACGATGCAGCCGGTAGCGGTGACGCTGTGGATGAAGCCGATGGCCGACCGCAGACGGACGACGGAAGACCGTCCCGTGGGAGAGCACCACGGGATTCACGACGGAAGATCCCGCGGCAAAGCCGCCCCGGAGAAGCTCATCCAGGGCAAGCTCAGAGACTTCTCTCGCCGGACGACGACTGAGGACGTTCCTGCCAATAGCAGGTCCCGGAGGAAACCATCCGGGACTTCTCTCGGGGATTCATGACGGAAGACAGTAGCACCAAAGCAAGGCGGGATTCATGACCGAAGGAAGGAAATTGCTCGCTGAGTGTCGGCGGTCTGCGGTCTTCCGTCGTCGGTCTTCTTTCCGCCTTAGCGGTTCAATCTCTTAAACCTTGAATCGGAGAACATCCATGAAAAAAAGCATTCTCTTCTCTCTGCTCGTTATCCTCGTGCTCTCCGCCTGCGGCGGCAGATCTGATGTGCCCACGCCTGACCCGACCGAGGCGCTCAAGACCGTCGCCGGGGAGTACTTCGTCCAGATCACCGCTGAAGACCTGGAGCGTTCCGGGCTGACCAATCCCGCACTGCAGGACGCCCTGGGCTTGTGGGAGTTCACCTTTACCGACGATGGCAGGATCACCGGCACCCGCAACGGCGCCTATGCCGGCGACGCGAGATACGGATTCAACGGTGATGAAATGAATTCAATCGTGGAACGCTGCGAAGACTGCGGCTGTGAAGGTAGCATCAGCCGTTTCAGCTGGGCTGCCGACGAGACGCAGCTGGTGCTGAAGACAACCTATGATGGCTGCGAAGCGATGAACTTCATCCTGACATCCAAACCACTGGTGCGGAGATAAGCGGCACACCTGTGGCACCCTCACGTTCCAGCCTCTTAACCCGGCTGTTCATCGGCTTTTCGTTGGCGCTTTGGGCGGTCCTGCTGCTCGACCTGTTCACCCACCCGGTATCGATTGGGCCGAACCCAGGCGGCAACCTGTTCCGCTGGCTGTCGGCGCTGGCCGGCTCGGTCACCGTATTCACGGCTCTCTTCATCCGCCGGCGTGTGCCGGATAACCTGGTGGGCCTGCTGCTGCTGGCCTGGGGCGTGGGCGCTACCGGCTGGTCACTGCGCAGCGAGTGGACCGACCCTGTGCTAGGCGCTGTCTTCTCATCGGTGTGGGGTCTGTATTTCTTCTCGATTGCTTGTACGGCAGCCGTGCTCATGTTTTACTATTTCCCGGATGGGAGGGTTGTCCCGCTAAAGCTAAAGCGCTGGATGCCGCTGATCACAGGCCTGATGGCGATTGGTGGGACATTCTACATAATGGGCTTTCCCGAAGTCGGCAGCCAGGGCAATACGCCAAACCTGGTGGCAGTCAAGGCTTTGGAAGGAACCGGGATGTACATATTCCTGGTTGTATTCCTGCTGAGCATGATCGGTGGGCTGGTATCGTTGGTACAACGCTACCGCTCCGGAGATGCGCGCCAGCGCCTGCAGCTGCAGTGGCTGATCTGGCTGCTGGGCATTGGCATTTTATTGGGAGCGATTCCTTTCGAATCGATCTATGAAACCACAGAATTCCAATTGTTTTTGGTCGTCCAGATCTTTGCCTTCCTCTTCTGGCAGATCTTCCCGGCATTAGGCGTCGGCATCGCCATCCTGCTGCACAATCTGTGGGGCATCGAAGTTCTCATCCGTCGCACGCTGATTTACGGTGCGCTGAGCATCACCCTGGCGCTGGTCTTCCTGGGGGCAGTGACGCTGCTCCAGGCAGTTTTTTCGGCGGTCAGCGGTCAGCAGTCGGCCGTCGCCACCGTTATCTCCACCCTGCTGATTGCCGCCATCTTCTCACCTCTTCGCCGCCGCATCCAGAACGACATCGACCGCCGCTTCTACCGAAAAAAATACAATGCCGAGCAAGCCATCGAGCGCTTCGCCGCCACGGCACGACAGGAGACCGACCTGGGAGCGCTCAGCGCCGAGCTGCTGGCGGTGGTGGCCGAGACGATGCAGCCGGCGGTGGTGACGCTGTGGATGAGACCAACTGCCCTGCCAAGAGCAGGCGGGATTCAAGACGGAAGACCGATGACGGACGACCGATGATGGACGTCTCCGAGATTTCACTCCCCGGAGTAGATCATCTAACGCAATCCCCGGTGTTAACGTCCCGTCAAGGATAGCCGGGAAAAATTATTAGGAGAAATCCATCCACGGTTGAGGCCAAGTATGCACGAATTACTTCCAGACGGGATTCCATCCGTGGATTCGTGAAATAATTCGTGGATGGTTGCCAGGATAACCTGAAAGAATAGATGACTTTTTCTAGGATGATAAACCATGAATGAAGTAAGACTTCAACGCATTGCCTGGACTGTGGCAGTCATCGAGCTGCTTGTCCTGGTGGTTTCTTTGATCATTGTCATTCCTGCGCAGGCTGAATCCGGTGGCCGTTACTGGGAAATAATCACCAGCGCAATCGCCGCCGGTTTCGCACCAGTTCTGGGCCTGGTTATTTTGCAAACCCAGCGCAACAACCGCATCGGCTGGCTGCTGCTGCTGTATGGTGCGCTTGTCTCCTTCTATGCGCTGGCACAGGCGCTGTACATCCTGGAAGGCGGGCGGCCGAATATGCCATCAGATCCGATCCTGGTGATGCTGATCATCAGCGAGATAACCGCCCTGTCCGGCTTGGCCTTCCTGGGGTTGCTGATGCTGTGGTTTCCGGATGGCAGACCTCCCTCACCTCGATGGCGATTCGTGCAGTGGTGGCTGCTGGCAGCAGTTGTCTCTGTGTCTTTGCAGATTTTTCAAAGAAACGTCCCCTGGACGCCTGAAGATGGATTAGGCGCGCAAAACGCTTCCATAAACAACCCGATCGGCTTTATCCCCGACCAGGCGGAGGGACTGCTGGATATTGTGGTCCCGATAGGCTTCTTCTCTATTATGATCATCCTGGTCCTGGCAGCGGTTTCAGTATTCTTTCGCTACCGCTCTGCAGGTCAGCTTGTGCGCGCCCAGCTGCAGTGGTTCATCCTGGGCAGCCTGGTCTATGCATCCATTTTTGTATTCTCATTGGCCTTGGGCGCAAAATACCCGGGTCTGTTCAACCTGGGGGTGATTGCCATCTACCTGGCGATCGGCATTGCCATCACGCGCTACCATCTGTATGATATCGACCTGGTTATCCGCCGCACCCTGGTCTACGGTGCTCTGACTGCCACCCTGGCGCTGGTCTTCCTGGGTGCCGTGACTTTGCTGCAGGCGGTCTTCTCGGCGGTCAGCGGCCAGCAGTCGGCCGTCGCCACGGTGATCTCGACTCTGCTGATCGCGGCTCTATTCAGCCCCCTGCGCCGCCGCATTCAGAACGACATCGACCGTCGCTTCTACCGCCGTAAGTACGATGCCGAACACGCCATCGAGCGCTTCGCGGCTAAAGCTCGCCAGGAGACCGACCTGGAAGCGCTCAGCGCCGAGCTGCTGGCAGTGGTAGCCGAGACCATGCAGCCGGAAAGTGTGACGCTTTGGCTGAAACCGATAATCAAGAAAGGGAATCAATGAGTTACGAAACTATGCCGCAAAAGAAAGCTGCCGCCATTCCGCCGGCATTTCTGCTTGTTCTTTGGTTGATCCTGGCGGGTGCCTTTTTGGGGGTATACCTGCTGGACTTATGGTTAAGCTACAACCTGACGGCAACCCCTTGCGAAGGGCAGGCATGTCATTACCAGGCAATTTCTTTGGCAGAGGCAGAGATTCTTGCTGAAACGGGCTTGACTGTGAAGGCATATGCGCTTTATATGATGGGGATCACCGTGCTCACCGTGGCTGTCTTCACCATGCTTGCGATTGTGATGCTGATTCGCCTCTACCCACAAAGTCAAGGATTTCTCTACTCCCTGATCCTGATTAGCATCCCCACCACCGCAATCACCAGCTATGATGTGGTTGCGGCTGCTTTTCCGAATTGGACCGTACCGATCTACCTGCTTTCCATCTTTGGCCAGTTGATCATGTTCTCTTTCATCCTGATATTTCCGAATGGAAGATTATCTCCCCGCTGGACAGTTGTCCTTCCATTTATATTTGTTTTTTGGTCGCTGAGTGGGGAATTTGGCAAGTCAGGTGGGTTCACGCTGCCATTATCTATCCTGTTATTTTCCTTGCTCGGCACATTTTTTGCAGTGGTTGTCTACCGTTACCGCCGGGTTTTCAGCCGCACCGAGCGTCAGCAGGCGAAGATTGTGGTCTTTGGCCTGCTGATATTCTTTCTCGCCTTCCTTGTTTGGTCTATCACTTTTGAGTTCTTGAACCCGGCTGCAGGGCAGGAGAAGCTAATCACCAACCTGGTTGGGTGGACCCTGACCCTATTAGCCATCCTGGCCCTGCCTGTGGCGATCTTCAGTGCAATCTTACGCTACCGGCTGTGGGATATCGACGTCATCATCCGCCGCACGCTGGTTTATGGGGGATTGACCGTCACCCTGGCGCTGGTCTTCCTGGGAACTGTGACCTTGCTCCAGGCAGTTTTTTCGGCGGTCAGCGGTCAGCAGTCGGCGGTCGCCACGGTCATCTCGACACTGCTGATCGCTGCCTTTTTCAGCCCCCTGCTCCGCCGCATTCAATCGGACATCGACCGGCGCTTCTACCGCAAGAAATACAACGCCGAGCAGGCCATCGAGCGCTTCGCCGCCACGGCACGCCAGGAGACCGACCTGGAAGCACTCAGCGCCGAGCTGCTGGCGGTGGTGGTCGAGACGATGCAGCCGGAGAGTGTCAGCTTATGGCTTTCATCACTCAATAGGAGGAATTCGGAATGAAGAAGACAGCAATAATCGCCTGGGGGCTGGCCCTCCTCATTATTGTGATAGTTTTCGCTCAGGTTTTCCAGAGCATTCTCAACCTCAGCCCAGATCAGGATGTCCT
>JBFYSP010000173.1:0-8621 GCA_041301395.1 Anaerolineae bacterium
CATTGAAGCATTTCAATAATGCTTGAATTCCATCTCGATGCGGGCATAGTCGCTTTATTTTTCCTCAATCGGTATCGTTTTTGGGCGAGCCTTGGGCAGGTAAATGCGCAAGAAACCATCCTTGTAGCCGGCCTCGACCTCATCCGTGATAATCGCGGCCGTCAGCTCAACTTCCAGGATGAACTCGCCAAACGGGATTTCCATCTGATGGTAGGCACGCCGTTCCATAGTATCCAACCGTACACCCCGCACGACAAGCAAGCGGCCTTCTATATGTATTGATATATCATCTTCTCGCATGCCGGCCACTTCCACGCGCACCACAAAGGCATCCTCGATTTCGAACACATCTGTCGGGGGACGCCAGGCAGGGGTGCGGGTTATGTGCCAGACATGCGTGTTTGCATCCATCACAATGACCAATCCATACGATTTCCAATCCCAACAGGCGCCCCCGGCGGGATTCGAACCCACAACCAATAGCTTAGAAGGCTACTGCTCTGTCCATTGAGCTACGGGGGCAATACATTACCAGGGAGTTACCCCAGGCAGGGACGCAGGCCTTTATAAACTCTTCCACCGGCCAGCGTTTTCAAGATAACCATCGGCTGCCTGCCCAGCTGCTCCGCCAGTGATACCGGGGTGAGAGGGGTATTGCCATTGGACAGGAAGGTGCGAAAGACTGAATCCACCAGGGCGGTCTGCTGAGTAATGAAATCTGTCTGCCGAGCGCAATGGGTGATCAATACGTGCTGCAATCCGTCCACAATGTGGACCTCGGCTGTCTCCGGATCCACCCAGTCGACATCCTCGCCTTGTTCCCAGTCTGCAAAGGCTTTTTGGTGCTGGCTGCACAGATAGCTGCGCAGGTAAACCCGATAATCACGTTCGTTCTTCTGCCACCAGGCAAAATCGATGTGGAACGGCGTATTCAGGGTAGGTTTTACCAGGCTGGGATGATGCATTTCCGTCACGATAGCCTCCTGTCCAGGCAGATAGTCACTCGCTCTCCGGGTTCGTGTAGCGGTAATGCAGGTCGCCAACATGCACGAACGACGGGCTGCTCGCCAGGAGCCAGAGCATGGGGCCCGGCGGGCAGCGCCGGACAATATTAAGGGCGGCATACAGCTCGCTGGCATGGACGTGGCTCTGCGGGTTAAGTTTGGCCAGTTCGCGCAAGGTGTTCGTCAGCAGCTGCTCAAAGCTCTGCTGCTCCTTAATCGGGCGGTTCCAGATTGCGTCCACCGCTTGCGGGTCCGGCACGGCAATCGCCGTGCGCTCATCCAGCGCCGTGGAGACCAGCTGCTTGAGCATGGCATAGACGATGCCGCCATCCGAGCCGACCAGCACAGTGCGGATCCATTCACGGCTGGCCCGGCGTCCTTCAGCTTTAATCACGACTTCACCCGGAAGTATGCCGCGCTTGAGCCGGATCAGGCTTCCTGGGACTACCCCATGGGCAGCGAACCAGTTCTTCAGCCCATATACGTAGCGTTTTTCGCGCACCACCCAGCCGGGAAATTTCTCACCGCTGTCATGATCCACCAGGAAGAATCGAATGCGGGGGGCTTCATAGGCGGTTGGGAACAAATTGCGCAGGCGGGCCGAGAGCGGCAGCGTACCCGACCGCCAGTGCGGATAGATCAACGAGATTTCCACCTCGTTCAGATTGGTGTACTTCTCGCTGATTGGCGAAAGCTCATCATCCAGCGCCTTTTCCAGCGCCAGCATATCTTTTTTCATTACAGAGCGATCGTAATCAATCCCCGAGTACCGCAGGAACAGCGGCGGCTCGAGCACTTCCGCGGGCTCCAGACGGTGCAGGAACCACAACACCTCACCCGAAGGCCCGACTTCATCAAAACGCGGGTCTTCTTGCAGGGCGAGGTCCAATGAAAACTCGAGCAGCTTTGGGTTATTACCGGCTGCCAGGCCGATCTGCTCCAACAGGCTGGCCGTCGGTAAAGGACCGCCACTTGCCATATCCAGCACCGCCTCGGCCAGATTCAGGTGACCCTCATTGACATCCACCAGCAGGGCACGCGGGAACCAGCGTGCTGCGATCTGGACAAAGTCCGGATTTGTCTTCAGCTCCTGCTCCAGGTCTTCAACCAGCAGGTCCGAGAAATTCTCGAGCACCCACTCCAGGCTGGATGACGGGTCATCTTCGCGCACCTGCATCGGCTGGTTGAGCGTATGCTCCATTAGCTGGGCGGCTATCTGGCGCACATCGCCGTTGGGGAATTCGACTTGCAGCACCTGGAATTCACCCAGCTCGGGGTTTTTTCCGGGACGCATCCCGGTAACCTGCCCTTGCTGCCAGTTGAAAGCCGGGAAAGTCAGGCTCTGCCCAATATTGTATTGATTCTTGGGTTGAAAAATATCTCCGCCAGAGATGCGTGTTTGCTTAAAAACCTGCTTCTCCCGACGGATGCGTTCCAGGACCAGAGCTTCCACCAGTTCCAGGGTTGTTTGGGGTGATTCGAGTTCTAGCAGATGATTGTACAGAAATTCAAGATCGTCATTCTGAAGCTCGAAGTCCTCCCAATAAGTCTCCCCGAGCGAAAATGCAACTACCACCATAAAAGCCTCATTGTAATTTGGTGAGTTTTCGACATGCAGGCGAATAGATTTGCCAAATATGCCGGATAATATTATACTCTACTATGAGAAGAAAGTCACAATCCACACATCTTGTATAAAAGACGGGCATAAGCTTATGGATACATCATCGTGGGTGTTTTTGGGACGGATCGGCGGTACTTTTAATGCAGAAATCCTGAAGGGGCTTTTCGAGGCGCAGGACATCCAGATCGAGCTCTACCAGGAAGCTGCCGGTAAAAGCGTCTTTCCGGTGAATTTTGGTATGCTCGGCGAAGTGGATATTTACGTCAAAGAAGCGGATCTGGAAGCTGCCCGGCAAATCCTGACCGAGATTGATATGGCTTATATTACGCCTGAAGACGACGAAGACGACGTTGACTTCGAGACTGAGGGACCGGAACCGGAAAAGTAAGCCCGAAGATTACCGGTCCGATCATCCTAGAACCTGCTTTAAGGAAATTCCTCGGACAACCAATCTAACGGGTCCACCTGGACTCCGCCCGCCCAAACCTCCCAATGCAGGTGTGGGCCTTCAACACGTCCGGTAGCTCCAACGCGCCCGATCAGGTCGCCCGCCTCAACCCGGTCACCCTGTTCTACCAGGATTTCCGACTGGTGCATATATGCGGAATACACCCCCCAACCATGGTCGATGATCGTGGCGTTGCCACGCACCGTCAGAGGACCGGCAAATACCACTACGCCTGGGGCGGCAGCAAAAATTTCCGTCCCTTCCTGGCCGACGACGTCCAGGCCAGTATGAAAAGAATTATACGGGCTGCCATTATATGAGCGGCGATTGCCATAACGCGAGGACCAGCATTCGCCCGTATCCAGGCAAAACTGCGCTGAGAATGGCGAGGGAATGGCAAAAACCCCATTCCAAAAGCGTTCTGGCGTGGCTGAAGAAGTCAGTGCAGCCCACTGCGCATCCTCCGGCTTGGTTACCGCCGGATCGATGGTCGTTGGGTTGACGGTCAGGGGCTCGTCGTAGGGGTAATCGACCGCACCGACACGCAGGTATTGTGTGAAGGAAAACGGTGTCCCATCCGGAAGGGTGATTTGCAAATCGAGCGGGTAGAGGCCCGGCTCGGTAAGGGCATGCACACCTTGTAAAGCTGTATATTCCCCGTTCGCACCCGGGAAGAAATAGAGCTCATGCTCCAAAAACTGACCTTTAAGATCAACCTCACCCGGGCTCTGGACCCCAATTACGGCAACTTTGCCCTGACGTGGGGTGCCCGGTTTGAGGGTCACCTGCCGAATAACTCCCGGCATGCCGCCAGGAGACTCGGCCTCTCCTTCGATGACCTGTCTCCCAGCCACCTGCAAAACATCGCCGGGCAGCGCTTCCCAGCCCGAATGGATGTTATTCTCTCCCAGGACCGACCAGGGGTTGACGCCCTGCAAAGCAGCAAGTTCTAACAGCGATTGGCCAGGCGCGAGCAGCAATCGCTGCGTGGTGCTGATAGCCCGAGTCGCTTCCGGCAGGATCAGGGTTGACCCGGCATACAGCTCACTGGGACTGATCACCCGGTTCAAACGCGATAGGATTTCAGGGCTTACCTTCAAGCGCCGGGTCAGGCTGCGCAGATTGTCGCCATAACCCAGCTGCTGCGTGGTAAGCACGCCCTGTACACCTTCCAGCCCCGGGATGATCAGCTGGTTGCCCACCGCCAATTGGTTGGCGTCGGAGATCTGATTGGCCTGCAGCAGCTCATCCACCGTGACGCGGAAGCGGGCAGCGATCTCCCACAGGGTATCCCCTTCCTGAACGATATAAACCGGCCCGGACGGCTGGTCTTGCTGGGCAGCAGCCCGCCCGGCGGGCAGTACGGCTCCCACCAGGATCAGCAGCACCAGTAAATGGTAAAGGGTTTGATTAATCACTATATGACCTCAATGCAGCCAATAAGTTTACCACATCCGCCGGGATTTGCCCTTGCCATGCTCATCTCAAACAGCTATAATTCGTGGGTTATCGAGGCTGCCCGCAGGTATCTTTGGGTGGCTGAGACCTTGACTGTTAATTCATCTCGCCCGGGTTTCCTGTGGTGGTGAATACTCTTGAAAGAGGATTTTTGTATGAAAGACGTAAATGATCTGCGAAAAGGTGTGAATTTCGAGCTGGACGGCAGCCTGTACAAGGTGCTGGACTACTCCCACCACAAACCCGGCCGGGGAAATGCCACCATCAAAATCAAAACCATCAACCTGCGCACTGGCACGACCCTGGATATGACTTTCCAATCCGGCGATCGCGTCCAGGATGTTAGCCTGGATTACCACAACGCCGAATACCTGTATCGTGACGAGCATTTTTTCCACTTCATGGACCTGAAGACCTACGAGCAACCGGCCATCAGTGCGAAATTGTTCAGCGACCTGGAAGGCTACTTGAAGTCCAACATGGAAGTCAAACTCACCTTTTTCGGAGACGAGCCATTGGACATCGAGCTGCCCTTGACTGTGGACCTGGAAGTGACCCAGGCGGATGTCGCCGTGCGCGGCGATACTGCCACCGGTGTCACCAAGAAGGTCACAACCGAGACCGGCCTTATGGTCAGCGTGCCAAACTTCGTTGAAGTCGGTGACACAATCCGGGTCAACACCAGCAGCGGGACTTACGTCACGCGAGTCTGAGGCACATCATGCGCACACCCGCCGGTAAAGAGTGCCGTTACTTCTACGGTAATTACCACCGCGGCCGCGGTATCGAAGAATGCCGCCTGCTGATGGACGCCTCCCCGACGCTGACCTGGAAGCCCGAGCTGTGCAACACCTGTCCGGTCCCAGAAATCCTGTTGAATAATGCCTGCGAGAACCTGGTGTTGCAGCCTTCCCTGGGGCGCGGATTTGCATTTCTAAAGCAAAATGTGCGGGTCAAACCCTTGTGCTTGAAGACCCACCGGGAAGGCTTTGATCCGAACATCGGCTGCGGCGAGTGCCACCCCCTCCCGCCGGAATTCAGCGGAGAGAAACCTTGAGCCTGACCCTGCTGCTTGACCTGGATAACACCCTCCTGGTCAACCACATGCACGATTTCGTTCCGGCCTATGTGCAGGCCTTCGCCGGCTTTATGTCCGATTATCTTCCGGCGGAGCAATTTGTCGGCGCATTGATGGCAGGCACCGACCGTATGATGGCCAACCGCCGGCCGGACTGCACCCTGCGTGAGATTTTTGAGGAGACTTTTTACCCGGCAGCCCGCATCGACCGGGGCGTTTTTGAGCCTCTTGCGGAGCGCTTTTACCGTGAGATTTTTCCAGCTCTGCGCAGGGTTACACAACCCAAACCGGGAGCGCAGGCATTGGTCGAAGAGGCGCTTGCGCGCGGCTACGACCTGGTGCTTGCTACCGATCCCGCCTTCCCCAACACAGCCGTCCAGCAACGCCTGGTATGGGCCGGCTTACCGCCAGACAAATACCCCTTCCGGCTGATTCCATCTTACGAGCGGATGCATTTCACCAAATCTGAGACGGCCTATTTTGCCGAGCTGCTGGCCTGGATCGGCTGGCCGGACGGACCGGTAGTGATGGTCGGCGACAGCTTCGAGCGGGACATTGCCCCGGCACAGCGCATGGGCTTGCCGTCATTCTGGGTCTCTCCGCAAGGCAAATCGGCCACCGGAGACACGCCTCTGGGCACAGGCGAGATCGGTGAGGTGCTTGGCTGGATCGACTCGCTGCCTGCCGACCGGCTGAGCCCGGATTACTCGACTCCATCCGCCATCCTCGCCACCCTGCGTGCCACCCCCGCCGCATTGGATAACCTGTGCCGTGACCTGCCCCCTTCCGATTGGAGCTACCACCCGGCTGAGGAAGAATGGTGCCTGAACGAAATCGTCTGCCACCTGAGGGATGTCGAGTCCCAGGTTAACTTGCCGCGCCTGCGCAAGGTGCTGCAAGATGTCAATCCCTTTATGCCCGGTATGGATACGGATGCCTGGGCACTCGAACGCAATTACCACGACCAGGATGGGCCGCGTGCCCTGCATAGCTTTACAACAGCACGCCTCGAAATCCTGGAGACCCTGGAAGAGCTGCCGCTGGAAGCCTGGCAGCGCGTCGCGCGGCATGCCATCTTCGGCCCGACCAGCCTGGAAGAGCTGGTGGGCTTTACCACCAGCCACGACCGCATGCACATCCAGCAAATCCAGCGCACCCTGATGGCAACCAGGGCAGCTTCCTGAATTTTCCTGCGAAATCGCCCCCTTTTTCCTAAAGTGGTGTTTTAATAGCATACTCTTACCATTAAGACCTGTCTGGTCTGATATAAATATTTAAAATCAAAATGCCAGGCTTTGCATCCTGGCAGGCGGATTTCTGCATTTCTGGAGGCTTTTATGGCAAAACGAGTTGTGATTACCGGCCTGGGGTGCATCAGCCCGTTGGGAAATCTGGTGGCCGATTTATGGAATAACTTGCAGGCCGGTAAATCGGGCGTGGCCCCGATCACCCATTTCGATACCAGCGATTACAAGACTATATTTGCTGCAGAGGTTAAAAATTTCGACGGCGCTGCACTGTACGGCAGCCGCGAAGCCCGGCGTATGGATCGCTTCTCCCAATTCGCTGTAGCAGCCGCCACACAGGCCGTCCAGCATGCCCGTCTGGAGATCAACGACTCTACCCGGGACCGGATCGGGGTCGTTATCGGCTCAGGGATTGGCGGCCTGGGCACCCTCTATGAACAAACTGTCTCTATGGTCGAGCGCGGCCCAAACCGGGTGAGCCCCTTCCTGGTGCCGATGATGCTGGCCGATACTGCTCCCGGGATGGTCGCTATCCACCTGGGTGTGCGCGGCCCCAACCTGGCTGTTGTCACTGCCTGCGCCACCGGCACCAACTGCGTCGGCGAAGCTTATAAGATCATCCAGCGTGGCCAGGCAGATTCCATCCTTGCCGGTGGCAGCGAAGCCGCCATTGTGCCGGTTGCATTCGCCGGGATGAGTGTCATGGGGGCGCTATCCACTCGCAATGATGATCCCGAGCGCGCCTCACGACCCTTCGACAAAAACCGGGACGGCTTTGTGATGGGCGAAGGCTCGGCGGTACTGGTGTTGGAGGACCTGGAGTATGCGCAACAGCGCGGCGCCACCATCCTGGCCGAAGTGCTGGGCTACGGCGCGACCAACGATGCCTACCATATCTCAGCGCCCTCCGAAAACGGAGCCGGGGCGGCTGCCTGCATGCGCCTGGCGCTGGCCGATGCCGGCCTTGTCATCAACGATGTTGATTACATTAACGCGCATGGCACCAGCACGCCGCTGAATGACAAGAGCGAAACTGCCGCCATCAAGACCGTCTTTGGCGTGCAGGCATACACGCTGCCCATTTCGTCCACAAAATCCATGACCGGCCACTTGCTGGGCGCATCCGGAGCCATCGAAGCGCTGATCTGCGTCCAGGCTCTGCGTGACCAGATTATCCCCCCCACCATCAACTACGAGACACCCGACCCGGTGTGCGACCTGGATTACGTGCCGAATTACTCCCGCAAGGCAACGCTCAACAGGGTGATGTCCAACTCGTTTGGCTTCGGCGGGCATAACGCCACCATTATTCTCGGAAAGTATCCCGGCAACGGTGCAGGGAACCCCACACGGTGAAAACAACATGAGCCCATATGCCCACATCACAGGCTGGGGTATGGTCGTACCAGAGCGCATCCTGACCAACCAGGAGCTGGCGGAGCTGGTCGAGACCACCGACGAGTGGATCGTCAGCCGCACCGGCATTCGCGAGCGCCACATCGCCTCCGACGACCAGACCACCGCTTCTCTGGCAGCCGAGGCAGCCCTAAAAGCGCTCAGCGTCGCCCGGCTAAAACCGTCCGATATTGATTTGATCATCGTCGCCACTTCTTCGCCCGAGCACATCTTCCCGGCGACCGCCTGCCTGGTGCAGGACCGTATTGGGGCAGTCAAGGCTGGGGCGTTTGACTTGCTGGCGGCCTGCAGCGGCTTTATCTATGCCCTCAACATGGCCTCGCAGGCAATCCGTAGCGGATCGGTA
>JBFYSP010000133.1:0-3388 GCA_041301395.1 Anaerolineae bacterium
CTGCCCGTTGCGCCGCGAGAGGGTGTCCTGTGTAGATTTGCTCTGCATAGGACACCCTGCGCGCCTTGAGTCTCTGTGACCATGAAGAACCATCTTCGACCGCTGACCAGCCGGATATTGATCGCCCTGGCTATCCTGAGCATCATCTTGCTGCCGATCGGCGTGCAGGCCGGTGTACCAGGTTTTGGGCGCGATCCCGTCTGGAACGCAGCGCTCGAGGATGTCCCGGCCTGGCTGGAAATGGTGCGCGAGGCAAACCAGTTATACAGTCAGTATGATCTGCCGGTGCTGGCTGGAAAACTGATCCACTCCGGTGAAGTTAATGCCAGTGACTGTTTCGACAGCGGCATGTATGCCGACGGCCAGGCCGATAAATGCGGCTTGCAGCGCGCCGAAAACGAGATGTTCGCCTGGCAAAACCAGTTTAACCAAGCAATTATTAAATCATCCCGCCAGAGCGGCGTCCCTCCCAGGCTGCTCAAGAACATTTTCGCCTGGGAAAGCCAGTTCTGGCCGCAGACAACGTATGTCAATACCTTTGAGTATGGCCTGGGGCACATCACCGAGATGGGCGCCGATTCCACCTTACGCTGGAATGTCCCCTTCTACGATTCGATCTGTGCCGATAGCTTTTTCGCCGATACCTGTAAAACAGATTACGCCGACCAGCCGCTCAGCATCCGCCGGGCGCTGATGGGTGTGGTGATCCAGCGCGTCAATGCCGATTGCCCCGATTGCGCCTATATGCTGGATACGCGCCTGGCCGAGCGCAGCGTGTCCATTTTCTCTGAAACCTTACTGGCCAATGCCAGCTATGTGAAGATGATCGTGCGCGAGCGCACCCACCGCAAAGCTGCCGAGATTATTTCCTATGAAGACCTGTGGAAATTCACCCTGGTCAGTTATAACGCCGGGCCGGGCTGCTTCCTGCACGCATTTTCAAACCTGGCTGATGCGCATAATCCCTACGACTGGGAGCACCTGATCGAACAGCTGGAGCCGGGTTGTCAGGGTGTGATACCCTATGTTAACTTCATCAGCCAGGCGGAGGACTATCACCCCGAAAACGACCCGGCCTTACTGCCCACAGCAGTGCCCGTGGTATTACCTCCCACTAGTGAGAAAGACCCCTCGACGACGGTAACTCCGGTGATTTCGGTCACCGTCACAGTACCCTTTACGCCAACCCTGGCGACTCCCAGCGCTTCACCGGTGATCAGCGCCACACAGGTCGTATCCCTTACCCTCACACCGGCGGATGGCACTGTCTTCCCTCTACCTACCGAGACGCCCACCCCGCAGGAGGTTTCGCCAACGTCTGCGAATGGGACGCCAACCCAGGCGGATGTGACGCCCGAACCGATCGAGGCTACACCGACGCCCTACCCACTGGAGTACACCCCGTCGCCAACAGTGACCCTGGCTATTAGTGTAACTGCTACACCGACGGTTACCCTGGCGACGCCTATCCCGACCACGCCCGCCCCGCTGCCGGTTATCAGTGAAGGCCCGCTGGTGCCGGATGAGATTGTCGTGAAGATCATTCCCCGCAATTACGATCTGGCAATGCAAACTCTGCAGGGCCTGGGCATCGACACTTCGAAAGATATACGCTCGCTAAACCAGTTGGAAACCATCATCATTCAGGTATCCCCAGGAGCTTATGTCGCAGTTCTGGGTACCCTGCAGAACAGCCCATATTTTGAGTATGCCGAGCCAAACTACCTGGTCGAGACCGACGGACTGACCAGCGACCCGGAGTTGCCTCTCCAGGATAACCTGACCGCAGTGCAGGTCCCCCAAACCTGGCAGGCGCTGCCTTCCATGCAAGAAGTGCTGGTCGCCGTAGTCGACAGCGGTATAGATGCCTCCCATGCCGATCTGGTTGACCGTATCTGGCAGAATGCCGGCGAAGTAGGCAGCGATGGCAGCGGGGTAGACCGGCGCAGTAACGGTCTGGATGACGATGGCAACGGTTATGTGGATGACTGGCAAGGCTGGAATATGCTCGCCGGGAACAACGATATCTCCGATACATTAGGGCACGGCAGCCATCTGGCAGGCATCATCGGTTCTGCAGTCGATAATTCAATTGGTATTGCGGGCATTGCCCCCAATGCTCGCCTCCTTCCAATAAAGGTGGTGGATGATCTCGGATATGCAGCATATACCCAGGTTGCCGAGGCGATCCTGTATGCTACCGATATGGGAGCACGCATTATCAATCTGGGTCTGAGTGGCACTGCCTACAGCGAGCTGCTTGCGGATGCTGTCGAATATGCAGTCAAACGAAATGTCCTGGTGATCGCTTCCAGCGGCAACAACGGGCAATACACTCCCAATTACCCGGCAGGTTACCCCGAGGTGCTGGCCGTCAGCGCCGTGGATAACAGCGGCTACTGGGCGCCGTTCTCTGGAAGTGGGGAGCATATCAGCCTGGCAGCCCCTGGAATGGATGTGTATTCCACCGGCCCAGGCGGCAGCTATTACACTGCCTCTGGCACGTCACAGGCCGCCGCGCATGTCTCGGGGATTGCGGTGCTCCTGGCCGGCCAGCCTGAGTTTGCAGATAGCAGCTTCCTGCGTGCCGCGCTGCTTAAGAGCGCCCAGGATCGCGGTGACCCCGACCGCGACCCATTCTTCGGATATGGACTGGTGCAGGCGTACGATGCTCTCAAAATTGGCCAGCCTGTGGTGAAGATACCCTCTCCGAGGCTGCCTCCCACACCGCCCTCGACAAACCCGGTGACGCCAAGCAATCTACCGGAAGAGGAGCTTTGGGGACGCTCCCAGGTCGTGTGGGGCACGCTTACGAACCCGGCCAACAGCCTCGACGGGGCTTTCAATGACCTGACTGCTGCCTCTACCGGCGCGTATGGCGGTTCATCTGCCCGCAGCTGGACCTTCACAGCCATCGACGATACCACCCGCAGCAACGTGGCTGCGGTGTACCTGGATATTCGCTTCTACCTGGAAAACTGGGTCAACGATGCCTATCGCCTTCAGGTGTACGAGCCCGGCAACCCGGCCTGCGCATTGGGCTGGTGTACCGTGATGACCCTGCGATTGGGCCCGACACAGCCGGGAGAAGTCTTACCTCCCACGGTATTGACGACGTTATCTATTCCGGTTACTCAATACCTGGACACGCCCGCTAAGATAAATAACACCCAGATTCGCCTGAGCGGATATATAACGGTCGGTGGATCTGCTGAAGTGATCACCATCTATATCGATGCAGTGCGCCTGCGGGTGTTGGACGTCCTGCCGCCTACGCCGACCCCCACGCCAACGCCGATATTCATGCCTACCGCCACCCTCCCAGGCAGTCGCGCCGCCACAGCCATACCATCGTCAGACGAGCCGCATAGCAATTTCTCGCCGGATA
>JBFYSP010000187.1:0-25220 GCA_041301395.1 Anaerolineae bacterium
AGATGAAGCTCCAAAACCGACCTGCACAAGCCACCCAAATTTGCGCGCTGGTAGCCAATAAGGATCACAGCCTGTATTATCCTGTCTCCGGAGAGCTCACCACCGGCAATTGTTGGAACATTCCGGTGTATTAAAATTCCCGTCTACACCCGTAAAAATCCCCGGCGCACGTTGATACTGCCGGGGATTTTCACTTTTTATCCAGTGGTGTGCCGTTAACCGGCTTTATGCAGCAGTGCCTGCTTCATCCGTTCCAAAGCTTCCTCCAGCAAGGATCGGCGAGTGCCAAAGTTCAGCCGGGCAAATCCGTCTCCTCCACGGCCAAAACTTACCCCGTCCTGCAAAGCCACCTTGGCTTCTTGCAGGAAAAACTGGTACGGGCTGCCCTGGATCCCGGCTTCCCGGCAGTCCAGCCATGCCAGGTAAGTCCCCTGCGGGCAGGCCATCCGCACTCCGGGGAGTTCATGATTGACATAGTCACACACAAAATCCCGGTTGCCGCGCAGGTAATCCATTAGCTGGGCCAGCCACTCGCCCCCATGCCGGTAGGCCGCTTCGCCCGCCGTCAGGCCCATCAGGTTCACCCAGGAGACCAGTCCCTTGCGCGAGCTCAGGTATTGCTCCCTGAGCTGCGGATTTTGAATGATGGCAAAGGAGCACTGCACGCCTGCCAGGTTGTAGGTTTTGCTGGGCGCAATCAAGGTGATGGTGTTGTGTGCGATCTCGGGCGACAGGCTGGCAATCGGGGTATGCTGATATTCCGGGTAAACCAGGTCGGCATGAATCTCATCCGAACAGACCACAACATCATTCCGCAGGCAAATCTCTGCCATACGCTGCAGCTCATCGCGGCGAAACACTTTGCCAACCGGGTTGTGCGGGTTGCACAGGATAAACACCGAGGTTACAGGAGTCAGGCAGTCTTCAAATGCCTGCCAATCCACTGAGTACGAACCGTCGGCTTCCAGGGTGAGCTCCATCTCCTGGTGGGTACAACTGGTTTCCTGAGCAGCGCGCAAGATCGGTGGATAGACCGGGGTCTGGATCATCACCCCGCTGCCTGGGACGGTAGTACAGTAGCTGGCCAGATTAAAACCCACGATCACACCCGGCACGGCCAGGATATCCTGCGGCTCGATGATCCAATCGAAACGCGCCGCCATGCGCTCAACGATCAGGCGGCGTAATTCGGGCAAGTCGTTCGGCTGATTGCCCAGTGCGACCGGATAACCAAACACGCCTTGTTCGACTCGCTCCTGCAGCGCCCGGATCACCGGCTGAGGAGAAACAAAATCCATATCCGCCACCCACATGGGGATCACATCTTCTGGGTAGGCATTCCACTTGATGCTGTCGCTGTGCCTGCGATCTAACACTTGATCAAAATTGTATTGCATGTAGATCCTTTCAAGGAATTCGTGCTATGAAATTATCGAAAAGAACTTCCGTGTTCCCTACCTCAAATGCTGCCGCTGCCAGGCCAACATCACCGGATGACAAACCGGAGTCCTTAACTTCGATCAGCTTGATTCCATTCAGGTAAAAAGTCAGGGTATCACCGATGCAAGAGACCTGGAAACGGTTGGTCGTATTTCCCTGGTGGATGGCATCCGAAAATTGCAGGTACTCCGAGCCTAATAACTCATCCTGCCCATCTTTGTGCTTCTCAATCCCATAGTATCCGCTGCTCTGGATAGCGAACAGGTAGTAGTTATCCAGATCCTGGTAGCGGCACATCACGCCAATGTAATTATTATCCGTTCCCGAGACTTTGGTTGCCTCAACTACGAGGCTAACATCCGAGTACAGGCGATTAGCTACTCCCCAGGCAATGATCTTTTCCAGTTCTGCGATCACCTGGTAGTGGTTGCGGTAGTAATCTGCCGAACCGCGTTCATCGCTGAAGCGCTCCCACCCCGAGTTGGGGTCCGAAAAATCATCCTGGAAAACCGCCGGACCGGCTACCGCGGAAGAACCTACCGGTTGGGTTGCGGCGGGCTCCGGCACTTCTGGGGTCACGGCCAGGATGCTCGACGGAGATGGTTGCGCAGGCGGTGAATCGGTGGAGGCAGGCTCAGCTGTTGGCGCCTGGGTTGCGGCAGGAATAGTGGGGGTCGCCTCTCCAGCTGATAGCATCTTCCAACCCATCCAGCCGGCAACCAGGCTGCAGGCAATTAGCGCCAGCACCACAACCACCGTGATTGCGGAAATCGTCAGCCTGCGCTTTCCGGCAGACTCTGGCTCAGCGGTAGATGCCGGTTGGCGGGAAGCCGGGACCGCCTGCATCGCCACTGACATCTCGCCGGCTGTCTGATAGCGATGCTGGCGGTCCTTAGCCATTGCTTTCAGGATAATATCCTGTGCCTGGTAGGGCAGGTCGGGGCGCACCTGCAGGATGCGCGGCGCCGGCTCGGAAATTTGTTTCAATGCCAGCCCAATAGGCGTGGTCGATTCGTATGGCTGCTTGCCGGTCAGCATCTCGTACAGGATGCCGCCCAGGGCGTAAATATCGCTGCGACCATCAATCTCTTTTTCGCCGCGCACCTGCTCCGGGCTCATATACGCCGGCGTGCCAATCAGCATATCGCCGGTCAGGCTGCTGCTGCCTTCCATCAGCCGGGCAATACCAAAATCAGAGATGAATGCGTTGCCATAACCATCAAACAAGATGTTACCGGGTTTCAGGTCGCGGTGGATGATTCCCCGAGCATGCACCTGGTCCAGCGCGGGTGCCAGGCGCAAAAAAATCTGAACTGCTTCGTCAAATGAGAACGGCTGTTGCTTGATCCGGTCCGCCAGAGAACCCCCGGACATATAGCGCATCACCAGGTATAGCTGGCCGTTTTCCTCTCCGTAATCATAGACTGGCACGATCGACGGATGCTCAAACGTCGCGATCACCCTGGCTTCGCGCTCGAACCGCTTGCGGAAGACTTCGCTTTCCAGGAGCTGCCCCGACAACACCTTGATCGCTACCTCCCGATCCATATTCGGGTCGCGCGCCAGGTAAACAACGGCCATACCGCCGCGGCCAATTTCCCCTTCAATCTCGTATCTTCCGATGCGATCCAGCATACCAGGCTTGTCAAACCTTTCAAGAAGGATACCCGATTCTATCACGTCATCCCCGGCATCCTGGTCGTTTTTACAACCGCCCGGATCAGGCTTGAACCGAGCAATATCGCCAAATGCCAAGAAATTGATAATATTCGTCCCAATTTTATTCGAATTTGTAGTTTAATTAAACCTTGAAGCCGGCGTGATTAATGAGGCCGATTGGCATTTGCCGGAGAATCGACCAGCTTCGGATTATCGAAGCCCTCAATTTTCGCTGCACATTGAACTAACGGAAGAATATAGAGGAGGACCAGAGATGATCCCATCAACCGGTCATTTCGAAGTTCACTATCTAGGACCTTCAGGAGAAACGCTTAATGCGCGCCTGGAGTGGATTGAAGGGGTTCCGGTGCTAACCAACCTGGGTCCGGGCGCCGGGCAGGTGCGGGTCAATGCTGTGCCGCTGGCTGCCGCCGTGCCGTATTTCATCCAGCCGGGCGACCGGATATCTTTTGGCGAAATCACCTTCACCTGGACCACCGGCATCGAGACTCCCCGGCCAGCCCAGGTGCCGGTCCAGGCGCCCGCTCAACCGGCTGCGCCAAAACCCACCCCGCCGAAACCGGTTGCTGCAGCCCCCAGGACTATCAGCCTGGAGGTCCGCACCCCACAAAGTACGAAAGAATTCCCCCTGACCGGCGAGATTATCCGCCTGGGACGTGCCGTAGACAATGACATCAGTATCGATGACAAGATGGTCTCTCGCTACCATGCTCAGATGCTGCGCAAGGGCGATACCTACGAAATCGTAGACCTGGGCAGCGTGAACGGGCTGAGCTACCAGCATACTCGCTTCACCAAACGACTGCTGGCCGATGGCGACGTGATCGGCATCTCACGCACCATCACCCTCACCTTCCATGGACCTCCACAGCAGCCTGTCGAGCCAGGGACTGTGGTTGTACCACAGGTATCGGCTGTTCCCTCGCCTCCGCCGTCCTCTGCCGAGAAGCAGGCTACCCCCGAGACCATTGTTGCCGCGCCTAAGGCGACCTCCGCTCCAACACCACCCTCAGCAGCTCCTGAGCAGCAGGCCGCGCCCGAAACGATCGTTTCCCCGGCAAAAGCGGCGGCCAAACCCACATCACCCCCAGCAGTTCCTGAGCAGCAGGCCGCACCCGAAACGATCGTTTCCCCGGCTAAAGCGGCGGCCAAACCCGCACCACCCCCGGCAGCTCCTGAGCAGCAGGCCGCACCCGAGACGATCGTTTCCCCGGCTAAAGCGGTGGCCAAACCTGCACCACCTCCGGCAGTTCCTGAGCAGCAGGCCGCACCCGAGACCATCATAGCTCTAGCTAAGGCGAGCGCTGCGCCAACACCCGCCCCTGCCGAACCGGCCGCGCCAGAAACGATAATTTCCGCCCCGAAAGCTGAGCCATCCCCTAACGCCGATCTGGCCGAAACAGCCGCTGTAGACATGGCCAGCCTGGTGGCAAGCGGCTTTGACCAGCAGTTTATCCCAGCGCTCAAGCCGCGCGATACCCAGTTACCCTATCTCATCGTTCATATGCCTGAGCTCACCTGGGATGTGGACTTAACCAGCGATCACCTGACCATCGGGCGCAGCGAGGACAGCACCATCCGTATCCAGGACGATTCGATCTCTCGTTTCCACGCCAGCATCGAGCGGCGCGGCGAAGGCTTTGTTATTCGCGACCAGCAGAGTCGCAACGGCGTCTGGCTGGGCAGGCAACGCATCGATCAGCACCGGCTAAGGGATGGCGACGTAATCAGCATCGGCCGGGCCAAGTTGATTTTCAAAGGCGGCTTCCGGCAGGATGACCTGACCCTGATTGGCAGTCCGCGCATTGATGGCAAGCCTGCCCGGCGGCCTGTGGTTTTTGTCCCCGGATTCGGCGGCTCGGAGCTCTGGCTGGGTAGCGAAAAAATCTGGCCTGTGCCTAAGATCATGATTTCCAACCCGGAAATCCTGCGTCTGCCCGGCGACCCACGCGTCGAAGCGCGCGGGATTGTCAGCGATGTGGTCATCATTCCCGGTATCATGAAACAACAGCAGTACAGCCGCATGGGCGATTACCTGGAATCTGGTTTGGGTTACAAGCGTGGCCGTGACCTGTTCGAGTTTGCCTACGACTGGCGCCAGGATATCCGTATCAACTCGCAGCGCCTGGGGCAGGCTATAGAGGCCTGGGGCATCCGCTCGCCCATCACCATCATCGCCCACAGCCTGGGGACGCTGGTCTCCCGCTATTATGTCGAGAAATATGGCGGTAAGGACAAGGTGGAACGCCTGGTTTTGATGGGTGGGCCGCATTACGGCACCCCTCGCGGGTTGGCGATTATCACCGTTGGACCTGGGACGCTGCCTTTCGGTTTCGGCGACGAACGCATGCGTAAGGTCCTGAATACGATGACTTCCTCGTACCAGATCCTGCCCATTTACCCCTGCGTGTTCGACCAGAACGACCGGCATATCGACCTGCTGGAGGACGAGAGCTGGCTACCCGAAGATCAGCGCCATTTCCTGGGAACCGCCCGTATCTTTCGCCAGGAGCTGGGCTTCCAGTCGAGCGTGCCTGCCGTATCGGTTTTCGGTTATGGTCTAAAAACTGTCCTGCGGGTGAAAGTTATTCGCCGACCGGATGGCAGCTGGCAAAAAATCGAGCCGATCGACGAGCTGGGCGGCGACCTGACCATCCCGGCGGGCAGCAGCGTACTGCAGAACTCCGAAATACACCCTGTACTCCAGGAGCATGGCTCTTTATACGTCGATGACGACGTAAAAATGCGGCTTAAAGTCGAGCTTACCCGTTCTACCACTTTACAGAGGAGAAAATAGCATGAGCCCAGCAGGTATTTTACAGGTAACCTTCCAGAACGAGGTTAGAAAGTACGTCTTGAACGGCAAGCCGGTGACCATGGGCCGCGTAGCGGATAACCTGGTCCCACTGGCCGACTCGCAGGTCTCGCGCAATCACGCCAGGCTGGAGTGGAGCGGCGAAACGGCAAATTTCGTTGATTTGGGCAGCGCCAACGGCAGCCTGCTCAACGGGCAAGCCGTCCCGCCCAATTCACCCCAACGGGTTGCACCGGGAGATCAGCTTCAGCTGGGCGGATTCCTTTTAGAGCTGCTTCAGCCGGAAGAAGCTCTACGCCTCGCGGCGGTTGGTGGCAGCCTGCCCGCCGACCGGGCGGCGATGCTGGTTTCTGCTTCCCCCGCCTCGTTCAGCCTGCTGGTCACGACCCCTTCCGAGACAAAGGAATTTCCCCTGCAGGGTGAGTCTATCACCCTGGGCCGCAGCCCCGATAATACCCTGGTAATCGACCAGTCGGTGGTCTCGCGCCATCACGCCCGCCTGGAGCACACGCCTCTTGGCTACCGCATCAAGGACCTGGGCAGCGCTAACGGGCTTGCCATCCAGGGCTCTTCTATTGACGATCTCTTGCTGGCCGATGGCGATATCGTCTCGATCGCCGGGGACGTTCAGCTGGCATTCAAAATTACCCAACAGGAAGGTCCGGCTGCCACCGTCCAGTTCGCCGCTCCGGCGGTCGCCGCGGCAGCCGCAGCTAAGCCCGAACCGGCGCCGGTGGTTGTGGCAGCTGCTGCAGGCTCGACCATGATCGGGGTCCCACCGGAACCGGTCAAGATCGCCCAGAAAATTGACCTGCGCCAACAGCCGACCCTGTCCTTAGGTCGCAGCCCCGATAATGACCTGGTGCTCGACCACCCCAGCATCTCACGCTACCATGCCCGGATCGCACGCGTCGGGCAGCAGGACCAGTTTTTCATCGAAGATTTGAAATCCAGCAATGGAACTCTGGTTAACGACCAGCTGATTGAGCCCGGAAAACCCTTCCCATTGCTGCCCGGTAATACCGTGCGCATCGGGCCGATCAAGTTCGTCTTCGCTCCGGAAGTGCTGCACACCACCGATGAATCGCGCGACCTACGCCTGGACGCCCTGCATCTGAACCAGGTAGTAGGCAAAGGCGTCAACCTGCTGCAGGATATCTCCCTGGCAGTCTACCCGCGCGAATTCGTCGCCGTCGTCGGGGTCAGCGGGGCCGGCAAGTCGACCTTCATGAATGCCCTGAGCGGCTTCAAACCGGCCAGCGATGGCCGCGTGATGGTCAACAGCACCGACCTGTATAAAAACTACAACGCCTATCGCACCGACATTGGCTACGTGCCCCAGGACGATATCATTCACCGCGAGCTGCCGGTTGGCCGGGCGCTCGATTACGTCGCCCGCCTGCGGCTGCCCGCCGACACCAGCGCCGATGAACGCCAGAAGATCGTCCGAGAAGAGATGGAAACACTGGGACTGGCCGAGCGCGCCAATGTGCCGGTCGGCGCCTTGAGCGGCGGCCAGCGCAAGCGCGTCTCCATCGGCGTCGAGCGCATCACCCGCCCCGGCCTGTTCTTCCTGGATGAAGCCACCTCCGGTCTGGACCCCGGCACCGAGAATCAGCTCATGCGCATGCTGCGCCAGCTTGCCGATCAGGGACAGACCATCCTGCTGATCACGCATGCCACCAAGAATGTGGTGCTGTGCGATCTGGTCATCTTCCTCGCCAAGGGCGGCTACCTGGCTTATTTTGGACCGCCCGACCAGGCGCTGGCCCACTTTGGCGTCAAGGATTTTGACGAGATTTACGAAAAGCTGATCAACGAGAAATCCCCCAAGGAATGGGCCGAGCTTTATAAGCGCTCGCCGCAGTACCGCACTTACGTGGTCGAGCGCCTGCAGGCCAGCTATGGCGAGCTGCTGGAAGTGACTCCCAAAGCGCCTGCGAAACCAGCCGCCAATGGCGGACGCCTGCCCAAGAAAAAGGTCAAAGGTCCTTCCGGCTTCCGCCAATTCCTGGTGCTCACCCAACGCAACCTGGAAATCATCCGCACCGACAAGAAGAACCTGCTGCTTTTGTTATTGCTGGCGCCCTTGCTGGGCCTGGTGGGCTTTCTGATATGGGACAAGATCATCTTTGATCCGGTGGAAGGCGACCCGTTTGAGGTCATGACCATGCTCTTCCTGGCCTCCATCATCCCCTTCTTGATCGGCTCGCTCAGCTCAATGCGCGAGATCGTCAAGGAAAGGGCGATCTACACCCGGGAAAGGACAGTCAACCTCAAAATCTTGCCCTACGTAGCATCCAAAATGTTCATCGGCCTGCTGCTCTCGCTCTATTCTGCCGGGGCTCTGCTGGCGGTGATGCTGCTCAAGATGGATTTCTCCCACATGGACGCCGGCGAGATTGGCATCTACTATATCTTACTGGCCATCTCGGTGATGTCGGGTGTGATGTGGGGCCTGCTGGTCTCGGCGCTGGCCGCGCGTGAAGAACAGGCAGTGCTGCTGGTCATCCTGGTGGTGGTGCTGCATATGGTCTTTTCGGGTGGGTTGTTCAACCTTTCCTCACTGGATACTGCCGGGGATGTTATAGGCAGCATCACCAGCACCAAATGGGTCTTTGAAGGGATGATTGATGTGACCGGGCTGATGGAAGGCGACTGCGAGGCTCCCGGCCTGACCGAATGTCTGCACCCCGGTTTGCAGGGCATCGAAGGCGATGGTCCGGTCAAGGAAGCCAAGCAGGCCCAGACGATTGAAAATATCCGCGACCGTTTCGGTGATGTATTCGAGGGTGAAGCGCTGGAGAGCATCCTGTTCGGCCTGGTGATCATGGCGGTGCTTTTCGGGTTGATCGTGTTCATCCAAAAACGCAAAGATATCATCTAGCGTTCCAGGCTGGGGAACAAATTATCACAGCCGGGTGTCTTATGGAAAGGCGCCCGGCTGGTTATTTGCTGCTGGAGGCGCCAAGGTATAATCTATCCACTGTGAAAAAAGACTCATCCGGCGCCGAGCCTTCTCTCGACCGCAGCCCAACCTCCAACTCGGCACCTGCCCAGACCCGCCAGAGCCGCCTGCAGGCCGATTTGATGCTGCTGGCGGTATCGGTCATCTGGGGCAGCGCCTTCGTCGCCCAGCGCATCGCCGCGGTCCAATCCGGCACCTTCTGGTTTAATGGGCTGCGCTTTCTGCTGGGTGCTGTTTTCCTGTTACCGTTTTACCTGGTAAGGCGCAAGGACCGCCAGGCGCCAATCCTGCCGCCGGCCCGTAACCTGCCGGGCATTGTTCTGGCCGGCGCGCTGTTGTGGGGCGGCGCAGCCCTGCAGCAGGCCGGCCTGCAGTACACCACCGCCGGGAATGCCGGCTTCATCACCGGGTTATATGTCGTGCTCATCCCGATTTTCCTGGCCGTTTTCTGGCGCCGGCCGGCGCGCCTGGCCGTCTGGGTGGCTGCCGGTATGGCTGTGATCGGCATGTACCTGCTCAGCAGCCAGGGACAGCTGGATCAGCTCAATCCCGGCGACCTGCTGGAGCTGGCCGGGGCCGTTTTCTGGGCTTTACACGTCATTGTCATCGGCATCCTGGTGCAGCGCATGGACCTGCTGCAGCTGGTGATCGGGCAGTATACAGTGTGTGCCGCCCTCAGCCTGGTTAGCGGCCTGCTTTTCGAACCCGGCGGCCTGCCTGCCCTGGCCGATTCCTGGGGCGCAATCCTGTATACAGGCCTGCTTTCGGTCGGCGTGGGCTATACCCTGCAAGCTGCCGGGCAGCGCGTGGCGCCGGCCGCCGATGCAGCCATCATCCTGAGCACGGAAGCCGTGTTCGCCGCCCTGTTTGGCTGGCTGATCCTGAATGAGATCTTCACCCCGGTGCAGGTGCTGGGCTGCGCCATCATCTTCGCCGGCATGCTGCTCGCCCAGGCGGATGTCTTTCGCCGGAAGGAAACCCGACACAGTGCATAGAATTTTCAGGTTTCTCCAGGTGGCTTTTCTCTTTTTGGCCGGTGCTGTCATTACATCAGGCTGCGGCGCGGAGACGCCCACGAAGTCTTTCACCGCCACACCCCTGCCCACGCAGGCGGCAAGCCCATCTCCCACTATCACACCAATCACCCCAGCTACGCTTTCACCCAGCCCGCGGCCTCCCACTGCCACCCCCACCCTGGCCCTTTCCCTGTGCTCCCCTCTGGAAGGCTACACCCTGGAACAGCTCCCCGGCATGGTCTCCAATCCCTACCAGCCGCCAGCCCCCAGCCGGGACGACCCACACCAGGGCGTCGACCTGGCTGTCATCGATCCTGGGACGGGAATTGCCCTGCAAGGGCACCCCGTTCAGGCGGTTTTGGCAGGGCAGGTGGCCCTGGTTATCCAGGATCGCTTCCCGTACGGCAACGCTATCCTGATCGAGACTCCCCTGGACAACCTGCCCGCACCCTGGGCCAACCAGCCCGCCATCCCGCCGCCGGCGCCTACCATCACCCCCCATCCAGCGCTGACATGTCCACC
Organism: Anaerolineae bacterium; assembly: GCA_041301395.1. Classification (GTDB taxonomy): domain Bacteria; phylum Chloroflexota; class Anaerolineae; order Anaerolineales; family UBA4823; genus CTSoil-045. The sequence continues at coordinate 10,442 of JBFYSP010000187.1, forward strand.
GGTGGAGTCAATCCAGGCTCCGCAGACCTCCCAGCGCTCGCTTTACCTGCTGTATGCCCACCTGGAACAGCCCTCCGCTTTGCAGCTGGGAGACTCTGTCGGGTGCGGTGAGAATATTGGCACGGTAGGCATGAGCGGCAACGCCCTGAACCCCCACCTGCATCTGGAGGCCCGGGTAGGGCCTAAGGGTGCGCGTCTGGATAGCATGGCGCACTATGACGCATCTGCCTCGCCGGAGGAAATGGCGTCCTATTGCCTGTGGAGGGTAAGTGGAGCTTTCCAGCTCATCGACCCCCTTCAGCTGCTGTTATATAATTCCGCTGTGAGTCTTTCTCCATGACCAATTTTCTTGTAAAGCACTATCGCATAACCTGGGCGCTCCTGCTGGCCCTGCTTCTGCCGGCGCTGGCCTGCAATTTGCCATCCTACTCTGGCGGATCTGCGGGCATCACCTCCAACGAGCTGCGCCAGACCCTGGACGCCCAGTACATTGCCGCCACCCAGGGAACCCCCGCCGCGACCATCACGCCTCAGCCTACAGGCGCTTACCAGTTCATCGGCTTGCATACCGCCACTCCGGTTGCCTCTGTGCAAGAGACCCCGCTTCCTACACAAAACCTGACCCCGGAAGCTTTTACCGTCTACCCCGCCCAACCCGGCGATACGCTGGAAGCACTGGCCCCCCGCTTTGCGGTGCGCCCCAATGAAATCCTATCGCCGCAGCCCATCCCGGCACAGGGATTTATCCCTCCCGGGCAGCTGCTGCAAATACCCAATGTCCTGGGAAAGACAGCTTCATCCAGCGCGCTGCTGCCCGACAGCGAAGTGATCGACTCGCCCTCGGCGGCTGGCTTTGACCTGCAGGGCTTTATCAACCAGGCAGGCGGCTACGTGAGCACCTACAGCGAGCGAGTCGACGGCGAGACCCTGACCGGCGCGCAGATCGTACAGCGTGTCGCATCTCAGAACTCGATCAATCCGCGCTTGCTGCTTTCGCTCCTGGAGCACGAAGCAGGCTGGGTTTATGGGCAGCCAAAACAACCGGACCGGGTGCGCTACCCATTGGGCTGGCACATCTCGGGACGGCAAGGCCTGTACCAGGAGCTTTCCATCACCGCCACCCAGCTAAGCAAAGGCTATTACGGCTGGCGGCAGGGAATCCTGTTGGAGTTGCAGCATCCCAAAGGCGCCAAGCAGCGCATCCATCCCGGGCTGAACGCCGGCTCGGTAGCGCTGCAGCACAGCGTTGCACTGCTCAATGAACCTGCGGCCTGGGAGAGCGCCCTGTATGGGCCGGACAACCTGATCCAGACCCACCAGCGTATGTTCGGCGATCCCTGGCAGCGTGCCTCCCAGGTGGAGCCTCTCTTGCCTGCCGGCCTGGCCCAACCTATCCTGGAGCTCCCCTTCCTGGCCGGGGAACGCTGGAGCTTTACCGGCGGACCGCATGCTTCCTGGAACTCCGGCAGCCCGCGCGGCGCGCTGGATTTCGCCCCGGTCACCGGCGAGCCGCCTTGCGCCGTCTCCCGCGCCTGGGTAACTGCTCCGGCGCCGGGCGTGGTGGTTCGCTCTTCCGATGGCGTTCTGGCTCTGGACCTGGATGGGGATGGCAACGAACAAACCGGCTGGGTGCTGGTCTTCTTACACCTGGCAGAGGCAGGCCGATTGGCGGTAGGTACTGTGGTGGAGCAGGACGCCCCGCTGGGTCACCCCTCTTGCGAGGGTGGTCGCGCCACCGGCACGCATGTCCACCTGGCCCGCAAATATAACGGTGAGTGGCTGAGCGCCGATTGGCCGGTTCCCTTCGTAATGGGCGGTTGGCAGGCTACCGCCGGAGCCAAGATTTACAGCGGCGAGCTGGTGAAAGGCGAGCAAGTAGTCTCTGCCAATCCGGGCGGCCCGCGTACCTCGATCATTACCCGTTAATTAAAGTTAAATAAAAAAGACGGGGCGATCCACTGCCCCGTCTTGTGTTAACTCATCCGGTTTACGACCGGCTCATGGTGACGAACACCATCGGCCGGCGCTTGGTTTTGTTGTACAGGAAGCTCTTGATGGCCTGCTCCAGATCGCCCTGCAGCTCGCCGTTCTTGCTGCAATCCAGAACGCTCTTGATCAGGTTGCGAGTCGCCCCCAGCAGATCATCCTCATTGCGTGCATAGATAAAGCCGCGTGTGATGATCTCCGGATCTTCGCGCAAATTGCACGAGTGCTGATCCAGAGTCAGGTTGACCAGGACGAACCCGTCACGTGCCAATGCTTCGCGCTCGCGCACCACACTCGGGCCGATATCACCCACGCCGGCACCATCCACGAACACATATCCACCCGGCACGCGCTCCCCGAGCTTCATCCCACCATCCTGAAATTCCACCACCTGGCCATTTTCAATCACTGCGATGTTTTCCTGCGGAATGCCCACTTCACGGGCAATCTTGGCATGCTGGTGCAGCTGGTGCAGCTCGCCGTGGATCGGGATGAAGTACTTGGGCTTGACCAGGTGCATCAACAGCTTCATCTCTTCCATACTGGCGTGACCGGAGACGTGCACCGGCGCGATCGCCTCGTAGATGACTTCGGCGCCCTTGCGGAAAAGCCGGTTGATCGTGCGGTAAACGCTCTCTTCGTTTCCCGGGATGGGGTGTGAAGAAAGCACCACGGTGTCGCCAGGCAGGATGTCAAACTGGCGGTTGGTGCCGGTGGATAACCGTCCCATAATTGATGTTGGCTCGCCCTGGGTGCCGGTGCACATCAGCACTACTTCCTTGGGGGGCAGCTTCAAAGCCTGTTCTATTGGAATAACCAGCTCTTCCGGCAGGTCCAGGTAGCCCAGTTTGCGGGCGATCTTGGCGTTTTCCAACATACTGGTACCCGCAAAAGCCAGCTTGCGGTGGTAGTTAAAAGCTGCGGTGCCAACCTGCTGCATGCGGGAGATCAGCGAAGCAAAGCTCGCCACAATGATCCGCCCGCTTGCGGCGCGAAAGACATCGTCCAGGGCAGCATCTATCACCCGCTCGGAAGGCGTCCAACCAGAACGGTAGGAGTTGGTCGAATCGGCCAGCAGTGCCAGCACGCCTCGGTCGGAGAACTCCGCCAGCTTGGCATAATCGGTCGGCCAATTATCTACCGGTGTATGGTCGAATTTATAGTCGCCCGAATGCACCACCAGACCTGCCGGGGTGGTGATCCCCAATCCAACGCCATCCGGGATCGAGTGGCAAACATGGAAGAATTCCACCTGGAAAGGACCAATCTGTACCGTCTCGCCGGCTTCCACCGTGTGGAGCGTGGCCTTGTTAAGCATCGAGCCGCGTGTAAGCTTGACTTCCAGCAGGCCGCGGGTCAGTGGGGTGGCATAGATCGGTGCATTTACCAGCTCCAATACATGGTTGATTGCCCCGGTATGGTCTTCATGCCCGTGGGTAATCACAATGCCGCGCACCAGGTTTGCCCTGTCCGACAGGTAGGTGAAGTCAGGGATGATGTAATCAATCCCTAACATGTCGTTCTCGGGGAACATCAGGCCGGTATCAACGATAAGGATATTATCCCCATACTCGTAGGCCATCATATTCTTGCCAACTTCCCCCAGTCCTCCCAGGGGAACAATACGTAATTTTTTATCAGAAGTATTCTTTTTCATTTCCTATTTTCCAAAAGTACACTACAGACTGCGCCGGTAGTGTGATAATTCAATTAATATGGTTTCAGGTCGGAGACTTGGCCAAAACAAAAACCCCTCCAGCAAATTGCCGGCCGGGGCTCAAAATAATCCACACAAGTTGGTGATTGACTTACAAGATACCGCTGTTTGATACCTCGAACTGAACAACCGACCGTCCCTAAAGGAACTTACAAGAAACCCTGGCCGATACTATCGGCCGGCATTACTGATCTGAAAAACCTGCGAAATTCTAGCACATAAATCCGGATTTGGATAGAGTAGTTTGATATTGCGATTCCATTCACGCTGTACTGTCAACCTGACGAACAACCTCCCGCGCCAGGGCGAAGGCCTGTTGTAGCGATTCGAGATAGATATGCTCCATCGTATCCGACATCTGGTGCCAATGGGATGTTTCCCCAATGGCCGCCTGGTCACCGGTAATCGTGAGCGCTGCCAGGCCGCGCTTGATGGCTGGTAAAGCATCCGAATAAGCTTCACCGACTATCTCGGTCAGCTTGATTTCGGGTAAAACCGCGCCGGCCTGCCGGCCTAGCGATAGCATTCCATTTTGCACCGGGCGCTTGATGATCAATCCCTCAGCAGTCACCAGCTGCGGGTTTCCGGTACCGATTTGCTCGAGAACCAGGAAGATCGTTTCCGGCCCCAGCTCTGCAGCATGCGCATCCAAAAAAGCCGACATGCCGTAAGCCCCCACTTCCTCGCACCCGGTGAAAACCAGCCAGGTTTCCACATGCGCAGGTGGCTCGGCCGTCAGCCAATCGGCCAGCGCCAGGGCAACGCCTACCGAGGCGGTGTTATCGTTGGCTCCCGGGGAGACTGCCGCGCCATGCGCCTGGATACTGATCAGCAGGGCAAAGATCAGCATCGGCGCTGCCGCCAACCCGATCCAACGCGTCCAATCCAGGTTTAGCAAGAAACCCAGGAAGAAAGCCACCCCGCCTAGCACCATGCTCATAAATGCAAGCAGGAGCAGCAGGTTGAACAGCTTTTGCCAGGTAACAGTGGATGTGTAGAGCGGCGCCCGGTGCGTATCCAGGTGCGCGCAGATCACAACCCTGCGACGGACTTCCTGCACCGGTAGGATCACCCCGATCGCATTCTGGCTATCACCAAAGGGAGTAAAACGCCTCAGCCAGCTGGGATTCAGGTCAAGCTCGTTCCAAAACCCCCATACCGCCATCATATTGAGCAGCGCTGCCAGCAGCAATACCCAGCGGCTGTCGATCAGTATCACTGCCAGCACGCCCACCAGCGCCACTGAAAAAGCCAGGATCGGCGGCCAATACGTGGATTTGGCCGCTTGGAACGGCTCTAGCACCACCTGGCTGACGCGCATACGTTTCAACTGCCCGGCAACATACTCGGCCGCGCGGCGCTCCTCAGGCGAGCAACTCAGACGCCCACCGATCTCCTCCATAATCCATCGGGTGTGATCCAGGGCAATCTGACCGTAATGAGTGGATTCAGGCATGCGGTTTTATGCTTTACCGGCTGGGACCAGTCGATCAGGGTAGTGTATAGCGGTACAATTGCGTTCGGGCTGCTACATACAGGTTATCCTGGTCGTCTATCGCCAGTCCAAATGCCACATTTTCCGTTTCAATCAGTCCTAGGAAACGCCCGTCCGGCGAAAACACTTTGACGCCGTCAAAGTCGCTGACATAAATGCGCCCCTGTCCATCAACGACGATGTCGCTGACTGCCTGGAACTGGCCGGGCTCGTCACCTGAGGAGCCAATTCGATTCAGGAATTTACCCTGTGAATCATAAATAAACACCGCATCATTGAAGGCGCCGAGAGCATAAATTTTTCCGACCCCGTCTTCAGCCACTGTCATCTTGAGCTCGCTGCCACCGGTCTGACCGCTGATTGCCGATGGGATCTCCAGCTCCAGGTTTTGCCCAGAGTCGAAGCGCAGAATGTTGTCGTCGGTACCCCCATGCGCTGCCAGCAGCCCGCCATCGATCGTAGAAAAGACATCGTCAAACTGATTCTCGTAATCCCATGCGCCCTGGTAGTCGCCGCTCGGCCCGTCGTGCAGGTATACCTCGCCGCCCATCACAATATACACTGTGCCTGCACGGTTAGCCGCCATGGAAACCAGCGGGAATTCGTCATCGACCAGCCATTGTGTAATAAAATTACCGTCCTGATCAAATACCTGGATACGCCCACCGGTGTATTCGCCGGCATAGATGCGCCCCTGACTATCCACTGCCACATGGCGTAAATCGGTGAACTGCCCAGGGCCGATCCCTTCCTGACCGATTGCCAAGTCCAGCATGGCATAGCTAACCTCGGTAGGAGATTCCGGCGCAATATATGTCGGGAAATCCAATGGAACGATATCTTCCACACTGCTTTCACCGTTGGAAGACATCGTGGCTGGCAGGATCACCAGCGGCACCAGGACGGCAAAGGTAATGAATAAGATGATCAGGACCAAAGCACAGGAAATTACTGTGCGAAAAGTGCGGCTGACACTGTTGGCGGCTTCCGGGATGGCGTTGGCTACACTCAGGAATACTTCGGCCGGAATTTCGGGCTCCGCCTCGGGCGGTTCCACAGGCAGGGGAATGCGCAGCTCTTCGGGAACGATCACGGTGTGCCCGCAATAACGGCACTCAATGCTGGCTTGTCCTGGCTGTGTCGGGGGATCTTGCGGCGCACCGCAAGCCGGGCAGGTGAAGGTTTGGCTTATCATCAAGGAAAAATTTTACCACTTATCTCCAGTCTACAGGATAAAATGAGAACCCCTGTCCTAAAGCACACCTGTTAGCCTCTGGCTGTTCAGTCGCCTCACTGGGTGAATTATCTGGCACGGATATTGCATGGATTAACATTAATATGAATATTCCCATCATCTTTAGATTCGGGTAATTGCAGGTACCTTCGTGAAAAAAGCCCTAATTACCATTTACCTGATCGCCTTTCTGGTCGCTTCCGGTGGCAGTGGTATCTATTTCGCTACAACCACATCGGTCAAGCCTACCCCTGAAGTTTTTTTACCATTTGTTTTCAAATCAGGCTACTCAAGCCTGTTGATCCGCGGTTATGTGTCCGACTACAATACGCCCAGTGGCAGCGCTCCGGTGCTCCCAAACCTGATCCCTTATGCCCCTCCGGGCTGGGCTTATCCGGTCGTGCCGGCGTCCTCACCGGGTGTCCTGCAAGTCGCTTCACTGGTAGCCGGGCCTGAGAACTATTTCAACTGGGCAGTGCTCAACGAGGGCAACAGCATGGCAACCGGGCGCATATTTACTTGCCTGTACCTGGATGGCGCCGAGATCGGCCGCTGGCACGGGGATAACCAGCCCAAGCGCAGCTACGCCTTCTATACCAACTTCCGCTTTCCGGTACTCTCAGGCGGTTCGCACACCATTAAAATCCAGGCCGACTGCACCAACGCAGTAGCTGAGGCAAATGAAAACGACAATACCTGGCAGATGGCCTTTACCTGGCAGGTGCCTATCCTGGTCAGCGGGCAGCAAGGATTCGATGCCTGCACGGCGCCCTCCCTGAACCAGATGCGTACCTGGTGGCAGCACAGCCCATACTACGATGTGAATATTTACATTGGCGGAATCAGCCGGGGCTGCGGCCAGCCAAACTTATCCGCCTCCTGGATCCAGAGTGTGAACAGCATGGGCTGGCGTTTGATCCCTACCTGGGTTGGTCCCCAGGCGCCATGTTGGAGATACAGATACCCGATGAGCTCCAGCCCATCCACGGCATACAACCAGGGCCGGGCAGAAGCCGACAGTGCATCCAATGTTGCCGGGCAGCTCGGCCTGGCTATTTCCGGCCAGTCAGGTACGGTTATTTATTATGATTTGGAATATTTCCCAACCACGAATTCATCTTGCCTCCAGGCAACCAAATCATTTGTCAACGGTTGGGTAAGCCGCCTGCATGAACTTGGCCATCGAGCTGGGGTTTACAGCAATTCTTCGATCCTACCTCATTTCTCCAGCATACCCAACCCTCCGGATGATATCTGGGCAGCCTGGTGGACCTATAATTACTATAACCCCTCCGTTACTGTCTGGGGACTGCTAAATCTCCCAGACAATCTATGGGCAAATCACCAGCGCATCCGGCAGTACGCGGGAGGTCACAACGAAACCTGGGGCGGTGTGACCATCAACATCGACAGCAACGTGCTGGATGGACATGTCGCCGGCACAGTACCCGACCCCTCCGCTGCTGGACAGGCGGTTCACTCGGCAGAAGTGGCGCAGCTCGGAGCGCACGTCAAAGGGTTGGATTTCACAGCCCCTGATCAGGGCTGGGTTCTGGTTGGGGAAAGCCTGTGGCAAACGACTGATGCCGGGGAAACCTGGCGGCAGATCGGGCCGCACCTCTCGACCAGTGAGCAGCCGGGAGCGGCTTTTTTCCTCTCGCCTCAACAAGGCTGGATGGTTACCACCAATCCGGTAGTTGCAGCAGGACAGGCAGATTGGCAGATCTACGCCACTCAGGATGGAGGCGAGCAATGGAAATCCTCTGCCCTCCCCACCAGCGACACACCCGATGTCGCCTCCTCCGGCCAGGCCTCCCTGCATTTTGTCGACTCGCAGCACGGTTGGATTGTTCTTCCACAAGCGGGCAGCAGCAACTTCCGCACCGGCCGATTCTTCCGCACGCAGGATGGCGGCGCATCCTGGCAAGAGGCTGATATCCCGATTGGCGAGCCGGTCATGTTTTTGACCCCTGATATCGGATTCACTGCCGGTGGAGCGAACGGGAGCGAGTTCTACCGGACTGCCGATGGGGGTCTTTCCTGGGAACCGCAGAACGTAACACGCGATCTTGCTGGCGGTGAAATCCCTCAATATAGCCTTCCCACTCGGCAAGACGATGGTACCACCCTGCTCTCGGTTTTCATTCGCAGCGAGAGCAACCCTCGCCTTGAACGCTACCTCACGCGGGACAACGGGGAAAGCTGGGAGCGGGAATCTTCCCAGTCCTTGCAGGAAGTCCTGCAAGCCAATTCCCTGCCTGGCACAGCGGGTATGCTTGCCAATAACACTCAACAGGCCACCGGCCAGCCTTTTCCAGAAGGCACCTTCCTGGCGGACTTTACCGACTCGCTGAACGGCTGGGCACTCTCCACCTCCGGCGACTGCCAGGGGCAAAAAGGCAGCCAGCCGCTGCAATGCGACCTGCACACCAGGTTGTGGAGCACGCAGGATGGCGGCGCAAGCTGGATTGAAATCCATATTCCAGAAAACTAAGATATTGATTACTTTATGCTGGGTACGCACCCCGGTTAAGTGGTACAATAGTTTGGTTTAATATTTAAGCTTGTGTGCAAATGCTGCCAGCTCTATGTTAGATCTGGCAGATTTTTATTACCAGCCGATTCGGTTGGAGATTCAGGAAAAAGAGGATCATGGAAACTAAGTTATATGTCGGCAATCTCTCCTACAATACAACGGATAACGACCTGCGCGAACTGTTTGCTCAGGCAGGCACCGTTACGACGGTAGATTTGATTAAGGATCGCGACACTGGTATGTCCAAAGGCTTTGCATTTGTTCAAATGGGCAGCCAACAGGAAGCGGAGCAAGCTATCAAGATGTTCAATAGTTACGAGTTGGACAACCGCCAGATCAAAGTGAATCCGGCTCGCCCCAAGGAAGAAAGTGGCTCGCGTAGCTATGGCAATTCCGGCAGTTCCGGCGGCTACGGTGGATACGGGAAGCAGCAATCCCGCCAGCCAAATCGCAACCAGAAAAAGGGCCAGCGCCGCTATTAATTAGTGCGGACTGACTTTTTCCAAAGACTGCACTACACAAACGAAAACCACCTCCCGGGTACATTCCAGGAGGTGGTTTTTTGTTTACCAATTTCTCTATGTCGGAGATCCTGCCGGACCTCGGATATGCGGCTTAGCTGTCGACCTCATACCATTTCGGGTCAGTCCAAAGCACATCATAAATTTTCGCTACCGGCCAGTATTCCCGCTCCTGGTTAAGCAATTTCTCCAGGGTTTCCAGGTCTGGCGCTTCCCATTCGCAGATCAAAACCTCATTTCCAGCCGACCACCAGGAGTTCAACCAGGCAACCTCCGCGCCATGCGAATGTGCAATTCGCCGGGCAATGTTGACCATATTCTCAAAAGAATCAAGCTTCTCATAATCGGCGTTGTGAATCACCATATACCGGGACATATTTCCTCCTGAACGCAGTGGCCAGACCGTGAAAGCGGGGGTCGATCCAAAACCATATTTGCTCTAACCTAACCCATTATACCCAAATATACCCCAAAGGCCCGTAAAATTGAAGTATGATTAATCAATGACTGCCAGTCCCCGCCCTCGGCGCCAGGCAGTTCTATGGCTGGCGCTGCTCCCACTGCTGATAACTTTGCAGATAGCTTTACCCAGCAAAGTATGGGTAGTTCTGCTGGTGGGCATGGGAGGCGCCTGGTTGGCGGCTTACGCCTGGGCCAGGATGCTTGCCACCGGTCTGCGGCTGGAGCGCGAAATCCGCTATGGCTGGGCCAATGTTGGCGACCGGTTGGAAGAGCGCTTCACGCTGGTCAATACCAGCCTGGCGCCCGCCCTGTGGGTGGAGATCAGTGATTTTTCCACCTTACCGGGTTACTCCGCCGGGCAAGTAACGGCCATTAGCGGCGACTCGCGTAATTCCTGGAAAACCGGGCACCTCTGTACACTGCGCGGCCTTTTCACGCTGGGGCCTACGCGTCTTCAAACCGGGGACCCATTGGGCTTTTTCCGTGTGACGTTCGATCTTCCGGGATCGGCCACCCTGATGGTCACTCCACCTGTCATCCCCTTGCCGGCCATCGATGTCACGCCCGGGGGCCGGGCCGGAGAAGGCCGCCGGCCACGCCGCGATCCATTTGAACGCACCGTTAGCACCAGCGGGGTTTCCCCGTACCACCCGGGGGACCCCCTGCGTTGGGTGCACTGGCCGACCTCGGCTCGCCGCCAGAGCCTGTATATCCGTAATTTTGAAAACACCCCGACCAGTGATTGGTGGATATTTTTGGATCTGCTGACCGGCGCCCAGGCTGGGGAAGACTACAGCTCGACTCTCGAGCATGGCGTCATCCTGGCCGCCTCCCTGGCCGATCGCGGCCTGCGCCAGGGGCATGCCGTCGGCCTCTCGGCAGCCGGCCAGGAGCTCATCTGGCTACCTCCGGTACATGCCGCCGCCCAGCGCATGCAAATCCTGCGCCAGCTGGCACTTGCCAGGAGCGGCGAGGTATCCCTGGCACACTTGCTGGAGTCTGCTCGCCCGGCGCTGCAGCGCGGCGCCAGCCTGATCCTCATAACCGCGGATATCGAGGGGCTATGGCTGGAACCGCTCTCTATGCTGCAAAAAGGCCAGATCGCGCCAACGGTATTGTTGTTCGACCCCGCTTCCTACGGCAGTCCGCACCCATCATCCAAAATCAAATCGGCGCTGGCCAGCCTGGGAGTTGACCCGTATATCATCTCGAAAGAGATGCTTGACCGTCCGGAGGCGCGCCCAGGACGTCAGGGCGAGTGGGAATGGCGCGTCACCGGGTTCGGGCGCGCCATCCCGCTGCATAAACCGGCCGACCTGAGCTGGAAGAAGCTGGGGACATGAGACGGGCACTCTTATACCCGATCCATCAAGTTGTAAGGCGAGCCGGTTTGGAAATTCTGGCCTGCCTGGCGCTGATCTACCTGGCTATTGCCTGCCTGGCTTACGGGCTGAGCTCCGCCATAAAGGGGCTGGATGCCTGGCCCCTGCTGGCATTCGGATTTGCTGGGTTGGTTCTCGGCTGGCTGCTGGCGGGTGCCGCCCTGCATGGCTGGGTAGCTGCTGCGATTTCGCTTGCCGCAGCTGGAAGCGCCAGCCTCCTGATCCTTGGGCGCCTGGCGCTACCCTTGGGTGCCCTGGCGCGGGCAGAAATGCTCTGGATCTGGCAGGTGCTGCGCCTCAAGCACCCTGACCTGGAGAGCTTCGCTTCCCTGGACAACCAACCAATCCTGCAGGCCTGGCAGGGGCTCAAGCTGGGGGCCTATAACTTATTCGCGCGCAGCGAGACGTGGGCACAAGCGCTGGTCAATGGACGCCCGACTTACGATCCACTGGTCATCCTGCTGGTTTTGGTGATTGTTGTGTGGTTGGTGGCCGCCTGGGCAGGCTGGTGGGTACGGGGCAAGGAAGAATACCGCGAGCGGGTCCTGATCGGGCTGCTTCCATCCGGTGTCATCCTGGCTGGAACAGTCGCCTACAGCGGAGCGCCGGTGTACCCAATTGCGATCTGGCTCGCGGCCCTGGTCGCCATACAGGCCCTGGGCGATTACATCAAGCAAATCCATCACTGGCAGCGCAACCAAGTGGACAAAGCGGAGATCGAGCTCGAATGGGGTTTTGCCGTTATTGCCATTATTGCCTGCCTGGTCACGTTCAGCCTGGTTGCTCCGCCTCTGTCGATCTCAAAAATCTCTGGTGCGGTGCGCCAGGCCCTTAAACCGGCAGGGCAGCAAGAGGTGGCACGTGCCTTGGGATTGAGAGACCCGCGCTCGGGCGCCGCCACAGTCCTGGATGGAGTGCAGAATCCTGGGCTGCCCACCCGCCATTTGCTGGGCGCCGGTCCGGAGCTTTCCGAGAAGATAGTGATGCGGGTCGGGCTGGCCGGTTACCAGCCGGGTGCTGCCGGCCTGGAGAGCATTTACTGGCGCAGCCTGACCTACGACCATTACACCGGAGGCGGCTGGTCAGCCACTCCAACCAGCCGGGAAAACTTCCCGGCTGGGGCCAGCCTCGAGAAGCAACTGACGACCATCGACACAGCTCCATACCTGGCGCTGCAGCCGCAGTTCCAGATGGCCAACCCATTATCGCTATCGAGTCAAAGCGATGACCGGGCTGCACCTTCCAGGCTTTTATACTACACCGGCGAGCTGCTGGGCGCCTCGCAGCCCTACCAGGTCGCATGGCGCAACCCGGGAGACATTTTTGGCGTCTCCATCATGACTGACACTTATTCGGTGGAATCCCGGTTAGTCAGACCCTCCGAAGCTCAGCTGCGCCTCGCCGGTCAAGATTACCCGGAAGAGATTCGCAGAGTGTATTTGGGCCTGCCAGAAAGTATCCCCCGGCGGGTATGGGACCTGGCACAGAAGTTGACCGTTGCCGAGCCCACAGCTTACGACCAGGCGCAAGCAATCCAAGAGTACCTGCGCACCTACCCCTACACACTGGACTTGAAGGCTCCTCCACCCGGACGGGACGTAGTGGATTATTTTCTATTCGACTTGAAACGCGGCTACTGCGACTATTACGCCTCTGCCATGGTGGTGCTGGCGCGTGCTGCCGGCTTGCCTGCTCGCCTGGTGATCGGCTACGGCAGCGGCACATATCGCCCGGCCGAAGAACGTTTTTTGGTGACTGAGGCCGATGCTCACGCCTGGACGGAAGTCTATTTCCCCGGTTACGGCTGGGTGGAGTTTGAACCTACCGCCTCCCGCCCGGTTTTCTGGCGGCCAGTGACCCCCGAACAGGAAGCGCTATCGGGTGCTGTTGCGCCGGCTGCGGAGCCAGGTCCGGCCGCCTTTTCTTCAGCCTGGCGAAAGTTAAGCTGGCTAATCGCTTTTCTGGCAGGCATTGTCCTGCTGACCCTGCTATGGCAGACGCTCGACCGGCTCCACCTTGGCATGCTGCCAGCCGAGCACTTGATCCGCATCCTCTACCGGCGGCTTTACCGGCAGGCTGAGAATTTGGGAGAAAACTTTGCTGGCAGCCTCACACCGGCCGAGTTCGCCGCCCTGCTCAGCCAACAAGTAGATCCGAACCCAGACCAACCCGACCGCCTGCCAGCTCACATCCAAAACCTGACCGGGCGCTATGCTGAGTCAGTTTACTCCACCCATAGCCTGGGAAGCGCCGAAAAGCACAGCATGCTTGAAAGCTGGCGCGTGGTACGGCAAGGTTTGTGGCGCCTCCGGCTGGCCAGGACCCTGCGCGGGCTGATACCTCACCAGAAAGGGCAACCATGACACTGAGTAAAATACTCCAGCTTGAGCCTGAATACCGAGACTATGTTTGGGGAGGCGCACGCCTGCGCCCGGCAGTGGTTCCCACCGCCGAAGCCTGGATTGTCTACGAGCACAACCGGGTACTATCCGGTCCGCAAGCCGGCAACACCCTTAGTGAGCTTTCGGCTGTACATGCAATCGAGCTGCTCGGAAGCCGGGTCGTTCAGCGCACCGGTAGGCGCTTCCCCATGTTGATTAAGCTGCTGGACTGCGCCCGCTGGCTCTCCCTGCAGGTACACCCCAACGATGAGCAAGCCATCGCCCTGGAAGGTCCTGGACAGTTCGGTAAGACCGAAGCCTGGCACGTGCTCCAGGCTGAGCAAGAGGCACGCCTGATCGGCGGGTTAAAACCAGGCGTGGACTCGCAGACCATGGCCGCCGCAATCCGGGGTGGCAAGATATTAGAATGGGCACGCTACCTGGAAGTGAATCCAGGGGATACGATTTTCATGCCGCCCGGTACGATTCATGCTCTCGGACCGGGGCTGCTTATTTACGAAATCCAGGAAACCTCCGACCTTACGTATCGGGTTTGGGACTGGGACCGCCCGCAGACCGGCGGCCGAGTGCTGCACATCGAAAAGTCCCTTGCGGTTGCAAATGCCGCCTCGCAGCCTGACCTGCATCCACTGCCCACGATCCGAGACGGTGAAACGGTAGAGCTCACCCGCTGTCCATACTTCACCTTACAACGTCTGGAGACGCGATCCTCCCGTTTTGATCTGGACACTGAAGGCGAGTCATTCCATGCCATCACAGTCATCTCCGGCAGCGCCGAGATACACACTGGGGGAGAACGGCTCCACCTGGATCAGTATCAATCCGCCTTGATACCGGCTGCCTCCGGTAAATACAGTCTTACTCCGGTCGGGCATGCGTCTATTTTAATGGCCAGCGTCGAAACAGAAGAATAAACCGAAAATATCGTGCTCCCTGCCAATGATATCGCAGCGATTCCACGCTCCCGAAACTTCATCCAGGCTGCAGCCTTGCCGCACATTTCTCTAACTGCCTGGCGGGGATTGGTGGATGCAGCTGATCTGC
>JBFYSP010000200.1:0-42340 GCA_041301395.1 Anaerolineae bacterium
CAGTGACTTCACTGGGCGGCCTGCCGGTGAGCGTCGACCTGCGCAAGATCGATGTATGCTACAGCGGGGCGCAAAAATGCCTGAGCGCCCCACCAGGCGTCAGCCCGATCACCTTCTCGCCACGCGCAGCAGAAGTGCTGCGGGAGCGCCGCACACCCGTGGCAAACTGGTACCTGGACTGCACCCTGGTAGAGAAGTATTGGGGAAAAGAGCGCACCTACCACCACACAGCCCCCATCTCCGCGAACTATTCCCTGTACGAGGCGCTGAGCATCGTAGCGGAAGAAGGGCTGGAAGCACGCTGGGCGCGCCACCGCCGCAATGCCGAGCTGCTGTGGCAGGGGCTGGAGAGTCTGGACCTGACGCTGCACGTCCCGATCGCCTACCGGCTGCCGACCCTGACGACCGTACGCGTTCCCGATGGCATAGATGAGACCCAGCTGCGCATGCGCTTGCTGAACGAATACAATATCGAGATTGGCGGAGGCCTGGGCGAGCTCAAAGGCCGCGTATGGCGTATCGGACTGATGGGCTACTCGTCCAACCCAGATAATGTAGACCTGCTGCTCTCAGCTTTCGAAAAACTACTTCACTAATTCCTGCAGGCGGCAAACCGACCACCTGCCCTGGCAAAACCTTATATCCTGCCCATTAATATGAGCGGGATATAAGTATTTATAGGGATTCCGCAGCCCGCCCGGCTTAATTCTAATTTTATCGTTTATGATTAAAGTTTGGTTTTGAAACAGAAATAAGGAAAGAGGTAAAAAATCATGAAACGTACGATTGTAATCACTGCGCTGCTGGTAACGGCGTTGCTTGGCGCCGGCTGCGGCGCATTTGCGCCGGCCGAACCGACCGCCACGCCTACCCAGGTGCCCCCCACAGCTACCCAGGAGCCGTCCCCGACTCCGTCGCCCATCCCGACCGAAACGCCGATCCCCTCCCCCACCTTGCTGCCGACTGTAGCGCCGGTGGACTTGAATGCGGCGGGTGTATTGGGACCCAGTGAGTTTTCGATCACGCCACCTGACACAATCGGCAGCGCCAACTGGGTCCAGGTACCCGGGACGCCCTACGATCCGAACATCCCGGCCTCGTTGAACGGTCTGCCGCCACACCTGCTGGTCACCTTCGATCAGGACCAGGTTGACCCGAATATGTTCAATATCACCCAGCGCCAGGGACGCATCCTGCCGGTGCAGGCATACCTGTCCATGTACGCCCAGGCCGGTGTGAGCCAGGTGCAGGACAGGATAGAGCAGCTGGAGCAGCTGCTGAAAGACCAGCCCAATCCGGTTGAAGGCGGCATCCCGGTGCTGCCGGGGATCAATGCGGCCCAATCGCTGCACGCCAAGGTGAAATACATCGATTTCGCCGGCGGGACAGGGATGGCCTTCCTGGCATCCTACAGCCAGGATGTATCCGCGATCACCAACGAGCGGCTATTCTACTTCTTCCAGGGCTTATCCGAGGACGGCCAGCAGTATGTCTCGTTTGTGTACCCGGTGACCTCAAATTCACTGCCCAACACGGCAGCCGATGTGCCCCCTGAAACGATGGCAGCAGTGGAGTCCGATCCGAATAAATACCTGGCGGACATGACAGCAGCACTGGAAGCAGCGCCTACCAGCGACTTCAGCCCGGATTTGGGCCAGCTAGACAGCATGTTCCAGTCTATTCGCATTGGCGCAGTCCCGCCCACATCCACCCCGGTCCCCGCCGGACCACCCATTGCCGGCACCTCCTGGTTCTGGCGCTCATTCATCAAAGCGGATGGCAGCCAGACCACAGTAACCGAGTATGATAACTATATGCTCGAATTTCTGGCTGGTGGCATGGTTAACGTCCTGGCGGACTGCAATAAGGGCAGCGGTACATACCGCACCAGCGGCACCCAGATCACCATCCAGGTCACCACCTCGACCCAGGCGTCCTGCGGTTCGGAGTCGCTGGGCACGCAATATATTACCCTGCTCAACGCTTCGTTTGCCTACGCTGTGCAAAACGGGGTGCTGGCGCTGTTCTCCAACGACGGCACGATGAATTTCGGACCTACTGTCCTGGTGACGCCTACCGCCGGCACAGGCACCCCGGTGCCGGTCAGCGGCCCGGTTGGCCCAGTGTGGTACTGGATAAGCTTCCAGGGAGCGGACGGGACGAGCATCACGATAGCCGACCCGGATAAGTATTCGCTTCAACTGATGGCGAATGGCAGCGCCAATATGAAGGCCGACTGCAATACTGCCAGCGGGACCTACAGCCTGAGCGGCTCCAACCTGCAGATTGACGTACTCACCAGCACCAAGGTCGCCTGCCCGGAAGGCTCCTATTCAGATCAGTTCCTGAACTACCTGGACAGCAGCGCCTCCTTCAATCTAAATAATAGCAACAACCGGCTCAACCTTACGCTGGCGGATGGCAGCGTGATGCGCTTTACGAAGTAATCCACCCAACCAGAGCCTGCAACAGCAGCTCCGGGAAGTCATCCCGGAGCTGCTGTCTTTTAACAGATTGTGGTAAGATATTTTGTATGCCGAAGAAATTTCTTCTCGTCCTGCCGTTATTGGCCCTGCTGTTGATGGGAGCTGACCGTCCAGTCAGGATCCAGCTGAAGATCATCAACCGGTCGGGCTATGCGCTGTCAATCTGGCTGAGCGGCACCGCAGTTGAACCGGGGACCAGCCTGTTTGACCTCTTCAGGGAGGGGCGTTGGGTCGAGCCGAAGGATGAAGAAACGATTTACTATTATTTCACCGTCCCTAAGGGCAGCCGCGAAGCTCCTACGGAAGCTCTCTTTGAGATTGCACGCGGCCAGTACACGATACGCGCCGAATACACCAAACCCTGGGACCCGGTCTACCCGGACAATCCCTGCATCCAGCAGCCGCCCAAGGCCCTGATTGCCCTGCGCAATACGCAAATCACCTTCACGCCCTGCTTCTTATTCCCGAAACCATGGACCGGTGGCGAGCCGGGGATGATGAAGTTCTGGCAGTTCCGTAAGCAAGTTTTATATTAAGGAAAGACCCGTTTGCGACATAAATTTATGGATAAGGGGGAGTTACTTCACCGTTTTCCGGGCAAAGCATCGATCCAGCGGGTGGAGTGGGATAAACTGCGCCTTCGCCTGGCGCCGGGTCCAATAGCGGAGTTTTAAGAAGGGTGGCAAAATCATCGAATTCCAGGGGAGGAAAATAATGGTAGACATTCTCAAGCGAATCGACCAGGCGGATGCAGTCAGGATTCGAAGCATCGAACAGCCAAGGATGCCCGGCGCCGCCAAAAATCTCATCTTGCGAGTACCCCACAAAGATATGGTTCGAGCTTCGCAGGAACATTAGGTACTGGACATTGGCGCTTAGAGGTTGGACACCAGAGTTACCGATCAACTGCTCAATCTGCGTCTCGGTTGGTGGGCCATCCCTTGTATCCATCATACCCTGATGTTGTATCACATAGATAGTTTTCGGCCCCTGTCCCAGTAAATATTCATCGACTATCACTTCATAGACCTGGCCTACGCTGTAATTTTGAGGATCAGGCTTGCCAGGTTCACCGGGAACGCGGGCGGTATTCAATATTTCTCTTGGTGCTGCTACTCTGCCAAGGATCACAACGGTTGATTTGGATGCCACTTCTGGTATAGAGGTGTACACGACAGGCACTTCCTGAATAATAGCAACCGAAGCGACAGGCTCGTTCGCAGGTTCAATCGGTAAACGGCTGCTTAAATCCTTTTTCGAGGCGCAACTCGTCACTAGAACGACCAGCAACACGGGCAGGAATTTTAAGCACCTGTTCATAGTTTTACTCCCATCAGGAATTTTCCATATACTTTACGGGTATATTTGATCAACGAAGTCTATATCAGGTGGCTGTGGGGAAAAAATATAGCTAAAGAAAGAGAGCGGGACACTTTTATACATAAGAGCTGCAGTTGGATATGAGTCATTAATATGACCTATGCTCATTCCATGCCCAATTTCGTGAGTTGAAATTCCTCGCCGTTGATTTACTGTGTAGTTATCTATGGAATCCCAATAAACATTTCCCTGGATAACCACCATGATCGCCGCTGTCCCCGAACAATAAATATAGGTGATACCTCGATTCATGGCCATCGAATCGTCATAAGTATTTATTGTATTGCTTGAATTTTGATCATAATAAAAGTAAGGTAAAATCGGGGATCCATTCCAAGATGATAATCCACTTTCGAATGCATTCCGCCATAACGTCCCAGGTACCTGGAGACGATCCCCCCATTTATACGTTACGAAAAACAATTGGCTTTGGGTATGCGGCCACCGACATCCTGGATTGTTGACCTCGGGGATAACAGAAGCCATAATCACAGGAATATATATTGTATAAATTGAATCTGGATTCCCAGCCAACCTTTTTTATTGAGAAGGTACAATTGGTACAATTAGTAGAAAGGTCATTAATAATTCGAAAAATTTCACTTCTGTTACATTTCTATTTGCGTGTTTCATAGCCTTTCCCCATGAAAAATTTTGGGATTATCGAACTCACCATACACTCCTACATAAACAGGTTACACAAAATTTCAACTTCAAATAAGTATCAATCATCACGTCCTCCTGTGACGTTTGTCACAATCGGCCCGGCTGAATGCCTGTAAAGAAGGCAGCTACCGGGAGACAAGCCTTCTCAGGAATCCATTGCAGCGTATTGGCTGTGCAACTTTCGATGAAACCTTGGAACGGGGGCGAGCCGGGGATGATGAAGTTCTGGCAATTCCGCAAGCAGATACTGTATTGATAAAAAAACCAGGCGACAAATCGCCTGGTTTTTTGCTGCCCTGTCGTCCCACTCAAACAGGGCCGGATTCGATCCCCCACACTGCAAAAGGTGCAGGGAGTCGCTTCAAACAAGCTATGCAGATTTTACAAACAGGTTGGGCTGATATTCCAGCTCTTTGACCGGGATGCCCGGCTCGAACCCCGCTAAGTACAGCGGGGGAGTACCTTGACTGGAGCCGGCCAGGGCGGCGATAGCAATCGGATCGGTGATGATATTGACGATTTTGCCGTCCATCATCTGGACGACCTTGTCTACGAAGCGCACCATACGCAGGTCATGGGTAACGATGATGCCGGCTTTCTTCTGCTCGTGGATCAGGTCGGAGAAGATTTCTACCACCTGGAAGGCACGCTCGGTGTCCAGGCTGGCAGTCGGCTCATCGGCCAGCACCAGGCTGGGGTTGTGGATCAGGGCGCGGGCGATGGCGACGCGCTGTTTCTGACCACCGGAGAGCTGGCGGGGTAAATTGTTCATACGATCGCCAAGCCCCAGGCGGGTGAGCAGCTCAACTGTGCGCTGCTGACCGACTTTATCGTAATCACCGTTCAAGCGCAGCATGAGTTCGATATTCTCACGCACCGTCAGATAAGGCACCAGGTTGTTGGCCTGGAAGGTGAAGCCGATCTTCTCGCGGCGGAACTTCACGCGGCGGCTTTCCTTCATCTTGCTCAGATCCTGGCCATCGATCATGATCTGGCCTTCGGTGGGCTGGAGCAGTGCCGCCAGCATCGCCAGCATGGTGGTCTTGCCTGAACCGCTGGGGCCTACCAGGGCAACGAACTCCCCGGCCTTTACTTCCAGGCTGGCCTGGTCCACAGCGCGCACAACCAGGTCGCCAGTTTCATAGATTTTGCTAACCGATCGAGTCTCAACAATGTTTTCCATGGAATATTCCTTCCAGTATTTTTTAAGGTAGTGACGTTCAGGACGAGAGGCCCAGGGCCATCAGCGGTTCAGCTTTAACGGCCATCCACACCGATACCAGACCGCCCAGCGGGCCAATCAGGATCAGCGAGAGGATCGCTGCGGCAGCCGCCTGCCCGGTGAATACGATGGGGATGCCTTCTGGAAGACCCAGGGAGAGGGCCAAGGTGGAGGCGGCACCCAGCAACACACCAAAGACGGTCACGGCCAGGATTTGCAGCACCACCGCGCCACCCACCGTACGGTTGCCCGTGCCAATCGCCTTCAGCATGCCAATGTTGGGGATCTTCTGTAGAGTCTGGATCTGGAAGAAGCCGCCAATCACCAGGATGCCAATCAGCAGGGTAAAGCCGCGCTGGGTATTGAGCGTGCTCTGCTGAGCGGCATAACCCGGTGTCGCTTCGTAGGCGGTGACCACATCGGTGACTTCGACATCCTCGACCTGGGTTTGAATGGCGGCAGCCGTCGATTCCAGGGCAGCCGGATCATCCAATTGAACAGCCAGGATATTGTAAGCAATCTCGCTGCCTGCCATGCCCCCCGCACCAGCAAGCGCGGCCTGCGGACGAATCTCGTCCCAAACCTCGAGCGGAACAAAAATAGACGGCTGGAAGAAATACTGCCGCCCATCGGTGATCCCGGCGACTTTCAGGTCGAAATACTCTTCATCTGTACCCTGGATGCTCTTGATGGTGATGATATCCCCAACCTGGATACCCGCACTCTGGGCCATCTTGCCATCGATGACGGTCTCTTCGGCCAGGCGGTTCACCAGGTTGCGGCCGGTGAAGGCCGGCGCGCCGCCGGGATAGCCGGGCTCAAATCCAATTAATGAGACATCCACATCCTCCCGACCATCCGAGAAGACGATGGTGGCATTGCTGAAACCCACTGGTCCGACCTCAGCGACACCGGGTACGCGGCGCACATTGGAGAGGGTAGATTCGCTGATGCGGCTGGTTATAGTGGATAAATCCACGTTTTCCTGAAAGACAACCAGCTCGCCGTCCAGCTTGGCCAGGTACTCACGGTTGGCAGTCGCCAGACCTTCTGCCAGTCCTGCAATGAACAGGACCAGCGTGGTGATCAGGGCGATCACCATGCTGAAGAGCAGGAACCGGCTCTTATTGCGCCATACTTCTTTGATTGCCAGGTAAAAAGATATCATCTGCGAAATCCTATCTTGATTAGATTGATAAGATTATATCAGCGTTTGTGTATATTGTCAAGGTTATGTATAGTAATTGTATATATGCCTGCTTGACAGGCAAGAGAAAATCCCCTATCCGTCTTTGGAACCGAGTAAACCCTGTTTTGATGACATAAAACACTTGACAAATACACTGATCGTATCCACAATAAAATCAGGCTATCTCTCATTCTGCCATCGCAACGGAGAAAGGAGGTACATATCCGGATTCTGCTAGCCACAAGCAAGCCTGCCTGGTGGCAGGATAACTACCCAAAACGAGCATCACCAGATTCGAGCAAGGAGAAAGCAATGAAACATACTGTACGCCTGTTAATCTTGCTGGTCGTCACCAGTTTGCTCCTGGTCTCTTGCGGGGGAGCGGACGGCGACACCATTAAGGTCGGAGGCATTGGCGAGCTGACCGGGGATATCCCGGCGGTTGGCGCCTCGTTCAAGAATGCAGCCGAAATCGCAGTTGCAGAGATCAATGACGCCGGCGGGCTGGAAGTGGGCGGCAAGAAATACCAGATCGAGCTGATTATTGAAGACAACGCCGGCAAAGCCGAGCAATCCGCATCTGCAGCCCAGAAGCTGATCACCCAGGACAATGTGGTGGCGATCATCGGCCCGAACGCCAGCCGCTACGCCATCCCGGCCTCTGAAATTGCTGAGAGCAGCAAGACTGTGCTGATCAGCCCCTGGTCGACCAACCCCAAAACGACCCTGGATGCCAATACCGGCGCGCCCAAGAAATACGTCTTCCGGGCAGCCTTCATCGATCCCTTCCAGGGGCGCGTGGTGGCTAAGTTTGCCCTGGACGAGCTAGGATGCACCAAAGCCGCCGTGCTGTACGATGTGGCTTCGGACTACAACAAGGGCATCGCCGAGTTCTTTAAGCAGACCTTCGAAGAGAACGGTGGGCAGGTGGTGTCTTTCGAGACTTACACCACCGGCGACAAAGACTTCAACGCCCAGCTGACAAAGATCAAAGACACCAATCCCGAGTGCATCTTCCTGCCTAACTACTACAGCGAAGTGCCGCTGCAGATCCAACAGGGCAAGGCGCTCGGCATCACCGTGCCCTTCCTGGGCAGCGACTCGTGGGGCAGCTCCGAGCTGTTCAGCCTGTGCGGCGCGGATTGCGATGGCTATTACTTCAGCACCCACTATGCAGCCGACGCGGCCACCCCCGTCGCCACCAAGTTCATCGAAGCCTACAAGGCCAAATACGGCAATACTCCGGACGATGTGGCCGCTCTGACCTACGATTCGTTTGGGTTGCTGTGGAAGGCCTTACAGGACGCCGGCAGTGTGGATCGCGAGGCGGTACGCAACGCCCTGGCCAAGATCCCCAGCTACGACGGCGTGACGGGCAACATGCAGTTCCAGGAAGGCTCCGGAGATCCGGTCAAGAGCGCCGTGATCATCCAGATTGTCGACCAGGCCTTCAAGTGGTTTGCTAACGCAGCCCCGTAAAGTCATACCCGCCTGATCTCTCCCGCAGGCGCAGGGTGCCGGGCAGGTAAATTCGCACCGCAGCCCACATTATGCTCAACGAATGGCGCCTGCCTGGTTCCCTGCCTGCGGGAGGTTTGGTTTCGGAGGCCTCGTTATGACCTATTTCCTCCAGCAATTGTTGAATGCGCTTCAATTAGGCAGCATCTATGCTCTGATCGCCCTGGGCTATTCGATGGTGTACGGCATCTTGACGATGATCAATTTTGCCCACGGCGATCTTTTCATGGTGGGCGCGTTCTTCTGCTTTATCGCTGCCGCAGTGTTCAAGCTGCCCTTCATCCCCACGCTGTTGTTTTCTATGGTGGGCGTCGGGCTGCTCGGGGTGGGGATCGAACGCCTTGCCTACCGGCCGCTGCGCAACGCGCCACGAGTTTCGGCGATCATCACGGCTCTTGCGGTCGGCATCCTGCTCGAGACAGTCATGCTGATCATCTATCCCTACCCGCTGAGTGTGCCTGTATTATTGCCCAATATTACCTGGACAATCGGTGGGGTCACAATATCCTCGCTCAAAGTGATCATTATCGCCATGGCAGTGCTGTTAATGCTGCTGCTGGATTTCATCGTCCGTCGCACAATGGTCGGCATGGCTATGCGGGCGATTTCTTGGGATAAGACAATCGTCCCGCTGATGGGCGTGCCAATCAACCTGGTGATCTCACTCACCTTCCTGCTGGGCACCAGCCTGGGCGCAGCCGCCGGGGTGATGTACAGCCAGGCTTTCCCGGTGATCGACCCCTACATGGGCGTGCTGATCGGCTGGAAAGCCTTTATCGCGGCCGTGGTGGGCGGCATCGGAAACGTGCGCGGGGCTATGATCGGTGGATTTATCCTGGGTGGAGTAGAAATAATGGTGGTGGCCTTTTTTCCATCCACCTACCGCGACTTCGTCGCCTTCAGCCTGCTGCTGATCCTGCTGATTTTCAGGCCGTACGGCATCCTGGGCAAACCCAGGCCGCAAAAGGTGTGAGGCATGGAAACTCCTATGACATCCAAAACCAATCGTTTCCAAGGCCCGCGCGCATCCTGGGAAGCGCTGATGGCCAAACGCTGGCTGCTGCCCGTGATCATCGCCCTGGGTTTCATTCTATCGCTGGCACTCCACCTGGGGAGTTTTAACGCCTACTACCAGCTGACGTTGATCTACATCTGTATCAATGTCATCCTGACGGTCAGCCTGAACCTGGTGAATGGTTACATGGGTGAGTTTTCCGTCGGGCACGCCGGATTCATGGCGGTTGGCGCCTACACCGGCGCCCTGCTTTCCACGCGTGTCTGGCCGGTGGAGCTGAACCCCTTCCTGTTCCCTGTGACGATCATCATCGCCGGGCTGGTCACAGCCCTGTTCGGCCTGATCGTGGCGGTCCCATCCTTCAAGACCCGCGGCGATTACCTGGCGATCGTCACGCTGGCATTCCTGTTCATCGTCAAGTCGGCAATCGAAAATATCGAGCTAATCGGCGGGCCACGCGGCATACCAGGGATTTACAAGCTGAGCAATCTGCCCTGGTCGTATGTGTGGATGGTAATCGCCCTATGGGTGACGCGCAATTTCGTGTACTCCAACTACGGGCGCGGGGTGCTGTCCATCCGCGAAGACGAGATCGCCAGCGACCTGATGAGCGTGCGCACCCGGCAGGTCAAGCTGCTGGCTTTCGTGCTTTCCGCCTTCTTCGCCGGAGTGGCAGGTGCGCTGTTCGCCCATGCACTACAGTTCATCAGCCCGCGCGTATTTGACATTGTCAAATCTACAGATATCCTGATCATGGTTTACCTGGGAGGCATCGGCTCGATTGCCGGATCGATCCTGGGTGCGACGGTGTTCACGGTGCTGCTGGAAGTGCTGCGCGAAATCCTGGGGCCATTCCAGACCTGGCGGTACGTGCTCATGCCCCTGGTGCTGATTTTTCTCATGATATATCGCCCACGCGGGATCATGGGGTTGCGAGAATTCCGCTGGTTCATCCCCGCTCGCGACCTGTTTGCCAGCCAGCGCTGGCGCAGCAAGGCCGAAGCAAAGAAGAAGGAGGCCGCCGATGCTGCTGCAGTGTAAGAACGTCACCCATTATTTTGGCGGCCTGTGCGCTGTGTCGGATTTCAACCTGGACCTGCAGCAAGGCGAGCTGATCGGTATCATCGGCCCCAACGGAGCCGGGAAGACCACAATCTTCAACCTGATCACCGGCGTCTACAAAGCCACCCAGGGCAGCATCCAGCTTGAAGGCCACGAGCTGGTCGGCTTGCGCTCCAACCGAATCACCGACCTGGGGATTGCCCGCACCTTCCAGAACATCCGCCTGTTCCAGGAACTGAGTGTGTTAGACAATGTGCGCATCGCCAACTATGGCCAGATCCATTACAACCCCATGAATGCCTTTTTCCATGTTGGCCGCTTTGCTAAAGAGGAGCAGCGCACAATTGACGAAGCCATGCAGCTGCTGGACGACTTGAAGCTGGCGGATGTGGCCGATGAGACCTCCAAGAACCTGCCATATGGCCAACAGCGCCGGCTGGAGATCGCCCGCGCCCTGGCTACCCACCCCCGGCTACTGCTGCTGGATGAGCCAGCCGCCGGTATGAATCCCAATGAGATCATGACCCTTATGGATTTCATCCAATGGATCCGCCAGGAATTCAAGCTGACTATCATCCTGATCGAGCACCAGATGCGCCTGGTGATGGGTATCTGTGAGCGGCTCAAGGTGCTGGACTTCGGCGCTACCATTGCCGAAGGACTGCCGTATGAGATCCAGAACAATCCTAAAGTCCTGGAAGCCTACCTGGGCGAAGGAGCGGAGTGATGAGCGCAGAGATAATGGACGACCAGGTGGTGCTTTCCGTGCAGGACCTAAAAATTTCGTATGGCAACATCCGGGCAGTGAAGGGCATCTCGTTTGACGTACGCGAAGGCGAGATCGTCACCCTGATCGGAGCTAACGGCGCCGGTAAGTCTTCCACCCTGCGCGCCATCTCTGGGATTATCCCGTATAAAGGCACGATCAACTACCGGCAGCATGATTTGCACAAGGTATCAGCAGACAAGATCGTCGCCTTGGGAATCGCCCAGGTACCCGAAGGCCGCGGCATCTTTGGCAACCTGACCGTGCGAGAGAATCTAAAGCTGGCTACCTGGCAACGCAAAGACAAGGCGGAAATCGGGCGCGATTATGAGCGCGTGTATGCGGTTTTCCCGCGCCTGCAGGAGCGCCTGAACCAGCTGGGCGGTACGCTCTCGGGCGGCGAGCAGCAAATGCTGGCGGTAGGACGCGCCCTGATGAGCCGGGGTAAGCTGATGCTGCTTGACGAACCATCTATGGGACTGGCGCCGGTATTGGTGCGCGATATCTTTAAGGTGTTGAGGGAAATCAACGAATCCGGCACAACCATCCTGCTGGTGGAGCAAAACGCCTACATGGCGCTGCGCTTGGCACATCGCGCCTATGCCCTGGAAACCGGCCACATCATGATCTCTGGCACAGGGCAGGAGCTGATGGGCAATCCCAAGGTAAAGGAAGCCTACCTGGGCGGCTGATGATCGAAGGGATTGTCACCTGGGCAGAGATCGACCTGGACGCCGTCGAGCACAACGTGCGCGCCTTTAAAAGGCATGTTGGCGAGCAGGTCGAAGTTATTGCCGTCGTAAAAGCCAACGCTTACGGGCACGGCGCGGTGCCCGTGGGGAAGGCTGCCCTGGCAGCCGGCGCGACCCGCCTGGCCGTGCACCGGGCGATTGAAGGCGTGGAGCTGCGCCGGGCGGGAATCACTGCGCCCATCCTGGTGATGGGCTACACCCCACCCAGCGGTGCGGCAATGATGGTCGCCTGGGATCTGACTCCCAGCGTAACAACGCTGGAATTCGCCCAGGCCCTCTCGGCGCAGGCCAGCGCCAATGGGAAACGCATCCCGATTCACGTTAAAGTCGATACAGGGATGAGCCGCTACGGGCTGATGCCGCCGGAGGTGGTGCCCTTTTTACAGGCAGTTGGCGGCCTGCCGGGATTATCCCTGGAAGGGTTGTTCACCCACTTCGCAACCGCCGACTCGGCCGACGCGGCTGGGGCATTGGCCCAACTGGCCATTTTCCAGCGCGCGCTGGCTGCCGCCCGCGAGGCCGGCTTTTCGCCGCCCGTGGTACATGCCGCTAACAGTGCAGCCACCATGCGCCTGCCTCAAGCGTATTTCAACGCGGTGCGATCGGGCGTGGCACTGTATGGGTTGCAGCCGTCAGTGGAATGGACGGCGCCTTTCGAAATCCAGCCGGTGCTCAGCCTGAAAAGCCTGGTAGCGCGGGTGCGCCGCCTGCCGGCCGGGGCCGGGATCGGCTATGGATTCACCTATGTAACGAAAGAACCTGCCACAGTTGCCCTGGCACCCATCGGTTACGGCGACGGATACCACCGTGTGCTGTCGAATCAGGGGGTAGTGCTGGTAGGCGGGCAGCGCGCCCCGCTGCTGGGACGGGTGAGCATGGACCAGATCGTGGTGGATGTCAGCCACATCTCCGGTGTGCAGATGGACGACGAGGTGGTGCTGATCGGCAGGCAGGGGACAGAGCACATCCGGGCAGAAGAAGTCGCCCGGATGGCCGGCACGATCAATTACGAGGTCACGACAGCCTTACTGCCACGCGTGGCGCGGATTTTCCAACGCGGCGGCAAGGTGGTGGAAATCAAAGCCTTGGGCATTGCGTAGCATGCCAGGCCGTGGATCAGGGCAAGGCAGGGTGCACTTGCCCTGATCCAGATTTCATCTCAGGGGTGGAATACTTTCTCCCCGGCACGGATGGGGGCTTTCAGCCGGTTCTCGAAGGGCGTGAGCGGGCAGCTCCACTGGTCATTGTAGGCGCAGTAAGGATTATAAGCCAGGTTAAAGTCCACCAGGAACCTGCCATCCGGCAGCGGCTCCGGCTCCAGGTAGCGACCAGCCGGGTAGGTCTCACTCCCTGCCAGAGCATCCACAAACGGCAGGAAGTAGCTACCTTCGCTGGTGTAAATCGTCAGGGTGCACTCCCTTCCTTCGACCTGGAAATGAAAGCGCCCAAAACGACGGTATACCTGCACGTCCCCGGTAGAGGTCTGCATCTCGATCTCTTCCTGCTCGGGCAATACTTCTACCTCGACTTCCAGGCGCAGCTCCGGCGCTTCCGCGAAGTAAGACAGCCCTTTGAATTCTTGCTTTTGAGAGCGGGTTAGCGGGCTGTGCGGGTGATGGGCAAAGAAATCGTCCTTGCCCCGGCGGAAATCGGCCAGCTCATCCTTCATATTTCACCACCCCAAAAGTAACCTGCTCGCCGTCCAGCTCCAGGTTAGTGGCTACGGCGCCCTCAGGCGGCGCGCCACTGACCAGCTCGCGGGTCAGCGTCTCGCCGGTGATGTATTCCCGGTAGGTCTCAACGGCACCCATAAGGCCGGGCGTGGCCTGGACAAAGAGGCGGATACGGTCTGAGATGTCAAAATCGGCTTGCTTGCGTAGATCCTGGACACGGCGGACGAACTCGCGCGCTAACCCTTCCTGCACCAGCTCCGGCGTCAGGATGGTATCCAGCGCTGCCAGGTAGGGACCGTCGGAGGCCACCACCAGGCCGGGGTGAGCTTCGGCGCGCACCTCGACCTCTTCCGGCTGGATGTCGAGCAGCTCGCCATCGACTTGCACCTGGACGGGCTTGCCGCTCAGCAGGGATTGGGCGGCCTGGACCGGCTCCAGCTCGCTGATGGCGCCGGCCACCTTGGGGAACAGTCCTTTGAAGCGCTGCCCGAGCTGCTTGGGGAGCGACTTGAGGGTGTAAGACACCACTTCACCGGTTGAGCCCAGCAGACGGACCTTTTTAACATTCAGCTCGTCGGCCAACAGATCGCCGTAGCGCTCCAGGGCATGCGCTTCTTCCGGGTTGCCCACCGAGAAGGCCACCTCGGCCAGCGGCTGGCGCACCTTCAGACCGGCCTGGTTGCGCGCCGAGTGGCCCAGAGAAGCCAGGCGCATCACCAGCGCCATCTCTCGGTTCAGCACATCGTTCACCAGGGCGGGCGTGTACTCCGGCCAATCGGTGAGATGCACCGACTCGGCCGCATCCGGATCCAGCGAGCGCACCAGGTTCTGGTAAAGCGCATCCGCCAGGAAGGGCATTGTAGGAGAGAGCAGCTTACTGACTGTCACCAATGCTTCGTACAGGGTGGCATAGGCAGCGTTT
Organism: Anaerolineae bacterium; assembly: GCA_041301395.1. GTDB lineage: Bacteria > Chloroflexota > Anaerolineae > Anaerolineales > UBA4823 > CTSoil-045. Next base: position 14,652 of record JBFYSP010000200.1, read on the forward strand.
TTATCGCCATCCGACTCGCTCTTCCAGAAGCGGCGGCGCGAGCGGCGCAGGAACCATTTGGACAGATCGTCCACGAAGGTCTGGATCGGACGGGTCGCTCCCGTGACGTCGTAGACTTCCAGCGCCTGGGTAACATCCCGCACCAGGGCATGCAGCTCGGAGAGCAGCCAGCGGTCCAGGTCGGAATACTCGTAGCTGCGCTCGGTCGGATCTTTGGCCGGCGTCCAGGCGTCCAGGTTGGCGTAGGTGACGAAGAACGAGTACACATTCCACAGGGTGAGGGTGAAGTTGCGCACCACTTCGCCTACCAGGTCGACCGAGTAGCGCCGCTCCTGCCCGGGAGGCGAGGCGGTGTACAGATACCAGCGGAAGGCATCGGCTCCGTGCTGAGTGATGACATCCCAGGGGTCAGCGATGTTGCCGCGCGATTTGGACATCTTGTAGCCATCACCATCCAGGATCAGTCCCAGGCAGATGACATTCTTGAAAGCGACGCTTTCGAACAGCATGGTGCTGATGGCATGCAGCGAGTAGAACCAGCCGCGTGTCTGGTCGACGGCCTCGCAGATATAGTCGGCCGGGAACTGCTTCAAGAACATCTCTTCGTTTTCGAACGGGTAATGCCACTGGGCGATCGGCATAGAGCCCGAGTCGAACCAGACGTCGATCAACTCCGGGACGCGCTGCATGGTGCCGTGTTCCTGGTGGCCGCATTTCGGGCAGGGGAAGTGGACCTCGTCCACGTACGGGCGGTGCAGATCCAGATTGCTCAGGTCGCGCCCGGTATAGTGCGAGAGCTGGTGGCGCGAGGACATGGCCATCTGGTGGTGGCAGGTATCGCACTCCCAGACCGGCAGCGGGGTGCCCCAGTAGCGCTCACGGCCCAAGGCCCAATCGACATTGTTGGACAGCCAGTTGCCAAAGCGGCCGTCTTTGATGTGCTCCGGCACCCAGTTGATCGTCTGGTTGAGGTTCACCAGCTGGTCCTTATACTGGCTGGTGCGGATATACCAGGTGCTGCGGGCATAATATAACAGAGGCGTGTCGCAGCGCCAGCAGAAGGGATACGTGTGGGAATAGGTGCCGGCTTTATACAAGAGACCGCGGGCCTGCAGGTCTTCGATGATCAGCGGGTCGGCCTGCTTGACAAACTTTCCGCTCCACGGGCGCACCTCGGGGATGAAAGTTCCATCATCGGCGACCGTCAGCAGGATGGGTAGGTCAAATTCCAGGGCAGCCTGCATATCCTCGGCACCGAAGGCCGGGGCCGTGTGCACCAGGCCGGTGCCATCCTCAACGGTCACGTAATCCTGCAGCACGACGAAGTGAGCCGGCTTGTCCACCGGGAGGAAGGTGAAGAGCGGCTTATAGCGCATCCCTTTCAGCTTGCGCCCTTTATAGGTATCGACTACACGGTAGTACTCGTCGCCAAATACCTTCTCCAACAGCGGCTGCGCCAGGATCAGGCGCTCACGGCCGCCCTCCGGCAGCAGGTGCTCGACGGTGACATAATCGACATCCGGGTGGGCAGCCACCGCCACGTTACCGGGCAACGTCCAGGGGGTGGTGGTCCATACCAGCAGCGATGTGCCCGGCTCATCGACCAGCGGCATGCGCACGAATACCGACGGGTCGACCGCCTCAGCATAGCCCAGGGCCACCTCGTGGTCGGAGAGCGGTGTGCCACAGCGCGGGCAGTAAGGCACCACTTTATAGCCCTGGTACAGCAGGCCTTTATCCCACAATTGCCCGAGGATCCACCACACCGACTCGATATACTCGTTGGTGTAGGTAACATAAGCAGTTTTCAGGTCTACCCAAAAGCCCAGCCGGTCGGTGAACTTCTCCCATTCCTGGATATATTCAAAAGCGTTCTGGCGGCACAGCTCGTTAAATTTAGCGATGCCAAAGGCTTCGATCTGGCTTTTGCTGGTGAAACCCAGCTGTTTCTCCACACCAATCTCAACCGGCAGGCCGTGGGTATCCCATCCGCCGCGGCGGATGACATGATAGCCGCGCATCATCTTATAACGGGGGAACACATCCTTGAAGGCACGGGCCAGGCCATGGTGGACACCGGGCTTGCCGTTTGCCGTGGGCGGCCCCTCGTAGAATACGTACTCTGGGGCGCCCTGGCGGCGGGCAGCCGCTTTCTCGAAGATGCGGTGGCTCTTCCAATGACGCAGCATCTCCTCCTCGAGCAGAGTGAGGTTTAGACGTGATGAGACTGGCTTGAACATACTTTCCTCCTTGCAATATATAAAAAACTCCCGTCCCAAACAGGGACGGGAGCTAATCCCGCGGTACCACCCTGGTTCCTGCCGCACGGCAGGCGCCTCGGCCAGGATCACCCAGGATTTCTCTGGATGCCTGCGTCCGGGTAACGGGGGACGACCCCGGCTTGCTTACTGGCTTCGGCCTATCGCCTTTGGTCTTTACAGACCTTCGGCTGCGCCTCGACGTTCGGCTTGCGGCTCCGGAAGGATTTTCGTCCGGTCGTGCTGCCCCGGCTTGCACCAAAACCCGGGGTCGCTGGCAGCCATTTTCCGGCTTACTCGTTTCCATCAGCACCTGTGATTTAACGATTGTGAGAGGTGATTATGCCACACATTACACAACGGGTCAATTGATTTCGCCAACGAATTGCATCCTGCACCTTGGTTTTTTACTCCAAGAGCATTACAATCTGATGCTGTAATTTCAATACTTTGAGAGGCCTCTATGAGTGATGTTCCCAGCAGCCAACCATCGGTCAAGGATGGGGTATTTTTACGAGACACGAATTTTAAGTTAAAACGCAGCTGGAGCAACTGGCTAATTGGCAAGCCGCTTTCGACAGCAGACATGGCGCACCAGACAATCGGGAAGGCGGTCGGGTTGGCGGTCTTTGCATCCGATGCTCTCTCCTCCACCGCATACGCCACCCAAGAAATCCTGGTGGTATTGGCTGCAGCAGGAGCTATTGCTTTTGGATATGCATTTCCGATTTCCATCGCAATCGTCATCCTTCTGGCCATCGTAACGGTATCCTATGAGCAAATCATTCATGTATACCCTGATGGCGGCGGAGCGTATATTGTAGCCCGCGACAACCTGGGCGATATCCCAGCCTTGATTGCCGGCGCCGCACTACTCACCGATTATATTTTGACAGTGGCCGTTTCGATCTCTTCGGGTGTGGCACAGCTTGCATCTGCTTCTCCTACTTTAGCACCCTATCGCGTGCCGATCGCCGTAGTGTTGGTGATGGTAATCATGCTGGTCAACCTGCGCGGCGTCAGGGAATCCGGAACTGCCTTTGCTATCCCCACGTTCTTCTTTCTTGTCACGATTGTAATCACTATTGGAATTGGGTTCTTTCGGTACTTTTCTGGCACACTCGGCACAGTTGTGGATCCACCGGCTCTTGAAACAGCAGTGCTTGCCCCACTTAGCCTGTTTCTGATCTTACGCGCTTTCTCCAGTGGTACCACTGCCCTGACCGGCGTGGAAGCCATCTCCAACGGCATCACCGCTTTCCGCGAGCCGCGCAGCCGTAATGCCGGTATTACACTCATATGGATGTCATTAATCCTTGGAACACTGTTCTTGAGCATCACCTTTTTGTCTGTGGCAATCCATGCGATCCCCTCTGAGCACGAAACTGTCATCTCCCAGTTGGTGCGCACCGTGTTTGACGGGAAGGGCACCTTATACCTGGCCACAATCACTGCCACGACAATCATTCTGATCATGGCGGCCAACACTGCTTTCGCTGGTTTTCCCAGGCTGAGTGCCCTGGTAGCAGCGGATGGATTTCTCCCCCGCCAGCTGACCTTTCGCGGCAGCCGGTTGGTGTATTCGCGGGGCATCGTGACCCTGGCGCTGATTGCCAGCCTGTTGATCATCCTGTTCAATGCCAGCGTCACTGCGCTGATCCCGCTGTATGCCATCGGCGTGTTCCTGTCGTTTACCTTCTCACAAGGGGGTATGGCTCGCCGCTGGTGGAAGGCTGGCCAATTAACTCCGGGTACAGAGATTAAGGAGACTGGATCGGTAGTCAGGTATGATACACGCTGGAAATTTAAAATGATCGTGAATGGGTTTGGCGCTGCCTGCACGGCCGGGGTAATGATGATTTTCGCGGTCACAAAATTCACAACCGGAGCATGGATTATATTAATCCTGACACCGGTGTTGGTCATGATTTTCTGGACGATCCATAAGCATTATCAAGCCCTTGCGAAAAACTTATCACTCACCAATTTCGATGTGCCGGTTATTCAGCTCAAACGCCACCGGGTGATCCTGCCGATCTCGGGGGTGCACCGGGGCACGCTGCAGGCACTGAACTATGCCCGCAGCCTGACTGCAGACGTCACGGCAGTGCATGTATCAATCGACCCGCTAGACTCGGAAAAAACCAGGCAAAAATGGGATGCCTGGGGCAACGGCACCCGGCTGGTGGTGCTGGATTCGCCCTACCGCCAGCTGATGGAACCGCTGCTCGAATATATCGAGACGCTGACTGAGACCCGGCAGAACGGCGAGATCATCACCATCATCGTGCCACAATTTGTACCTGCCAAGGGCTGGCAGAACGTGCTGCACTCCCAGACTGCGTTCTGGCTGCGCAATGCGCTGTTCAATATTCCGGATGTGGTGATTATTGAGGTGCCGTATCAGACGTGAGCTGATTGGCTGAATTCCAGGTGGAAAGACACTAGCCCAGAATACTTTTAGCGGGCAGAGGTTAAACTACAAGCCCGTTACTTACTGGCATGAAATGCATAACCGATCCCCGGCTCCGTCACAATATAGATCGGTTGCTGCGGGTTTGGCTCAATTTTCGCGCGCAGGCGCTGGGCAAGGCCGCGTAGTAGATCTCTCCCACCTTCTCCAGAATATCCCCACACGTAGTGAACAATCGTATCCGCTGGGATCACCTGCCCCGGGTGAGTAATCAGGGTATACAGCAGCCGAAATTCGAGCTGAGTCAGGTGCCGAAGCTCACCATTGGTTATGGTAACCGAGTGGGATGTTGGATCCAGGTTGATGCCGGAATAAGAGATAATCGGCAGACCGATACTGGGTGTGATGTTACCGCGCCGCATTAACGCGCTAATTTGATGAATCAACAGATTAGCGCTATATGGCCGAAATATCACCTGATCCACACCTTTATCCAGCAGTTCAGCATGCTTCTTTTCTGAGATCGGATCGACGATAAGCACCATCGGAGCGATAGCCACTGATCGCCATTGAAGAACCTGATTTACGGTTGTTGGAAAATCTACTCCGCCAGTCCACAGAATAAAATCCATAGGGAACTCCGGCCAGATATTGATCGCATGCGAAATGCTGTGCGAGGTCTGTACGGAAAATCCCGATTTTTGAAGTACAAAAGTCAGCAGATCTATTTCATCAGTCTGGTCAGCGAACAAGAGTGCTTGCATACAATCTTTCCCTTTTTTGTATAAAAGATTATACACGAAACAGAATATTCACACATTGTTAAATCGTTTTTTATATGTGTTTTTCAACGATGAAGGAATAAAATCGACCTTCGTGCCAAAAATAATAATCTAGATCAAATTGAAGAAATTATCCGGGTCTATCCCATCGGGGCTGCCAAGATTAATTTGGCAGCCCAGCTATTTGCAGAAAGGTTTTTGAATGTCCAGTATCTCATCCAAACCAACAACCCGCACCAATGGGAATTCATATAACCATCGAAGAACCCAGCTAACTCGCACCTGGAGCAACTGGCTGATCGGTAAACCGTTATCCACCGCAGATATGCCCCACCAGACGATTCGAAAAACGGTTGGTCTTTCGGTGTTCGCCTCAGATGCCATGTCCTCCACCGCCTATGCGACTCAGGAAATTTTAGTAGTGCTGGCGGCGGCAGGAGCAATTGCCTTTGGCTACGCATTTCCGATTGCCGTTGCCATTGTGGCGCTGTTGGCGATCGTCACAATTTCATACGAGCAGACGATCCATGCTTACCCGGGCGGTGGCGGCGCTTACATCGTAGCGCGTGACAACCTGGGCGAAATGCCTGCACTGATTGCAGGAGCAGCCCTGTTAACCGACTATATCCTGACAGTCGCGGTTTCAATTTCGTCGGGCGTTGCCCAACTTACATCCGCATCTCCCGCCTTTGCCCCGTACCGGGTGCCGATCGCTGTGGCGATGGTGCTGTTGATCATGTTGATCAACCTGCGCGGAGTTAAAGAATCAGGGACGACTTTTGCCATCCCGACCTATTTTTTTATTGTGATGATGATGATCACCACAGGTTATGGATTATTCCAGTATTTTACGGGAACGCTCGGCACAGTGGTAAACCCACCACCCATCGAAACTGCTGCACTTGTCCCCATCAGTCTGTTCCTTATCCTGCGCGCTTTCTCCAGCGGCACCACCGCCCTGACCGGCGTGGAAGCCATATCCAACGGCATTTCTGCTTTTCGCGAGCCGCGCAGCCGGAATGCTGGCATCACCCTCATCTGGATGTCCCTGATCCTGGGAACGCTCTTCCTGAGCATCACCTTTCTAACCGGCCAGATCGGCGCGGTGCCCTCCGAGTATGAAACTGTCATCTCTCAGCTTGCACGAACAGTATTCGATGGCAGAGGGATTTTATACCTCGCAGCGATAACTGCTACTACGGTAATCCTGATCATGGCAGCTAACACCGCCTTTGCCGACTTCCCTCGATTGAGCGCACTTGTGGCCGGCGACGGCTTCCTGCCACGGCAGCTAACCTTCCGGGGGAGCCGGTTAGTATATTCACGTGGAATTACCACTCTTGCTCTGATAGCCAGCCTGTTGATCATCGTTTTCCAAGCCAGCGTGACCGCCTTAATCCCCCTGTACGCCATCGGCGTATTCCTTTCTTTCACCATCTCCCAGAGCGGCATGGCGCGGCGCTGGTGGAAATCCGGGCAATTAAACCCTGAGGAAGAATTAATAGAAGCTGGCTCGATCTTGAAGCACGATCCTCGCTGGGTGATTAAAATGGCTGTCAACGGTTTTGGTTCAGTCTGCACTGCCGTGGTCACGATGGTCTTTGCTGTGACTAAGTTCACAACCGGGGCGTGGGTCGTATTGATCCTGACACCGTTGCTTGTCTGGATATTCTGGACGATCCACAAACATTACAAAGCGCTTGCCAGCAACCTATCCCTCTCAAACTACGATGTACCCATAATCCAGCTCAAACGCCACCGGGTGATCCTGCCCATCTCTGGGGTGCACCGCGGCACGCTACAGGCCCTGAATTACGCTCGCAACCTATCATCGGACGTCACCGCAGTACACGTCTCGATCGATCCAGTAGACTCGGAAAAAACCAGGCAAAAATGGGACGCCTGGGGCAACGGTACCCGGCTGGAGGTACTGGATTCTCCTTACCGCCTGTTGATGGAGCCCTTATTAGAATACATCGAAAAGTTGGCTGATTTACGCCAGAACGGGGAGATCATCACCATCATCGTGCCACAGTTCGTGCCGGCCAAAAGCTGGCAGAACGTACTGCACTCCCAGACTGCTTTCTGGCTGCGCAATGCTCTGTTCAATATCCCGGATGTGGTAATTATTGAGGTGCCGTATCAGACATGACCACCGTCAGCCGACCGCAGATCCCGTGGGAGAGCGCCACCCCGGAGAAGTACTTCCGAGGTTTCCCTCGGGGACTTCGCTCGTTGACAGATGACTACGGTCGGCCGTCGGCTGTCGACGGTCTAACAGACTTGCAAGACGCCTGCCTGCTATGAGCGCGCAGGCGTTATTTTCTATCCAGCAGACCACGGACGGCGAATAGGGCCAGGAAGGAAAAGCCCATCAGGATCACCGATAGGGTGAGGGCAATATCCAGGTCGAGCTCGAATCCCAGGTAAATAGCCAGGGGCATGGTCTGGGTGCGCCCCGGGAAGTTGCCGGCAAAAATGATGGTGGCGCCAAATTCGCCCAGGGCACGCGCCCAGGCCATCACGGCGCCGCTCAAAACCGCCGCCCAGGAAAGCGGGGTGACGACAAAGCGAAAAACCTGCCAACCGCTGGCGCCATCCAGATCGGCAGCCTGCACCAGCTCGTGATCCACCGCTTCAAACCCCAACCGTGCTGATTTGATGTAAAACGGGGCGGCGATGAAAATCTGCGCCAGGATGACTGCCATAGGGGTAAAGGCAATCTCAATGCCCAGCCCGGTTATGGATTCACCCAGGATACCCCGGCGTCCAAAGGCCATTAACAACGCCACACCGGCCACTGCCGGCGGCAGCACCAGGGGCAGGTCCACCAGGGTGTCGACCAGACGCTCGAACGGCAGGACGTGGCGGGCAAGGGCCAGTGCTAAAGGTGTGCCGATTACCACGATCACCAGGGTCGAAGTCAAAGAAGTCGTCAGGCTAAGCAGGATGGCCTGGATCACCTGCGGCTTTTGCAGATTGGCGAGCAGCTCCTGGGGGGACGTACGCAAGATCAGCGCAACCAGTGGGAGCACAAGAAATGCCAGGAAAGGCAGGCTGAGCAAGGTCAGCAGGCTGCGCAGCCGGCGACGGACAGGCAGCGGGTAAGACTCCAGACTGGATGGCGAGGATTGATTCATATCAGGATTTCGAGGGGCCGGCCAGCCGCCGTACGAAATATTGCCGGGGTTTCTGCATGCCTCGATTATAGCAAACAGGGCAGGAAAATCCCGCCCCGATCGTGACTGTAAAGTTTACCTGCTGGTGTATGCGCTTACTCTTCCAGCGTGCTGATGTCCCCTTCCGGCTGCCCCAGGGCGCGCGCTTTCAGGACGCGGCGCATAATCTTGCCGCTACGCGTCTTGGGCAGGCTATCCACGAAGGTAATATCCTCCGGTTTGGCGATTGGCCCCATTTCGTGGGCCACATGGCTGCGCAGCTCCTCCGCCAGCTTGTCGCTTTTCTCCTGCCCGGAGCGCAGGATAACGAAGGCGTGGATGGCATGGCCTTTGATCTCGTGCGGCAGGCCAATGGCGGCCGCTTCGGCCACCGCCGAGTGGCTTACCAGGGCGCTCTCCACCTCGGCGGTGCCCAGGCGGTAGCCGCTGACTTTAATCACATCGTCCATGCGGCCAATGATCCAGACATAACCGTCCTTGTCCTTGCGCGCCGAGTCGCCGGTCTGGTACATGTGACCAAACTTGCCCCAGTATTGCTCTTTGTAGCGTTGCGGGTCGCGGTACAGCGTACGCAGCATGCCCGGCCAGGGGTTTTTGATCACCAGATAGCCTTCTTCTCCGGCCGGCACCGGCTGGCCTTCTTCGTTGACCACATCCACGTCCACGCCAAAAAAGGGTTTGGTAGCCGATCCCGGTTTGAGCGGGGTCACCGGCAGAGGCGTGATCATGAAGCCGCCGGTCTCGGTTTGCCACCAGGTATCCATGATCGGGCAGTTTTCCCCACCGATCACACTGTAATACCAGCGCCATGCTTCCGGGTTGATCGGCTCGCCCACGCTGCCCAGCAGGCGCAAACTGCTCAAGTCGTGACGTTTGGCCCAGGCGTCGCCAAAGCGCATCAGGCCGCGGATGGCAGTAGGGGCAGTGTACAGGATGGAGATGCCGTAGTTTTCCACCATGCGCCACCAGCGGTTTGGGTAAGGATGGTTTGGCGCGCCTTCATACATGAAGCTGGTGGCTCCATTGAGCAGCGGGGCATACACAATATAGCTGTGGCCCGTTATCCAACCGGGATCAGCGGCGCACCACCAGCGATCTTCGTCTTTTATATCGAAGACGTATCTGAGCGTGGTGTAGGTGTACACCATGTAGCCGCCATGAGTGTGCAGGATGCCTTTGGGCCGTCCGGTGGTGCCCGAGGTATAGAGGATGAAGAGCGGATCTTCGGCATCCATCGACTCGGTATGGCAAACCATGCCTGAGATCGGCAGCGCCATAAGCTCGTGGTACCAGTAATCGCGCCCGGCTTCCATGTAGATATCCTGGCCGGTGCGCTTGACCACGATCACGTTCTCAATAGTGGCCTGGCGGGCAATGGCTTCGTCGGCGATATCCTTAAGGCCAACAGTCTTGCCGCGCAGCCAGCCGCCGTCGGCGGTGATCAGCACCCGGCTCTGGGCATCCTGGATGCGCTCGGCCAGCGACTCGACGCTGAAGCCGCCATACACCACGCTGTGGATGGCGCCAACCTTGGCGGTGGCCAGCATGGCAATCACCTGCTCGGGGATGCGCGGCAGGTAGATGGTGACGGTATCGCCTTTGCGTACTCCCATGCTGCGCAGCACATTGGCGAACTTGCAGACCTCCCGGTTGAGGGAGAAATAGGAAAAAGTACGCACGTCCCCTGGCTCCCCTTCCCAGATCAACGCCAGTTTGTTCCTGCGCCAGGTTTTCAGGTGCCGGTCGAGGGCGTTGTAGACGATGTTGGTCCTGCCGCCGACGAACCACTTATAGAAAGGCGGATTGGAGTCATCCAGCACCTTATCCCACTTTTCATACCACTCCAACTCCGCGGCGCGCTCCCCCCAGAAGCCTTCGGGGTCTTCTAGAGATTGCCGGTAGAGATTTTCGTACTCTTTGATATGGGCGGATGAAACAACATCGGGGGACGGATAGTAGAACTCGTTATCGGATGCACTAGCTGCCGGCTGCTGCATGGGTACTTCCTCCGTAAGCGAATAAGTTGGCGAGAAAAGGGACCATCCTGGACGGATGTGCCTCGATTCTACGGGCAAGGGGGATGATTGTCAACCCAGACCCGAAATGTCTTTTTTCGTAACGCTTTTCGTAACGATCCCATCACGGTTGATGCATAAAATAACAAGTATATGGTCAGTAACGCCACGTCTTCGACACGTATCAGCGGCCCAATCCTGATATTGGCGCGCCTGGCTTGGGTGGTAATATTTGTTTATTCCATCGGCACACTGGTCATCGGCACGCAGCCGTTCTACCACGATCTGCAAGTGGTGTGCAATGAGTCTCAATCAGACTGCTCGCAGGAAATTGGTCCAACAATCCAGGATTCTCGAGATATCGCAGCCACCGGGCTGTCCTTAAAAAATTTTGCTGGACTCGCCACCGGCTTCAGCCTCGTGCAGACCATCGTCTGGATGGGCGTAGGCGTCATCATTTTCGCCCTGCGGTCCGACGACTGGATGGCGCTGCTGGTATCCGCCATGATGATTCTTTTTGCGGGCGGCTCTCCCGACTCAATTGCGGGAGCGTATCCCCACCTATCCTGGCTGGTCGAGGCTGGTTTTTCGCTGCAAAATATATTCCTTTTTCTGGTAATTGGCCTGTTCCCCAGCGGACGGTTTGCACCGCGCTGGATGCGCTGGTACTGGTGGGCGATGGTCGGGGTGGCTTTACTGGACATGTTCATCCAGGGCTTTTTGCCATCCGAGGTGATAGGAGCGTATTGGGGAATTGTTTGGCTCTCGTTCCTGACCCTGGGACCTTACTCACAGATTTATCGCTATTTTAAAGCCTCCAACCCAGTAGAACGCGCACAAACCAAATGGGTGGTGTATGGCTTTGCACTGTTCGCTGCAGCGGCTATTCTGGGTGTCTTCTTGCAAGAGATCAACCTGCTGCCGGATATTTTCATGGGCAGATTTGTATTCGGCCTGTTCGCGCTGTTCATTCCCCTGGGTTTTGGGATCTCTATCTTGCGCTACCGCCTGTGGGATATCGACGTCCTGATCCGGCGCACGCTGGTGTATTCCGCCCTGACCATCTCCCTGGGCCTGGTTTTCTTCGGCACCATCACCCTGATGCAGAGCCTGTTTTCGGCTGTCAGCGGTCAGCGGTCGGCTGTCGCTACAGTGGTTTCCACGCTGCTCATTGCGGCGCTGTTCTACTCGCTGCGCCGCCGCATCCAGGATGGCATCGACCGGCGCTTCTTCCGTCGCAAATACAACGCCGAACGGATTGTAGAGGCTTTCGGCGCCCGCCTGCGCAACGAAGTCGACCTGGACGATATCAGCCGGCACCTGCTGGAGGCGGTTACCGAGACGCTGCAGCCCGAGCATGCCAGCTTGTGGATGAGACCGCCAGCCGACCGCCGACAGCCGACCGCTGATAACTGACCGCTGACCGAAAGTAAAACGTGATTGAGAATAATAAACATCAAAAAATGGAGTATACCAATGGCAACTATAAAGACCACACGCATTGATACCAGCGCCAGCGACTCGGCCATTGACGGCCTGGGCGGTGGGCTGCTTGCCGGCCTGGCAATGGGTGTCTTCCTGGCACTGGCTAGCTGGCCGGGCGGGGAAAGCCCTATCGAGTTGTTCAGCCGCTTCGACCTGCAGGCGATGCCTTCCCCATTTGTGGGCGGTCTGATCCACCTGGCGCTTTCCGGCGTTTATGGCATTATTTACGGGATACTGTTCTGGCTGCTGCTGCGCCGCACGCTGGCCGGCCGGCCCACCTGGGCGGGCGCCCTGGCAGGAGCAGTCTACGGCCTGCTGCTGTGGCTGGCCGCCGACCTGGTGCTGCTGCCAACCACCAACTCTGCCCTGCAAACGATACCGGCATGGGCTTTCGCCACAGCGCACTTGCTTTTCGGCGCTTTGCTCGGCGGGTGGGTGCTGCGCAGCACGCTGCGCAGCCAGGCGCATGAAATTCGCTAAAGTATCCAGCCTTTTCCATTTGCGATCCAAAATCCTTGACAAGTAGACCGTCTTAGTCTAGAATCAGAATTTAGGATACCCTAAATTCTGATTTTGATTACTTATGAAAAATAAAGCGACTTTTCTTCTGCTAATACTTATCCTGGTTTTTCTTTCCGCCTGTAGCTCGACAACTGCCCAGGATGATGATCTTTCTCTGCGCCCCATCCGGGCAGTGGCAACCACCGGCATGGTAGCCGATGTGGTCAAGAACGTTGGCGGCAAGCGTGTGGATGTCACCGGCCTGATGGGACCGGGCGTGGATCCGCACCTGTATAAGCCCAGCGAGCGGAGCGTGATCGCTCTGGCGGACGCCGATGTAATCTTCTACAACGGCCTGCACCTGGAAGCCGGCATGGGCAAAGTATTCGAGCGCATGGATGGCGCGGTGCAAACCGTAGCTACCACAGATGGGATCGACCGGGCGAAGCTCTCTTCTCCTCCTGAGTTCCAGGGCAACTACGATCCGCACGTGTGGTTCGATGTCCAGCTGTGGATGGACACAGTCAACAGCGTGCGCGATGCACTTATTGAGATGGACCCTCAGAATGTCCAGACTTACCAGGATAATGCCACCGCCTACCTGGCAGAGCTGGGAGCGCTGGACCAATACATCCACTCACAGGCAGCGAATATCCCTGAGGAGAAGCGGGTGCTGATCACAGCCCACGATGCCTTTAATTACTTCGGGCGGGCCTACGGCTTTGAGGTGCGCGGCCTGCAGGGCATCAGCACCGCCAGCGAAGCCGGCACCGCCGATGTGCAGGCGCTGGCGGATTACATCGTTGAGCGCGGCATCCCGGCCATCTTCGTCGAGTCGTCGGTGCCCACACGCACCATTGAGGCAGTTCAGGCGGCGGTACGAGCAAGAGGTGCCGAAGTGCAGATCGGCGGCCAGCTCTTCTCGGACGCCATGGGCAGCGCCGGCACCCCAGAGGGAAACTATCTTGGTATGGTGCGCCACAACATTGACACGCTGGTCAAAGCCCTGTCCGGCAGTTAAACAACCTGCGAAGAAGGTAATTATTTTATGGAAATGAGCAATACTAACGCAATCGAAGTAACCGACCTGACCGTAGCTTACCAGGACCGGCCGGTGTTATGGGATGTGGATGTTAGCGTGCCACCCGGCATTCTGATGGCCATCATCGGCCCGAATGGCGCCGGAAAGACCACCCTGCTCAAGGCGATCCTGGGGTTGGTGCGGCCGGCAGCCGGGCAGGTATCGATATACGGCAAGCCGTATGCCCAGCAGCGGCAGCTGGTGGGCTATGTGCCTCAGCGCGGCAGCGTAGACTGGGATTTTCCCACCAGCGTGCTGGATGTGGTCATGATGGGACGCTACGGCGCGCTGGGCTGGGTCCGCCGCCCCGGGCGGCAGGAAACCAGCCTGGCGTTAGAGGCGCTGGAAAAGGTGGGCATGCGCAGCTTTGCCGACCGGCAGATCGGCCAGCTCTCTGGCGGTCAGCAGCAGCGGGTTTTCCTGGCACGCGCCCTGGTGCAGGACGCCCAGCTATACTTCATGGACGAGCCCTTTCAGGGTGTGGATGCTACGACCGAACGCGCCATTATCAGCTTGCTCCAGGAGCTGCGCAAGGCTGGCAAGACGGTGGTGGTCGTCCACCACGATCTGCAAACCGTGCCGGAATATTTTGACTGGGTGACCATGCTCAATGTGCGCCGCATAGCCAGCGGTCCAGTGACCGAAGTCTTCAACGAGCACAACCTGCGCCTGACTTACGGCGGCCGGGTAGCCTTCTTGAGGGGCAACGGCGACCAGCCGGCCCTGCCACCCCAGGAAAACAGCCAACCGGCCGGCTCATCGGCGATCCACCCGTAGGCGAGGCAACCGTGAACCTGCTGCAAATCTTGCACGACCTGTTGTTCGACTATACCCTGCGCACCGTAGCCCTGGGAGCCGCCAGCATTGGCATCGTCAGCGGCGCGCTGGGTTGTTTCGCCGTCTTGCGCAAGCAGAGTCTGTTGGGCGACGCCATTTCACACGCCGCCCTGCCAGGCATCGTGCTGGCCTTCCTGCTGACACGCAGCAAAGAGCCGCTGGTGCTTATGCTGGGAGCGGTTGCCGCCGGTCTGGTCGGTACGCTGCTGATCCTGCGCATTGTCAGCAGCACGCGCATCAAGTACGACAGCGCACTGGGCTTCATCCTGTCGGTGTTTTTTGGCCTGGGATTGATGCTGCTGACTTTTGTGCAGCACATGCCGGATGCCAGCCAGGCCGGGCTCGACAAGTTCCTGTTTGGCCAGGCAGCCACCCTGCTGCAGCGGGATGTGGTCACGATGATGGCGCTGGGAGCGATCGTATTCTTGCTGGTCGCCATTTTCTGGAAGGAATTCAAGCTGCTCAGCTTTGACCCCGAGTATGCCGCCAGCCTGGGCTACCCGGTACGCGGCCTGGACATCCTGCTGACGACTCTGCTGGTGGTGTCAATCGTCATCGGGCTGCAGGCCGTAGGCGTGGTATTGATGAGCGCCATGGTGATCGCCCCGGCAGCGGCGGCCCGCCAGTGGACCAACCGGCTGGGTGTGATGGTGGCGCTGGCAGCCATCTTTGGCGCCCTCTCCGGCGTGAGTGGAGCGGTGCTCAGCAGCCTGACACCACGCCTGTCCACTGGGCCAACTATTGTCCTGATTATTTGCAACGTGGTCGTGGTATCGCTCTTATTCGCACCCAACCGCGGCCTGATTTGGAGCTGGGCGCGCCGGCGGCGCAACCGACGCCAGCTGCACCAGGAGAGCGTGCTGCTCGACCTGTACACCCTGGCCTCTCAGCACGCAGACATGAGCCACCCACATACAACCGCAGTACTGCAAGCCATGAGCGCCGGGCAGACCGACGCCGGGCGCAACCTGCAGGCGCTGGCCGGGCAGGGTTTGGTACGGGCTGAGAGCGGCGGTTGGTCGCTAACGACCGCCGGCGCCGAGGAAGCACAGCGCCTGCTCTCGGCTGCATCCGCGCCGGCCGGAGCAGAGCGCATCTCCCAGGCCATGCAAGGAGAGGTCGGGTTATGAATGCCGCCCAATTCCAAATCCAGCTGATTGCTGTTTTGGCGGCTTCGTCCTGCGCCTTGCTGGGCGTCTTCCTGGTGCTGCGGCGTATGGTGATGATGAGCGACGCTATCAGCCACACCGTTCTGCTGGGAATCGTGCTGGGCTTCTTTATGACCGGCGACCTGGCTTCACCCTATCTGGTCATCGGGGCGGCTCTGACCGGTCTGCTGACCGTGACATTGGTCGAGCTGCTCTTCCGCACCCGGCTGGTGCGCGAAGACGCCGCTATTGGACTGGTCTTCCCGGCTTTATTCAGCATAGCTGTGATCCTGGTCTCGCGCTACGCCGGGCAGGTGCATCTGGATACGGACGCCGTCCTGCTGGGCGAGCTAGCTTACGCTCCGTTCGACCGCCTGGTCATCCTGGGCAATGACCTGGGCCCGGTGGGAATCTACCTGATGGGCGGCATCCTGCTGCTCAACCTGGCATTCATCGCCCTTCTCTACAAAGAGCTGAAGCTGGCTACTTTTGACAGCGGGCTGGCTGTGACCCTGGGATTCGCCCCAGCGCTGATCCACTACCTGCTGATGGGTCTGGTATCCGTGACGGCAGTCAGCGCCTTTGAGGTGGTCGGATCTGTATTGCTGGTGGCGTTGATGGTCGCCCCGCCGATCACCGCTTATCTGCTAACCGACCGGCTGCCGCGCATGCTGGGGTTGAGTGTGCTGTTCGGTGCAGCCGCGGCGATCAGCGGCTACTGGCTGGCACACTGGTTGGATGCTTCGATTGCCGGTTCAATGGCCGCCATGGCCGGCCTGTTCTTTGGGATAGCCTGGCTGCTGGCTCCGCAGCGCGGGTTGATCGCCATCGCTCGCCGCCGCAAACAGCAGCGCTGGGAGTTCGCCCAGACGATGCTGACCATTCACCTGCTCAATCACGAGGGCCTGCCGGAAGCCTGGCAGGAGAGCCGCCTGGAGCACTTCCAGGAGCACATGCGCTGGAACCCGGACTTTACCGACCAGGTTGTGCAGCGCGCCGTTTCCCAGCGCTGGATTGAACGCGTGAATGGACACCTGGAGCTGACCGATGAAGGGCGACAGCGCGCCCGCGTGACCCTCTCCAGCTGACCGGGTTGCAAACTTAAAGGTATCTGAGAAAGCCCCTTTCGGGGGAACATTTCTAGCGCAACTCCAGTTATACTTAAAAGACCGCCTCTTGCCCGACGGGTATTCGTCGGGATTTGAGGCTTAATCCATTCATTGGAGGATATTCCTTGAAAAAAACCTTGTTGATTACCCTGATCCTGGGAGTGCTGGCAGTAGCCCTGGCAGGCTGCGGCTCTTCCGGAGGCAACGCTACTGATACGCCACTAGCGCCTGAGGCAGTCTTCACCTCGGCTGCTATGACCGCCGATGCGCGCTTGAACGAGCGCTTCTCCCAGGCAACAACCCCTGCACCGACCTTGGCCAGCCCGACCGCGGCGGTTACCAACACAGCCACCATCACCCCTACCGTCTCCCAGCCGACTCCGGCCGGCACCGCCAGCGCACCGCCATCCAGCGGCGACCGGGCGGAGTTCGTCGCCGACGTGACCATCCCAGATGGCACGAACATGGCGCCGAACCAATCCTTTGCCAAGACCTGGCGGCTGGTAAACCAGGGCACGACTACCTGGAGCCCAAGCTACAGCCTGGTGTTCTCCAGCGGCACAGCGATGAGCGCCCCGGCGGCAGTCAACCTGCCGGCCAGCGTGGCGCCCGGGCAAAATGTCGATATCACGGTGAACCTGGTGGCGCCTGCCACCCCTGGCGATTACATCGGCTATTTCATCTTAAAGAATCCCAGCGGGCAAATCTTTGGCGTTGGACCCAATGCTGTGGATGCCATCTGGGTACAAATCGTGGTCGGCTCGGGGACCCCGGGCGCTACACTGGCAGCCGGATCCGCCACACCCAGCCCAACGGGACAGGTTAGCACCGTCAGCCAAGTAGCCTTGAGCGTGGACAGCGCCTCTGCCACGACCTGCCCGCATACCTTTACCTACACCGCCCAGTTCAGCCTGAGCCAGCCGTCGAATGTGACCTACCAGCTGGAAGCCAGCGTCAATGACCCGGGCGTCAGCCTCAACCTGCCTGCGCCTTCTTCGGTGGCATTACCAGCCGGGACACACTCTGTAGTGTACACGCTGAACTTCAGCACCAACCTGAACGGTACGGCCGTCTTTCACATCACCCTGCCGACGGATGTCAAGTCCAACACGGTCAACTTCACGCTGAGCTGCCAGTAAACCTTCCCGCCATCTTGCCTGCCGGAGGAGTCATCATCTCCGGCAGGCAAAACTTTTACCCTGATATTCAGATCGACGATACCCAGATGGACACGAATCGGCAGGCTATTTTACCGCCAGAATCAAGCACCAGCTCGTTAGAGCAGGCGATTAAAGCCGAGGCGCGCCGCCTGGGCTTTGGGCTCGTGGGGATCACCACACCGCAGCCGCCCGCACACCTGGCAGCTTACGAAGCCTGGCTGCAATCCGGCCAGCATGGTGAGATGGGCTACCTGGCAACCGACCGCGCTCAACGCGCCCGGGAGAACCCGCTGCAGCTGCTGCCCGACTGCCGCTCGATCCTGGTGTTGGGGATGCGCTATGCGACCAACCCTCTCCCGGAGCCTGCTGCTATCAAACCAACTCCAATGCCTGCCGGGCAGATTGCCTCGTATGCCTGGGGAGCGGATTATCACGACGTCCTACCGGTGAAGTTAAAAAGCCTGGTGGATATCATTGAGGCTAAGGTTGGCGCCTCGGTCCCCAATCGCTGGTACACTGATACCGGCCCAATTCTGGAGCGCGACCTGGCGCAGCGCGCCGGCCTGGGTTGGATCGGCAAAAACACCTGTCTGATAACCCCTCGCCAGGGATCTTACTTCCTGCTGGCGGAAATCCTGCTCGACCTGGAGCTGAGGGCGGACGCCCCTTTTACAATAGACCATTGCGGCCGCTGCACGCGCTGCCTGGAGGCCTGCCCCACCGCCTGCATTCTGTCGAACCGTACGGTGGATGCCCGCCGCTGCATCGCATACCTGACCATCGAGCTGAAGGGCGCCATCCCGCTGGATCTGCGCCCCCAGATCGGCGGGTGGGTTTTTGGCTGCGATGTATGCCAGCAGGTTTGCCCGTGGAACCGGCGCTTCGCCGGTGTGGACGACGAACTCGATCCAGAATTACAACCTCGCCCGGGCGTTCCCGAGCCAGATCTGATCAGTGAGCTCTCCCTTAGCAGGGAAGCTTTCAATGCCAAATTTCGCGTGAGCCCGGTAAAGCGCGCCAGGCGCCGGGGCTACCTGCGCAATGTGGCTGTCGCCCTGGGGAACAGCGCCAATCCCGCCGCGCTGCCCGCCCTGGCCCGAGCCTTGGCAGGCGAGCCTGAAGCACTGGTACGCAGCCACACCGCCTGGGCGCTCGGCCGGATCGGTGGGGAAGCCGCCCGCCAACCGCTGACTCAGGCTCGCCGGACAGAAACCGACCCCCTGGTGCTGGCAGAAATCCAGGCCGCGCTGCAGCAGCTGGACGCACCAGAGCAGTTTTTTCCAGATGTTATAATGAAATAAGCATGCGCAAGCCTTACCTTTACATTTTACTGGCAGCGATATTCATAAGCCTCCTAGTTGCAGCCTATTACCTGCCCCCGATCCATAGCCGCTTGAGCTGGCGGGTGGACCAGGCCATCCTGCGGGTTAAATACGCCATCAACCCACCCGATGAAGTCGTCTTCGTCCCCGGACAGGCATTGAACAAGCCGGCTGTCCGCACGATCCACCGCCCTACCGCAACGCTGCAGGCCGGTGTAGCGCCAACTCTCGACGCGCCCCTTGGGCCGACGCCCACTCCACAGCCCACTCCGATCCCAGCCCCCCTGCCGCAGGGAGTCAGCCTGGCCGGCGTGCGCTATGAAGACCAGCATGGCCGTTGGAACTACTGCGCCCCGGCTAACCTGTCCATGGCGCTTTCATACTGGGATTGGGAAGGCGACCGCGATGTGGTCGGCCCGGTGATCAAGCCCGATCCAAAAGACAAGAACGTGATGCCCTACGAGATGGTGGAATATGTGGTCAATAACACATCCCTGCTCGCCCTGGAGCGGGTGGGTGGTGACCTGGAGACCCTTAAGCGCTTCCTGGCGGCCGGCTACCCGGTGCTGATTGAGCGGGCAGCATATTTCCACGATCTGGAAGGCGTGGTTAGCTGGATGGGACACTACCAGGTGGTCACGGGCTATGATGACGGCGAAGGGGTCTTCATTACCCAGGACTCATTCACCAAACCGGACGACAAAATATCCTACGCGGATATGGAGACTTACTGGCGAGGTTTTAATAATACCTATGTGCTCATCTTCCCGCCGGAAAAAGAAGCGGATGTGCTCGCTCTGCTGGGTGCAGACGCCGATGAGACCGCCAATTACCAGCGCACCGCCCAGAAGGCATCCGAGGAAATTTACAGCCAGTCCGGCATCGACCAGTACTACGCCTGGTACAACCGCGGCACAAACCTGGCATCCCTGAAAGATTTCGCAGGGGCAGCGCAAGCTTACGACAATGCCTTCGGCGTTTACCCTTCCATTCCCGTAGAAAAGCGTCCCTGGCGCATGCTATGGTACCAGACCGGCCCATATGCCGCCTATTACTACTCCGGGCGCTTCTGGGACGTGATCAGCCTGGCGGATACCACCCTGAGCACCCTGCAAAGCGAGCCAAACCTGGAAGAAACTTACTACTGGCGCGGCATGGCTCGTTTGGCTTTAGGGGACAGCACCGGGGCAGTCGATGATTTCCGGACCAGCCTGAGCTACCACCTCGGGTTTGCCCCGCCCACCTACCAACTCAACCAGCTCGGACTGGCGCCGTAGTTGGAGAAGGAGAGTTCCAGCCATGCGTAAATTCCTGGCCTGCGCCGTCTTCCTGGGGATCCCGCTGCTATGCCTGGCAACGGTGGTGCTTTACAACATTCCGCCGATCAACGAGCGCCTGGCCTGGCGCGTCGAAGCACTTCAAGCGCAGGTAAAGTACGCCATCAATCCGCCGGCGGAAGTGGTATTCGTCCCATCAGAGCAGGGCATCACCCCCGCTGCGCCTGTGGCATTTCCGACCGATACCCCCACCCTGCCGCCCACCGAAACGCCGCCCCTACCCGGGCTCACGCCAACCGCCTCGCCGACTCCGACCCCGGATTACACACCCACCCCTATCGCGGGCGTCACCTTGCTGGACGGCTTTATTCACGAATACCAGCGTTGGAACAACTGCGGCCCTGCAAACCTGGCGATGAACCTGTCCTACTGGGGCTGGCAGGGCGACCAGTACAACACGGCCGCGTTCCTGAAACCGAATGCTCGCGACCATAACGTCATGCCGTATGAAATGGTCGATTATGTGCAAACCAATACCGACCTGCGCGCCCTGACCCGAGTGGGCGGCGACCTGGAAATATTAAAGAAGTTTATCGCCGCCGGCATCCCGGTATTGATCGAGAAAGGTTTCGAAGGCGCAGGCTTCGATGGCTGGATGGGACATTACGAGGTGATCAATGGTTATGATGACACCAACCAGCGCGTTACGGTACAGGATTCCTACAAAGGCCCCAATATCCTGATTAACTACCCCGACCTGGAAAACCAGTGGCGAGCATTTAATAACACCTATATCATTATCTATCCGCCGGAGCGTGAGGACGAGGTGATGCGCATCCTGGGAGAGCAGGCAGACCTGGAGACCAACTTCCAGGCCGCGCTGCAAAAAGCCAGCGACGAGGCCGCCCAGCTAACCGGCCGGGACCTTTTCTTTGCCTGGTACAATCAAGGCACGAACCTGGTAGACCTGCACGATTACGCAGCTGCCGCCACGGCTTACGATGCCGCCTTTGCCAACTATAGCAAGGTCCCCAAGGAGCTGCGTCCCTGGCGCATATTGTGGTACCAGACCGGCCCGTATTTTGCCTACTACTATACACAGCGCTTCGAGGATGTGATTAACCTGGCCAACACCACCCTGCAGGCCATGAGCGAGCCCAACCTGGAAGAGACCTACTACTGGCGCGGCATGGCCTATGGAGCCCTGGGCGATAACGAGCGGGCGATCAAAGATTTCCAGGCCGCCCTGAAATATCATGAGAATTTCCTTCCTGCCATCCAGCAGCTGCAACTGATGGGAGTAACTCCTTGACGATCAAAATCCTGCACTTTGCCGACGCCCATATCGATATGGCCAATTACGGCCGCCACGATCCAGCTACCGGCCTGCCGCTGCGGGTGCTGGATTTCCTCAAGTCGCTGGACACGATTGTCGATACCGCCATTGAGGAAAAAGTAGACCTGGTCTTATTTGCCGGGGATGCCTTCAAAGACCGCAGCCCAGCCCCCACCTTTCAGCGCGAGTGGGGCCGGCGAATAATGCGCCTATCACACCACAAAATCCGCACCCTGCTGCTGGTGGGCAACCATGATCTCTCCCCGGCCCTGGGCCGAGCCCATGCGCTGGACTCCTTCGACACCCTGGAAGTGCCACACGTGCAGGTAGTCGACAAGCCCACCTTCCTGGGACCGGATGACCTGGCCGGCCTGCCTCTGCAGGTACTGTGCCTGCCATGGATTTCCCGCTCTGGCCTGATGGCCCACCTGGCGACAAGCGCCGGCGACAGCGGGGAGATTTACGAGCAGCTTGAGCAGCGCCTGACCGAGCTGGTGCAGGGGTGGATCGCGCAGGCCGATCCGGACCTACCGGCAATCCTGACAGCCCACTGTTCGGTGCAGGGCGCGTTATACGGCA
Source organism: Anaerolineae bacterium (assembly GCA_041301395.1). Lineage (GTDB taxonomy): Bacteria > Chloroflexota > Anaerolineae > Anaerolineales > UBA4823 > CTSoil-045. The sequence continues at coordinate 37,134 of JBFYSP010000200.1, forward strand.
GCGAGCGCACGGTGATGCTGGGTGGCGACCTGGTGCTGCCGCGCTCTTTGGTATGCGACCCGCGCCTGGATTATGTAGCCCTGGGTCACATTCACAAACACCAGGACCTGAACGGGGGCAGCTACCCGGCGGTGGTATATCCCGGCTCGATCGAGCGAGTCGACTTTGGCGAAGCGCGCGACGACAAAGGATTTGTCATCGCTGAGGTAAGCCGCGGCGGGACGCGTTACGAGTGGCGGCGATTAGAGGGTACCCGCCCCTTCATCGACCGTTACCTGCGCCTGGAAAGCGCTGAAGACCTGAACGAGCGCCTGCGCCAGGCCCTGCCCACCCAGGAAAAGCTGGAGGGTGCCGTAGTACGCCTGGTGCTGGAATACCCGCAAGAGTGGGAGGCGGCCATCGACGATGCCGGCTTGCGGGAATATGCCGCCGGCTGCTTTGAGTTCCACCTGGTCAAGCGCCCGCAGGTCGTCGGGAGAGTCCGCATTCCAGAAGACCAGGCGATCGGCAGTTTTACACCAGCCGAGCTGCTCAAAATCTACTGGCGTGCCAACCACCTGGAGGAGGGCGAAGTCGAGACCCTGTCCGCTCTGGCGGAACAGCTGCTCCAGGAGAGCCAGGCGTAACTCACCCGACCCGTCGAAACGCCGGACAAACTCACCCTATTATGTGTATAATCAAGCCATGGATACAAAGACCGAACTTGAAAACGCAGTAAAAGACGCCATGCGAGCCGGTGATGAATTGCGCAAGCGCACGCTGCGCATGGCCCTGGCGGCTATCCGGCAGCAAGAGATCGACAAAGGCGTCCCAGTGGATGAAGCTGCTGTGCAGACCATCTTGCAAAAGGAGATCAAATCGCGCCACGAATCGATCGCCGATGCCCAGAAGGCGCACCGCCCGGACCTGGAAGCGGAAGCTTTAGCCGAGATCGGGGTGCTGCAGGGCTTTCTCCCCAGCCAGCTGACTCCGGAAGAGCTGGATGCGCTGGCGCAGCAGGCGGTTGCCGAATCTGGCGCCACAAGCCAGAAAGAAATGGGGCAGGTGATGAAAATCCTGCTGCCGCGCCTGCAAGGCCGCGCCAGCGGGGACCAGGCCAGCCAGGCGGTACGCCGCCTGTTAGGTTAGCCATCTCCCCGGATCACACAACTCGATGCCCGCAACCAGCACGTTCACAACCTCCCGGCGACGAATTTATTATCCTCTCCTGACTATCGTGACAGGCGGGTTGGTGCTGCTTGCGCTGCTGATTCCTTACCTGCAAAGCTCACTGGTGCCTGCGCCTGAGGTCGGGCAGGTGGCTGTACAGGATTACCGCGCCTTGCAGTCGCAATCCTTCACCAGTAGAATCCTGACCGAGGAGCGCCAGACTGAAATTGAAGGGCTGGTGCAGCCGATTTATACACCGCCCGATTCCGGGATCGCCCGCCAAAAGTTGGAGCGGCTGCGGGCAGCCCTATCGTACATCAACTCGGTGCGCTCCGATGCCTATGCTACCCAGCAGCAAAAGCTGGCAGACCTGGCAAACCTGGAGGATATCCAGCTCACACCAACCACTGCCGCCAGCCTGCTGGCCTTGAGCGACTCGCGCTGGCAGGCCGTCCAGCAAGAATCCCTGGTGGCGTTGGAAAAAGTAATGAGCAGCCCCATCCGCCCGGATGAGGTGCAGAAGAATCAGGAGCTGGTGCCCAGCCTGGTGAGCCTCAACCTGCCAGAAAATCAGGCCAGCCTGGCAGCCGCGCTGGCATCGGCGTTTGTCACCTCCAATACCGAATTCAGCGCCGAGCTGACAGATGCTGCCCGCCAGGAAGCCATCCAATCGGTACAGCCGGTCAGCCGCCGTTTTATCGCCGGGCAAACCATCGTGCAGCAGGGCCAGATCATCTCTGCCGCCGATCTGGAAGCGCTCGAGCAACTCAATTTGATTGAGACCCGGCAAAACTGGCAGGACTTCGCCAGCGCAGCTGCCCTGGTGGTACTGATCATGTCTCTGGTGGTTCTGTATATTGCCCGGGAACCCGAGCTGGCGCGCGATTGGCGCAACCTTACCATTATCGCGGTCCTGTTTCTCTTATTTCTACTGGTTGCCCGGTTGATCCTGCCCTCCCACACGATCATCCCGTACGCCTACCCGATTTCAGCCTACAGCCTGACTATCGCAATCCTTTTTGGACCGGAGGTCGCCCTGGTCACCACCCTGCCCCTGGCGATCTTAACCGCTTACGGCCTGCCAAACAGCCTGGAGCTGACCCTGTACTATTCACTGAGCAGCCTGTTCGGCGTCCTGGCCTTGGGCCGGGCGCGGCGGATGTCATCCTTCTTCCTGGCAGGCCTGGCCGTGGCCGTCTCCGGCGCATTAATTGTGTGGATTTACCGCCTGCCCTTGCCTACCACGGATGAGATCGGCCTGGCCACCCTGACCGGGGCAGTGTTTTTCAGCGGCCTGGCTGCCGCCAGCCTGACGGTGTTGATGCAATATGTCCTGGCGCAGTTCCTGGGGATGATAACGCCCATGCAGCTGATTGACTTGAGCCGGCCCGACCACCCCCTGTTGCAGCGCATCCTGCACGAGGCGCCGGGAACGTACCAACACAGCCTGCAACTGGCCAACCTGGTAGAGCAGGCCGCCGAAAGGGTGGGAGCCGACCCCATGCTCACGCGGGTAGGCGCCCTATATCACGATGCCGGTAAAACGCTCAATCCAGGTTTCTTCATTGAGAACCAGCTGCCAGGCGACAGCAACCCTCATGAGGCGTTAGATCCAATCACCAGCGCAACCATCATTATCCGCCACGTTCCCGATGGTATGACGCTGGGGCGCAAGTACCACCTGCCGCCGCGCGTCCTGGATTTTATTGTCGAACACCACGGCACCATGCTGACTCGCTACCAGTACGTGCGGGCGGTAAAAGCTGCCGGAGACGACGAATCGCTGGTGGATAAAGAGCAGTTCCGTTACCCAGGACCCCGTCCGCAAAGCCGCGAGACTGCGATATTGATGCTGGCAGATGGCAGTGAGGCCCGCGTGCGGGCTGAGCGCCCCAAGGGCGAAGAAGACCTGCGCCGTGTGTTGAAAGAAGTATTTAATAACCGCGTCGGCACCGGGCAGCTGGATGACACCCATCTTACACTGCGTGACATGGATACCATTCTCGAGTCATTCGTGGCTACCCTGCGCGGCATGTACCACCCGCGCATCGAATACCCCCCCATGGAAAAGCCGGTTTCAACCGAGATAAGCACCCGGCCATTTCCCGATGAACCCCAACCACCCGCCCAGCCAGCCGAACCTGCGGCCAAGGCCCAGCCCAACCCATGATCTACTACCAGAGCTCCGAAACCCTGACCAGCACAGAAACGGAAGCAGCCGGAAAATTCCAACTCTTGCTCGAATCGGCAGCCAGGCAATCCCTGGAATTGGTTCGCCCTGGCGAAGACCTGGAGTTGACGATTGTCATCAGTAATGACAGCGAGCTGCACACGCTCAACCGACAGTACCTGGGGGTGGATGCTCCCACAGACGTGCTTTCCTTCCCCGCCGATGAGCTCGACCCCGACAGCGGCAGCCTGTACCTGGGGGATGTGATCCTCTCGCTGCCCCGGGCGCAGGCCCAGGCCGCCGCCGGAGGACATGGCGTGGAGGCCGAGCTGCAGCTGCTGACCGTGCATGGCGTCCTGCATCTGTTGGGTTACGACCATGCCAATCCACAGGATAAGGCTGCCATGTGGGGCCGCCAGGCGGAAATCCTGACCCTGCTGGGCTGCCAGATCACAGCGCCAGCCTCCGAATAAAGCATGCGCCATTTTTTATGGACCCGTGGTCGTTCTTTCCACTATGCTTTCACCGGGTGGTGGTATGTCATTCGCACCCAGCAGAACGCCTGGATCCATACCGTGATCAGCATCGCCGTCTTGATCGTATCGCTGTGGCTTAAGCTGTCCACCATCGAGTGGGCGCTGATCCTGATTGCTATAACGATGGTATGGACGGCCGAGTTTCTGAATACCGCACTGGAGGCAGTCGTCGACCTGGCCAGCCCGGATCGGCACCAGCTGGCCAAAACTTGCAAGGATGTTGGCGCGGCAGCCGTGCTGATTGCCTCTGCCAGCTCAGTGCTCATCGGCCTGCTGGTGCTTGGACCTCCGCTCTGGCAGCAAATCCAAACGCTGCTGGCCTCCTGACACCGGCAACCGAATCGGCAAAACCCACCCATACAACTGAGAGGTATTCATGACCACTACAGCATTCCGTTTTGGCACCGTCGGCGCCCCAAAATCCATCGCAAAAAAGCCGGGCGGCAGCGTGGGGGCTGTCCTGCGCCTAGCCGAGCTGGGCCTGAATGCCCTGGAGCTGGGTTGGGTGCAATCGGTACGGGTAAGCGAACAAACCTGCGCCGACATCCGGGCCACCGGGCAGGAGCAGGATGTGCTGATCAGCGTACATGCGCCGTATTTCATCAACCTGAACGCCGATGAGGAGGAGTGGCCCAAGTCGCGCAAGCGCCTGATGGACGCGGCCTATTTCGGTAACCTGGCCGGGGCGAGCGATATCATCTTCCATCCCGGTTCGTATTTCGGGTTGCCGCCGGAAGAAGTCCTGCCCAAGGCCATCCAGCGGTTGGCCGGCTGCGTGGAGGAATTACAATTGGCCGGCAACCCGGTTACGCTGCGCCCCGAGACGATGGGTAAATCGGCTATGCTCGGCTCGTTGGAAGATACCCTGGCAATGAGCCAGGCCATCCCAGGCGTGCTGCCCTGCCTGGATTTTGCCCATTTGCACGCCCGCCCCGGCGACGGCTCGATGAATACCTACGATGAGTGGAATCGGGTGCTGGAAATGTATGCAGAGGCGCTGGGTGAAGCCGCGCTGCAGAATTTACATATCCACCTCTCGGGGATTGCCTACGGTCCCAAAGGGGAGAAAGAACACCTGCCGGTTGAAGAAGCCGACCTGGATCTGAAAGCCTTGTTCCAAGCGCTGGATAATCTGGGCTGCCAGGGACGCATCCTGTGCGAGAGCCCGGCGATGGAAGACGACGCCCTGATTTTGAAAACGAAGTTTGAATCACTGAAAATCTAAAAAGATCACTGAGTAGTCTGTCAATCGTGAATTCTTGGATAGAGATGACGTAGTTTGATCCGCGCATCACTAGTGGTGAATTGCCAATGCACTTTAACAAAATCCGAATTTCGTTCTATCTCCCAGG
>JBFYSP010000085.1:0-18027 GCA_041301395.1 Anaerolineae bacterium
CCGCGGGGGCGCATTGCAACGAAACGGCCGGCGTGCATGCCGCGCTGAATCTGCTGCATGGCCTGGATACGGATTTCGAAGTGCACATATTTCCCCTGCGTGACCCCTTCGGTTTTTCCGGCGACCAGCACTGCTTGAGTTTTGCAGCCGGGATGCCTGTGGAAGTATCCAGCCATGCCGGCGCACTTGAATTTCTGCAGTCTAACGCCCAACGGATATGGGGCGATGATTCGGCGCGGTTATTCCGGTTAGGTGAGATTGGGTTCTTATGGTCTGTGCCAGAGCTCCCCAGCGAGACGGCTTTTACGTACTTGCATTCACGCATGCTCTCGCTGGCGCAAGATCAGCCCGCTGTGGTTGAACCACTGCGAGGAAAAAGAGTCATGCTGCTGCAGTCCATGCCGGATGTCGAGGGTACCGGCGAGCTTGGGCGCTGCTGGCATGCCCTGGTTACTGAGCGCGGCGAGTGGATGCACCTGAATCGCCTGTTTGGCCGGCAGGATGCCCCGGAAGAAGTGGCTGCCGTGGATCGCTTGATGCAAGAGATCCGACCGGGGTTAACCCTGGATTTGCATGAGGGCAATGGCCGGGGATTTTGGATGCCGGTAAACAAGCACCGGGAACCTGAACGCGTCTTTGCCATGACTAAGGCTTTCTTTGATTATGTGAACGAGCGTGGTTACCCGGTGACGAGCTACGAGGAATGGGCGGCTACGGATGCCACCACGGGCAAGAATTACACGCCGGATTGGCTGCAGCCCGAGCCGCGCATCCCCGGCATGTTCTGGATGGATGGTTTACAGCGCGGTGAGGGTTACAATTGCATGGACTACGGCGCGCTGTTCGGGATCGGATACGGCACTGAATCGCCGATGGAGAGACCGCTCTCGATGCGTGTGGACGCAATTACACACGGAATCCTGGCAGCGATTCGTGTTTGGGAAGCAACGGAGACCTAATTGGGTAGGTGGACTTTTTTGAACTTGCCACTACACCCAGGGACGACAATTTGGATTAATCAAGAGGCGTACTAGCCAATGCCAAACAAGATCCAATTGCGAGTTGATCCAAAAGTATGCAGCGGATGCCTGTCCTGCATGACTACCTGCTCTTTTGCCAATGAATCCTATATCAGCCTGGCGGCAGCCCGTGTGCAGGTCGTGCTTAAACCATTTGATGCCGTAAATGAGATTGGGATTTGCCGGCAGTGCGGGAAGGCGCCCTGTGCGCTGGCCTGTAAACTGGGTGCCATCCGGCAGGCTCCGGATGGGTATTGGATAATCGATGCGGATTTGTGCGATGGTTGCCAGGATTGCATCCCGGCCTGCCCATTTAATGCCCTGTTTGTCAACTCATTGAATGGTCATGTCATTAAATGCGAGCTTTGCCTGGGCGACCCCCTGTGTGTCCAGGCTTGCCCGACCGGAGCATTAGTTATCCGAATTGCGCCGGGATAGGCTGGCAAGTTAACTAGGAAAGGCACCGATGAGCAGGAGTCATGGCTGGGTAGGTAAAATCTTGTGGGTTGACCTGGGCGAACGCCGGGTTCATACGCTTGACACCGAAGGATACGGAGAGCAGTACATCGGCGGGCGGGGAATGGCGGCGCGCATCGCCTGGGAGTCTATTCCTCCCGGCGTGAAGGCGCTGGATCCGGAAAACCTGCTGATGGTCTTCACCGGACCGCTGAGCGGCACCACGGCGCCCTTCTCGGGACGGACTTCGATCAGCGGGCTCAGTCCGCAGGGCTGGCCGCATGAATGGTACAGCCGTTCCAACCTGGGCGGACATTGGGGACCCTCCCTCAAGTATGCCGGCTACGATGGGCTGGTGATCCAGGGCAAGGCCGATAAACCGGTGACCCTCTTCATTACCGAAGAGCGCGTTCTCTTCCTGGATGCGAGCCCGGTGTGGGGTCTGGGGACGATCGATACACAAAAAGCGCTCATGTCCGAACTGGGCGATGATATTCGCATCCTGACGATTGGGCAGGCCGGCGAGAACCTGAGCCGCATTGCCATTATATCAACCGAGACCGAGTCGGCCGCCGGGCAGGGCGGCTTCGGGGCCGTGATGGGCTCCAAGAACCTGAAGGCGATTGCTGTGCGCGGGGTTGGCCCGGTGTACATCGCCCGGCCTCAGGAGTTCAAAGAACGTTGCAACGCCGTGCTCCAGGAAGCGCGCACCGGCAATCGTTTTGCAGGTGCAGAGCTGGAACCCCAGCGGGTGAAGAAATACAAACAGCGCTGGCAGGCCTGTACCCAGCAGTGCGGGATGCGCTGCGGCACAGGCTGCCGCTTTTATGAAGTCGAAGGTGCTTTGAGCGGCGAGAAAGTTGCCGGGCAGTTCCATTGCGTCTCGAACTTTATTCCCGGCATCCCGAATTCGTTTTATGATTGGAATCTGGATTTCGAATCGGCGTTTGAAATCCGCCACTTCACCGATAATTATGGATTGAACCAATGGGACCTGCTGCTGGGTATCGTCCCCTGGCTGCGCCTCTGCCTGGAAGCTGGCTTGATTGGCGAGTATAACGGGCGCCCGATAGACTTTAATGACCCGGTCTTTTGGAGAACACTGCTGCACTCGATTGCCTATCGCCAGGGGATGGGAGATGCCCTGGCGGAAGGCGGCAAGCGCGCCCCAGACCTGTTGGGGTTTGGGGCAGAACTGGCCCGGCCGTTATATGCTGCCTGGGGCAGCGCCGGGCACTGGGATGGGCATGGCGATCGCGGCAACCGCATCGTCTATCCCTTCTGGTTGACCACCGCCTTGCAGTGGGCTGTGGATGTGCGCGATCCCTTTAGCAGCTCGCACAGCTACACGATGATGACCATGCACTGGTCGCCTTTCCTTGACGAGCAAAAAGGGTTGGGCTGGGATAAGATCAAAGCGGCAGGGGAGCGGCTGTACGGCAGCCAGAGAGCCGTCGACCCGCTTAGCGACTACGAGGACAAGCAGCTAGCTGCGATCTGGAATGGCCATCGCAGCATCATGAAAGACTCAGTCCCGGTCGATGATAATGTCTTCCCGATGCTCTTGAGCTACAACAGCCCGGATGGGATGGCCTATGCAGGCGAAATGTGGGGGCCGGACATTGAGTACCACCTGTTCGTTTCGGCCACCGGCTCTCCAATGACCCGCATGGACTTTGATCTGGCCTGCGAGCGAGGCTTTAATCTGGAGCGCGCTATCCAGGTGCGCAACTTCCTGCGTCATCGCCGGGATGATGAAACCGTCATTCCATATTTCCAGTATCTGGAATGGTGGCAAAATCCTTTGCGAAGTGAGAAGAAGGGGCTGGAAGTAGATAAATTTCTCCAGCTGCTGGAGGCTTATTACCGCGGTCGTGGCTGGGATATCGAGAGCGGGCGGCCAACTGCTCACAAGCTGCGCCACCTTGGGCTGCCGGATGTCGCTCAGGATTTATTGCAGGCCGGTTTGATCGAGGAAGATATTCGCGAGGAAGAAACGTTATGGCAAGTACGCTAATGTCTATTGTAGTCGCCAGCGGGTTGCAGTCCCCCGAAGGCCCCAGTTTTTCGCCCCAGGGGGTGCTTCATTTTGTAGATTGGGATGCCGGAAATATCTACCGGTTGACCCAAGCCGGCGAGCTCAGCCTGTTTGTCCATACCGGCGGGGTGCCCACCGGCTCCAAATTTCACCCCGATGGGCGCTTATTTGTAGCGGATGGCGACCTGGGCATCCTGGCTATCACCTCCGAAGGTGAGGTGACGGTCATGGCGGCGGAGTGGCATGGGGAGAAGTTCCGCGGGCCAAACGACCTGGCATTCGCCCCCAACGGAGACCTGTATTTCACCGATCCGAAAGGCTCCGACCCAGAACACCCGATCGGAAATGTTTATATCCTGCGGGTGAATGGGGAAGTGGAGCTGTTTGCCGGTGGCTTCCAGTTCCCCAACGGCCTGGCATTATCCCCGCATGGAGAAGCGCTTTACCTGGCCGAAACTTACCCCAACCGGATCCTGTTGTTTGAGCTGGACAGCAATGGGCACGAGAAATCCCGCCGGGTCTTTGCGAATTTGCAAGGCGGCCTGGGACCGGACGGGATGGCATTCGGGGTAGATGGCAACCTGTATGTGGCCCATTTTGGCAAAGGCTGCGTGGCTGTGATTGATCCGCAGGGCGTAGTGATCGACGAGCTGCCGGCTGGGGGTCAGAAACCAACCAACCTGGCATTTTGGGGCTCGAGCCTGTATGTGACCGAGGTGGATCAGCACCAGGTAGTCCGGCTGCAATCCGTAAACCTCGGGCAGGAGGAGATAAAGATATGAAGCGCCTGGAGGGCAAGGTAGCGCTGGTTACCGGGGCGGCACGCGGCATGGGACAGGGAATTGCAGTCTCCCTGGCTGCCGAGGGCGCCGACCTGGCTTTGAATGATATTGCCGGCCTGGAGGATGCACAGGATACCCTGGCTGCTATCCAGCGGTTGGGGCAGCAGGCGGCTTACTGGCAGGCGGATGTGGGCGATCGGGAAGCTCTATCTGGGATATTTACCGGTTTGCTGGAGCGTTTTGGTCGGTTGGATATCTGCGTGGCCAATGCCGGTATCTCCATTCCGGAACCCGTCGTGGATGCCAACTGGGAGAATGTGTTCCGTACTATTCAGGTAACTCAGTTTGGCGCATTTCATACCTGCCAGATGGCCGCCCAGCAGATGGTTCGCCAGACCCACCAGGGGCAGCCGGGCGGCAGAATCATCCTGATCAGCTCGGTGCATGAAGAACTAGCGGTGCGCAACAGCGCTGCCTACAACATGGCCAAAGCCGCTGTTACTCAGCTGGGACGCACGCTGGCAGTCGAGCTTGCCCAATACCAGATCACTGTCAATGTTGTTCATCCCGGGTTGACCGAAACACCGGGCACACGTTCCTTCACCAGCGATGAGCGCCTGGAGATTGCCGCTTCGCGCATCCCTCTAGGCCGGCTGGGAAAAGCGGAGGATATCGGCAAGGCGGTAGCTTTCCTGGCTAGCGCGGATGCGGACTATATCACCGGCATTGATTTGCGGGTGGATGGCGGATTTAAATGGGGCTTGCGCTTTCCATTAGATGACTGAGAGGAGATTCTATGTCTAACGCGCTCAATCTAGGCGGTTACATGGGGAAGTTCTTGTGGGTGGATCTGCAGAATGGCGATATGCAGGAGGAAACGCCCAACGAGGGAATGTTACGTGATTTCATTGGCGGCTATGGGATGGGCTGCCGGGTGCTGTACGACCGCATGAAGCCACATGTCGATCCGCTCGGCCCCGAAAACATCCTGGGCATCACCACCGGCCCGCTCACCGGCACGCTGGCACCGACCGGTACGCGCTGGACGGTGGTGGGCAAGTCACCGCTGACCGGGGGTTGGGGGGATGCCAATGGCAGCGGTTTCTTCGGCCCGGCGCTCAAACGGGCCGGGTACGATGCCGTCTTCTTTCGCGGGATCTCTGAACGGCCGGTGTATTTGTATATTGAAGATGGGAAAGCTGAGCTGCGCGACGCCACCTCCTTATGGGGGATGGATACCTACCAGATTGAGGATTGGGTCAAAACTGAGCTTGGCAAGGAGTTCGAAGCGGCCTGTATCGGGCCATCCGGAGAGAAACTGTCCCTGATCTCGGGGGTCGTTCACTGTAAAGGCCGCATAGCTGCCCGCTCCGGGCTGGGGGCTGTGATGGGCTCCAAGCGCTTGAAAATGGTGGCGGTGCGCGGCACGTTGCCAGTTCCCCTGGCTGATCCGGATGCGGTGAAGGCTTTCAACCGAAAATATGTTAAAGAAATCACCAGCGGGGTAGGTTCTTCTAATTTTTATCGAGAAACCGGCACACCCGGTTATACCCCTTCGGGGGCTCGCAACGGCGATTCGCCCACCCGCAACTGGGGTGTCAGCACCGACCATTTCCCGGACGCCAGTCCGCTGGAATATGAAGAGCTGCTCAAGTTCCGTGTCAAACGCAATTCGTGCTATAAATGCCCCATCTCTTGCTGGGGAACCAGTCAAATTGAATATGAAGGCCAGGTGGTTGAAGCACACCAGCCCGAGTATGAAACTGCCTCGGCGTTTGGCACCATGTTGCTTAATAATAACTACCCAGGGATTATCAAATCCAACGAATTATGCAACCGCCTGGGATTGGATAGCATCTCGGCTGGCGGCTGTGTTGCGTTTGCCTTCGAGTGCTACGAGCATGGATTAATCACGAAGGAAGATACTGGTGGGATCGAGTTGAACTGGGGCGATCACCGGGCGATCAACTTGCTGCTGGAGAAAATCGCGATGCGGGAAGATATCGGCGACCTGTTGGCCTTAGGAGTCAAACAAGCAGCCGAACGCCTGGGTCCAGCCTCCGAGCCTTTTGCGATCCATTGTGGAGGCGAGGAACTAGCCTATCATGATCCTCGCTTTGAACCGGGGATGGGCGTGATTTACCAGATGGATGCCACACCAGGCCGACATACACAGGCCTGCCAGTATCACGTGCCTCCGGGTTTTCCATCCAAGCGCCCGATTTTTGGGGATGAGCCGATGCAGCAGGAAGGGCGTGGCCGTTGGGTGAAAGAAGCCAGCTGCCTGCACCACGTCAACGCCATTGCGGGCACCTGTTTGTTCGGCTATCTTTCCACGCATGTAACATTTATCCCCGATTTTCTCAGCGCGGTGACTGGGAGATCTTTCAATGTCCAGGATATGCTGGAGGTGGGGGAGCGCGTCGCCAATATTCGGCAGGCTTTCAACGTGCGGGAGGGGATCAACCCGCTACAGCAGCCGGTCCCTGGGCGGGCCTTCGGCCGACCGCCACTGCCGGATGGGCCAACGGCCGGCGTGACGCTAAACATAGAAGCCATGGCTCGCGAGCATCTGGAAGAGATGGGCTGGACGCTGGATGCAGCCATTCCTACCGCGGAGGTATTGACGCGCCTGGGGCTGCAGGATGTAGCCCGCGACTTGTGGGGTGTCCCTACCAGGCCGAAATAAGAGATTGTTTATGCTGAGCCTGATCATTCGAAATGCATGGATCGTTGACGGCAGCGGAAATCCGAGTTACCGCGGTGACCTGGCTGTCGAAGCAGGGCGAATTGCCTGGATTGACCATAATCCGGAGGCGCAGGCCGATCAGGTAATCGATGCGGCTGGCAAGGTGCTTTGTCCGGGCTTTATCGACGTTCATACCCATTCGGAACTGGCTATGCTGGCAGGTGAGCATACCGCCGGCGTGCGGATGGGGGTTACTACCGAGCTGATTGCTCCGGATGGCTTTTGTTTTGCGCCTCTCCCGGCCGAGAGGCTGGCAGAGTATCGGCGTTATTTATATGGAATTTATGGTGATGCCGACGTTGGCTGGGATTGGGGTAGCTTTGCCGAGTACCTGCAGCGCTTTGAAGGGCAGGTGTATAACAATATCGTACCCCAGGTGCCGCATGGCGCACTGCGCCTGGCCGTCAAGGGCTGGGCGCCCGGTTCGGCTTCGGAGGAAGAACTGGCCGCGATGGGCCGGCTGGCCCGCGAGTGCATGGAGGCCGGGTCGGTAGGGCTGAACGCCGGACTGGATTATGCCCCAGCGGCACAATCGGACTTGCGCGAGCTGGTGACGCTCTGCCGGATTGTTGCGGAGTACGGGGGCGTGTATGCTGCCCATATCCGCGGTTATGATGATGAAGCGCGCGAAGCGGCGATCGCGGAAACCGTAGCCATCGCCGAGCAGGCGGGGATTGGGGTGCACATCTCACATTTCTCGGGCACGCCGCAAATCTTTGCCAGCACTGAAGCCGCCCGGGCACGCGGGATTGATATTACCTTCGATTCCTATCCCTACATGGCCGGCTGCACTTTCCTCACGTTCACACTGCCCAGAACTTTCATCGTATCCAGCACGGACCAGGTGGCTGATCAATTGAAAGGGCCTGAAGCGCGCCAGGTGGTGAGGCGGACGCTGGATTGGAAATTGCCGGAAGATAGCCCGGCGTATTTCGCCAGCCTGAGTCAGCCAAAAAATAAGTGGATGGAAGGAGTGCCTGTCCGCCAGGCATGGAAAGAAAGCGGTCAGACCGGGCAGAGTTTTGTTGATTTTGTGTGCGATTTGTTGGTGGAAGAAGAACTGGCCCCGGTACTTATCTACCCTTGGGGTGGGGATATGGAGGCAAATGAAGCGCGCATGCGCTATACATTGACTCACCCATTGCAGATGATTCTCACTGACGGGATTTATCGTGGGCGCTTTACGCATCCACGCGGTTGGGGCACCTACCCGCGTCTGCTGGGTACTTATGTGCGTGAAAAAGGTTGGCTGAGCCTGGAAGATGCCATCCGGCGGGCATCCGGCTTTCCAGCCATGCGCTTTGGCTTGAATGACCGGGGGCATCTACGCCAGGGCAAGGCTGCCGACCTGGTAGTCTTTGACCCGCAGACTATCGCGGACCGAGCGACTTTCCTGGAGCCGCGCCTGCCCCCGATTGGGATCGAACAGGTATTTGTCAATGGTGTCCCCGTAGTCCGCGATGGGGAGCTCATCCCAGGCAACCGGCCTGGGCGGATAGTCCGGAGACATGGAGGCTAGCCTGATGGACGCAGTTGGGAAACCCCTTACAGCGTTGGACACACCGGCCTTGTGGGTGGATCTGGAACGGATGGAGGCCAATATTCGCTACCTGGTCGCATACTTTAAGGATGCAGGAGTTGCCTGGAGACCGCACACCAAGGGTATCAAAGTTCCAGCGATTGCCCAGAAGCTACTGCAGGCCGGGGCAATTGGTATCACCTGCGCCAAACTGAGCGAAGCCGAAGTGATGGCCGCAGCCGGCATCCAGGATATCCTGGTTGCCAACCAGGTAGTGGGTGCGCAGAAGATCACCCGGCTGGTCAACCTGAGGCGCCAATCCGATGTGATGGTTGCGGTGGACAATTTGAGTAATGTGGCGGAAATCTCTGCTGCCGCTTTGGATGCAGGTGTAAGGGTGCGCGTACTGGTTGAAGTCAACTCCGGCATGGATCGCGCCGGGTTGGAGCCAGGGATGGGCGTAGTGGATTTTGTTCACCAGGTGATGGAGTTTCCAGGGGTTCAATTTTCTGGGCTGATGGCCTGGGAAGGACACGTGGTGGGGATTGCCGATCCAGAAGAGAAGCGGCGCCGTTGCGAAGCATCGGTCGGATTGCTGGTGGATACGGCTGAATGCTGCCGCCAGGCCGGCTTGCAGGTGCCGATCGTCAGCTGTGGGGGCAGCGGCAGTTTCCCAATCACGGCGCACATCCCCGGCGTGACGGAAGTGCAGGCCGGGGGGGCGATTTTCGGCGACGTCACCTACCGCAAGTGGGGGGCAGGCACGCAGGAAGCGCTCTGCATCCTGGCAACCGTTACCAGCCGCCCGGCTGCCGGTCGGGCGGTGATTGATGCCGGGCGGAAGACCATGAACGGTGAGATCTCGATGCCGGAGGCCAAAGACCTGCCCGGCATCCGCTTGGTTTCGCTCTCAGCCGAGCATGGTGTACTTGCGCTGGACGATGCCGCGCCGCAGCTTCAGGTTGGGGACAAGCTGAGCTTCATTGCCGGTTACGGCGATTTCACCATCTTCCAACATGACCAACTGGTGGGCGTGCGCGACGGCGTGGTTGAGCTAGTGTGGGAGGTACAGGGGCGGGGAAAGCTCACCTGAGCGGTGAAATATGCCAGCGCATATAGGGAGTCACCTATCCATTATCTCCCGCCAGCCGGGCGATCTGTAAGGCGGCAAAACGAATCCCATCCTGCTTTTCAGCGGGCAGGGTGCTTTCTTCGATCTGGGCAATGCGCTCGACATCATTGAGCGCCCGGATGATGCTCACGGGCACCTCGATGCTCCCCTCGGTAAACGCGCTGAGGTATTCGACCGCTCCCACCAGGAACTGGCGCATTTCATCATCTGCCCGGGCGGTGCGGATGAAATCGGCTAGCGCAGAGGGCAGTTTCGCTCCTCGCGCGGTCAGCGAAGGGCCGAAAGAACGCGTGGCTGAGAATGAATACAGGGCTGTGGCCAACTCGGTGAAGCTTTGGACGCGTTGGTTAATTGAGTCTTCCAATACTTCCCAGATGATCGAGCGCCAATAGCGTATTTGCTCCGGCAGCTGCAGCAGCCGACTGACCTGATTGCGCCAATCTATATCCGCTGTGCCGTTAAGCAACGGGAGCGGGTCGGTGTTGAACAGGTTATTTTGCAGCAGTACCGCCAGGTCTGGCCGCAAGGCAGGCAGCAGTTCGGGGATGAATTTGCCATTGGATAAAAAGTCGCTGACACTTAAGCCGTGCCGGCGTAGCAGCTCCTGCTGGAATAACGGCAAAAACCGCTCCATCGCGTCCTGATCTTCCCGCAAGGCGACGAATGCCGAATTGCCGGCCGGGAAGGCTGTTTCTACACGCTGGATGAACTCGCCCTTCCAATCCTGATAGATGCGCAGGGTATGCAGGATCTCGTAGACCGGCAGGTGCGGCAGGATGCGCTCGGCGATCAGCCGGTCGCGTTCGGCTTCGGGGAAGGCCTTCTGTGCATAGTATTCCAGGGCGCGAAACAACCCCGTGGTAAGCTGGTTGATGCCCAGGATGCTAGTTTGCGCCTGGTTGTGTGCGATGGCGCGCAGCAGGCTGCCTTGCTTCGAAAAAGGGATGATCTCAGCAATGTTGGCCAGGATTTGCTGGCCGCGCTCCGCGCCAGCTGCGTAGCGTGGCCGGGAGGTCGGGCGATCGCGCAGCTGGGGCATCGACCGGCCGATGAAATAGGAGATGATATGGATGCCAATCACATCCTCCGGGCGGCCGTAAAGGATGTGGCGGAAATGTCCCGTCAGCTCCTCCAGGAATCCGGCGTAGATGGGATCGTTGACTCCAATGGTTAGCCGTTCCAGCTCCTGGATCGTCCGGCTCTGTGTGCCCAGGCGGCTTTCGGCAATGGTCTCGGCGGCGCGCACCAGGTTATTGCGATGCGACTGCTGCGTTTGACGGACATGATGCAGCAGATTGGCGAGATCGTCCACCGCGATATAGCGGAGCTGCTCGGACAGGCAGCCCTGGAAGGTACGCAAATCTCCGCCTAGAAAAATCCCCTGCAGTGGTGTGACGGCATAGGCGGTGCTCTTTTGGGCCGCGGCAGGCAGGTAGGCGGAGAACCGGCGCCGGTTAGCTTTGTGCCGGGGGAAGGCGGGCCGGCCGGCTATCTGTGAATAATAGCCTCCTTGGCGCTGCATTGGCTCGCCGCTGCCGATCTTGACCCGCACTGCTTCGGTCACACCGTGGTCAGCCAGCCACATCTGGAGGTTGTACTTGGCTTTAAGATACTGATAGGCGCCGTGCGCCTGACTGATTTGCTGGCTCAAATCCGAGCCGGCGATAAAAATTTCCGCCAGCATCTCCTCAAATCGGCTGTGCGGTGACTGGTCTGTGCGGCGGCTTTGGTTGGCATAATCCCACACCCGGTCCAGGAAGGACGGGATGTTGTTCACGGCTTCAATATCTTCAAAGAGAGGGATCAGCCAGATCGAAGGCAGCTCCACATCAGGGTTTTCGCGATGGACCTGTTCTGCCTGGATGCCCATCTTGCGGTCCAGCGAGATCAGCGCTTCCGGTTGGGAGGACAGGCTGATTTGCAGGCCGAGGGTCATCCCTGGATTGCCGTATTTCCCGGCGATGGAGTTGATCTCCTGGAGGTTGTACACGGTCGTGTTGATGGCGAAGGAGTCGCGGGCGGTGATCATGCCCTGGTGGATGCGCGGCGTGATCACCATGCGCTGCAAGAGATCGTGGTAGCCAACTGCTTCTCGCAGCAGGGGCTTTACGCTGCGGTTAGCCTGGATGGCCGGGATCAAGGCAAACAGCTGCTTGCGCAGTTGTTTATTCAGCGCAAAGTAGCTCTCCAGCATATCCCGGCGCTGTCGCCTGAGATCCTGCATGTTTTGTTCATAGTGGTCATTGTGCTGCCAGAGGACTCTGGCCGGGTCGCGGCGCAGGTGCAGGCGGGTAGTAAACTGTTGCCAGGGAGTGGCATCGACAGAAAATGGGAGGATGCCCCGATAGCGCTGCTCCAGCTGGTGAGTTAAAACCGTGATATTGTTTAGCAGCTCCTTGAAATGCCTGCTGCGCTGCGGCAGTGACTTGAGCTCGGTTAGTAGTTGAGGGTTGATCTCTAGATTCGGGTCGGTTTGCAGCAGCAGGTTGAGGATGCCGGCCATGCGGCGCACATTCTCCATGACTACCGATGCAATCAGGTGGTGCCCCTGCCCGGAAGGCCGGTTGCTGCCATCCCAATCGCTCCAGAATGACAGGAAGGTTGTCAAGGGCGGGTCAGCGAAAAGCCGGGTGTAGGCCTCGCCGGCGACCAGAACGTCAAGGTCCAGCAGGATTTCGTCAGCTTCTTGCTGCGAATTAATGCTCACATTTTGGCCGAGAAATTCCTGCAGCATTTGCCGGCCGGCATTTTTTACCAGGTCCGGCTCAACAGGCCGACGTGCTACCAATTTGGCTATGATGGCATCCAGGGCTATCTCTGCCGCCAGCGAGTAGCGCTGTGTCGGGTGGACTGTGCGGTCAAAGCTGCGCGAGCGGAACAGAGCCTGGCGCCGCTGCAGCGAATCCTTCATGAATTCGCCTTCCAGCCGCTCCCCAAGCCAGCTTCCGCCATCCCGCAGCGCTCGCTGCAATGATTCATCACTGATGGCTGCCCGGTCCAGATAGCGGGTGCGGAAGACTTCCAGACGCCCCGGGAGGTAGGCCTGTAAGAATTCGGTGCGCAGAGCACGCGCATCCAGTTGGGGGAGCGTGGAAAATTGTGGGAAGGCTTGCTCGCTCTCCAGCGACTGCTGGACACGCCGCGCAGTATCCTCCCATAAGGCCAGACGCTCGGCCGAGTGACCGGAAGCCATCGCCGGGATGCGGATGGTTAGCTGCTTGCGGTTGAAGCGCGCTTCTTCCTCGGCGATCATCCGGTTCATATCGATCAGCAGCCGGCGGGTCTTTGCCAGCAATGCCTGCGTATGATCTGAGCCGCCCAGGGTCAGGCGGAAAGTCCGCCTGCCCATATCAAATCCCTCTTCGGTGCGGGCAAAGGTTGCTAACGGAAGCAGGCCGATCCCGCGCCGCGCCAATGAAGAAGCCAGCCAATCCAGCGATAAACCGGCCGGCAGACGTTCGATGCTCAGCAGCGGGTACATGCTGCCGGTGGGCGGGATGATCGCCAGGCCGAATGGGTTGCGGTCGGCGGGTAGATTCTGCCCGGCGGAGAGGATGGCCTGCGTTCTTTCATAGAACAGCACATTCCGCAATTGCCAGTATGTCCGGGCGGCTTGCACCGGTCCCCTATAAAACAGGTAGCAGATAAAAATCGCTGCCAGGTTTGGTTGGATCAAGCCGTTAATCGCCTGGAAGCGCTGTCGTAAATCCTCATCAACAATTTCCACTACCGCTAACCTGGCCCCGGCCAGGCAGTCCGTCTTGGACATTGAGTGGACTGTGATCAGCCGGCTGGCGCTCGCTTCCCCAAGAACGCCGGTGTGGATCAGATCTCCGGCAATTTGCCGGACAGTTTTGATGAATGGCAAAGTCTCAACCGGGGCGACATTCTGGTAGGCCAGATCGTCGATGACGTAAATATGATGTTCCAGGCAAAAGGCGATGAGTTTGCCCAGCGCCTGCTCGTCAAAAATTCGCCCGGTAGCATTATGTGGATTGTTGATCGCAACTGCGCCATACTCCGGCCAGTGCGGATCTGCCTGGCAAAGCGCCTGCACTTTTGCAATGATCCCATCCACATCTAAAACCAGGTTCTCTTTGAGGGGTACGGCGTGTACACGGGGAAAGCACTGTTCGTAAGACCAGCTCAAATCGGCAATGACGACATCGGTAATCCCGCAGTGAAAACCCAGGATGCCCAAAGCCGTGCGGGAGGATCCACTGGCGACCAGGCAGGCTTCAGGCCGGTATTGGGGCTGGTGTTGGATAAAGGCGCTCAAGAAGCTCCGCTCAAGCGACCGGCACCAGTCCGGTTCATGGGCTTTCTCGATCAGCTGCTGTAGAAGCTCGCGGCTATCCAGGTCGGCAAACTCATCGCTCAAGCCGGCCTTCCACCTGTGTTCGACGATCTCGGAAACCAGAGAGGTTTTCTGTTCCAGGGAATCCAGGGCATGCTCCACTCGCTGCGCATGGCGAGCCACCACCTGATCAAGATGAGCCCCGATCCGGGCAGTTAGCTCGGAAAAAGCGGATTCCGGTGAGCCGCCTATCCCCGGGCTTTCCGGCCAGGGTTCGCTCTGGTCGATTTCCAGGGGAACCGGCTCCGGTTGAAGATCGGCAAGGTTCTGTTCTAGCAGGAAGCTCAGGAATTCGATCTCGGAGGCGGATGGTGTACCCTTCAGGTTGAAATGCACATTTTCGATCACACTCAGGAAATCCGCGTTGCCAACCATGAAGACCGGCGACAAAGTATCCAACCGAGAAGCGAAGATAGCCGGCGTCAGCAAGCGGATAACCCGCTGGACTAATTTTGCTTCTCGGGCCAGGGATAGATGGTTAGGGGCATTGTTCGCTTCGATGAAAAAGAGTGGAGTTGTAGTGCTCAGCAGGCGCAACCGGTGGCGCGTTTCTTCGCGCAGCATGCTGCCCACGATCAAAAACGTCGGCACCGGCGGTTGCTGGGTGGCGAAACCCTCAATCTGTTGATAGGCTGCTCGCTCGTCGTCTGCCAGAGCAGTAATATGCAGGTTTGGGAACGAGCTCTCCGGCAGGGATATTGCGTGGCGGTAGCACAGGATGCGTGCCGGGGTGACCTGCAGGTAATCGGACAGCGCGCGCAGCACCACCCGCAGTGTTTCGCTGATTCCTCCGGAGGCCAGGATGATCTCCCGCCTTCCGGATTTCTCCCCGGTGTTGTAGTGAAGGGGCTCCTGTTGATTCTCCAGGTAGGTGCAGAAAGCTCGGATCAACGCATGCGGCGCCTTCTGGGTATAACCCCCACGCGGCATGTAGGGTGTGCTTTTCTGGATGGCGCGGATCAGGAATTCGAGCTTTGGCTTATCGACAGGCTGCCATCCCAGGGCTTCCAGGATGGCCTCCGGCGCCGCATCGTGCAAATCCTGCCTGTTTACATCGAGGCCGAGGGCGATGCGCAGGAAAGCGGATGAGAGCTTTGGGTCTTGCAGCGGGTTGCCAATATGGAAATTGACCCGCTCTTCCGGGGGGACCGGTGCAGCGGCGGTCGTTTCGCTGATCTCTGAAACACGTGCAACCCGGCTTTGTTTCAGGCGAAACAAAGCCAGGGGATCAGGCGATGCCATCATTCACTCTTGTCGTTCTTGGCTTCTATGGCCTTGTGCAGCAGGTTCTGGAACAGGGTGAGCAGCTCCGACCCAGGCGCCAGCTCCTGCGGTGTGAGAGAAATGATCGTGCGGGCGTTTTTTAAGCCCTGGCTGGCTTCCGCCAGGCGTGCCGCCTGGGGTGTTAAGATCAGCAGCTCAGGGTTGTTCTTGAGGAGCTCCAATTCTTCTCTTTCGAATTCCAGTCGCAGGCGGCTTCGCACCAGCTCTTCCTCAACCCGCTGCTGCGCCAGGGCAGCTTCCTGCTCGAGCACCAGCTTCTTTAGCTCGTTTTTCTTCAGCTCCAGGGTATGGTCCATAGCAGCGATCTCTTCATCCGCCTGGAATTTGGCTTTGGCGGCTGCCACGCGTGCCTGGTTGTTTAGCCGTTCAGTCTGCTCAAGCAGGCGAGCCTGTTCTTGCTGCCGCAGGGCATCCGCAATCTCGGAGTCAGTTGCTTCCAATGATTGCACAACCAGCGCGACCAGCTCGACACCAAATTTCTCTTTGAACAGGTCTGCTCGCCCATTTACAAATTCCACTATTCCCGTCGAGGAGAGATCGTGAATCTCGCAATGTTCCGCATGCTCTTTGACCAGCGCTTCCAGCAAGATGCGGGCCTCATCGGCGGCGCGGGCAATGACTTCGCTGTTCCAGCCTCCGACGCGGATTAACGCCTGCAAGTGCTCCTGGGCGGGAGCAACAGAGCCGGCAAGCTTGATATTCACGCCCAGGTTGCCCATCGCCGTCGCCAGGACGGTCAGTTGGAATGGGCTGGTGGTGCGCTTCAGCGGCAGGCTCATATGGCGCGGATACATTCGTCCGCTGCGCACGGAAAGCCGCCCTTTACTCTCATATAAAACCATCATATCTGGCTGGCGGATGCGGTATTCAAAAAGAAATACCAGCAAGAGGACCAGACCCAGCACCAGGATTCCAGCGAGAATTCCTAAAGATGTATCCATGGTTTGCTTTCCTTGATTGGATAAATCGGAAAATTTCGCTGAATTATAACCTCTTTGGAGCCGGGCTAAGTGGGAGATATAAGAGCAGGTCAATAATTTCGTTGGTCACGGACGACGACGAATCAACACCCCAGCTCGTGGCAGTTGTTTTATTGATTTAGGGGATTTTCCTTCAAATATTTATCTAGAAATGCAAATACTTTTACCAGGTTTTCAGAGGTCTCAAATTTTGGGTCTGCATGCTCGGCCCCTTCAAGCAGCTCGAGATGGATCTTGCCTTTCCCGATGACCGCTTCGAGTTTAGCGGCGAAATTTATTGATTGCTGCACAGGGACGACTGGATCCCGGGTGCCGTGCTGGATGAAAAAGGGAGGTGCATTGGGGCGAATATGCGTTTCCGGATTGGCGGCTTTAACCCGATCGGGCACTTCTGTAATTTGCTGTCCAAGAAGCAAAGATTCGGGTGAATGAGCTCCATTATGCCGTTGGTCTTCCATCGGCGCCAGGCCAGAAGCAGCCAGCTGCTCATCCATCTTAAGGAAATCTGTTGGGCCAAACCAGGCAACAACTGCCTGAACATGGCTGGGTTGTTCGGGGTTCCCAAGGCCCAGATCTTCTAATTCTGAAATTCCATCAGAAACACCCAGCATAGAAGAAAGGTACGCCCCGGCAGAGCCACCCCAGGCGGCTATCCGCTGCGGATCCAGGTTGAAACTCTTCGCGTTGGCTCGGATCCAACGTATGGCAGCTTTGACATCACACACCAGGGCAGGGAATTTAGCCTCCCAGCTCAACCGGTAATTGACTGCCACAACCGCATACCACCGGGCCAATCCTTCCAGCATCGGTAAAACCTGCATGTCGGCTTTGTCGCAGCCCATGAACGCTCCCCCGTGTATGGATACAATGACCGGGAAGGGCTTAGCACTATCCTCCGGTAAATAAATATCCAGCTTTTGTGCCGGGGAAAGGCTGGCATATGGAATATCCAAAAATTTGCGTTTGATGTGATCCGTATTGGCCGCTGGATGGATATCCTGGATTGCATAGTGCGGAGGTGGCATAGGTGGGCGTTGATCATTCATGGGTTTACATTCTCTACGTTTTCAGGCTGCTACTCTTGCAACGGTCTCTTTGGCTTTCCTGTTTTTCTGATATGTGTCAAAACCAACTGCTGCTAAGAGCACGACGCCCTTGACCACATTCTGAGAAAAATCGGGGAAGCTGGCGAGCTGCATGGCATTGTTGAGCACACCAATGATCAGCACGCCGGTAATCAGGCCAAAAATCGTGCCCTCACCCCCTTTGAAGCTGACACCCCCCAACAAAGCCGCAGTCAAACAATCGAACTCGATGCCTGCACCGGTGGATGTCTGGCCCGCAAAAACCCTGGAGAGCAACAGAATAGATGTAATGGCTGAAATAAAACCACAGATCGCGAAAAGCGTCACCTTCATCCGGTTGGTGTTGACCCCGGCGAGGCGCGCCGCTTCCTCATTACCACCTAAAGCAAAGGTATATCTTCCGAAGTACGTTCTCACCAGGACAAAGTTGCCGATCAAGGCCACAATAATCATGACGACAATGGGCACCGGGATTGGACCGATGTATCCCTGGCCAAAAAACCGAAAAAAATCGGGAAAGCCCATGATGTTCCTTGAACTGGCGATGATGAATCCCAATCCTTTATAGATCGCAGCGGTGCCAAGGGTAACGATCAGAGGGTGGATCTTCAGCTTGATGGAGAGCA